>BJGE01000018.1 GCA_014190275.1 Actinomycetes bacterium | reverse complement strand
AGCCACTTAGCGTGGCAGTCAGTGCGACCGCGATGGTCGCTATGGCAAGGGCGGGGCGGGTGGCGCGTGCTTGGCGCGGAGATGAGGTCACAGGCAGGAGGGTAGCGGAGGATTTGGGGCCGCTGTGAGCGTGGTATTCTAAGCCCCTTCGAGAGGGGTTTTTCCATATGGCTTTCAACGTCGGTGACACGGTCGTCTATCCACATCACGGGGCGGCACTCATTGAGGCTGTTGAGATCCGGACAGTTAAAGGCGAAGACCGTGAGTACCTCGTGCTGCGGGTGGCTCAGGGTGATTTGACCGTTCGAGTTCCCTCCGACAACGTTGACTTAGTCGGTGTCCGCGATGTCGTGAACGCCGAGGGTCTCGAGCGAGTTTTTAACGTGCTGCGCCAGCCATACACCGAAGAACCGACCAATTGGTCGCGCCGCTACAAAGCCAATCTCGAGAAACTCGCCTCCGGCGATGTCATCAAGGTCGCCGAGGTGGTCCGTGATCTTTGGCGCCGGGAGCGTGAGCGTGGGTTGTCCGCCGGCGAGAAGCGCATGCTGGCCAAAGCCCGGCAGATTCTGGTGAGCGAGCTAGCCCTTGCCGAGAAGACTAATGAGGACAATGCCGAGGCGATCCTCGACGAGGTCCTAGCTTCCTAGTCGGTGGTGATTTAGGTGGGGCGAACCGCGGCCCTAGTGCCGGCAGCAGGTCGGGGCGAGCGACTTGGCCCGGGTACTCCAAAAGCATTGCGCCAACTTGCTGGTGTGCCGATGTTTGTGCACGCCGTCAACGCACTCGCGGAGTCGCGATCTGTCGATCTGGTGATTGTCGCGGTACCTGCAGCAAGTGTGGACGAAGTCAGTGCACTCCTCGTGCAGCAGCAATTCACAGCTGATGTCAGCGTGGTTGCGGGTGGCGATACCCGACCCGAGTCGGTTGCTCGCGCCTTGATCGGCCTCCCACCGGATGTGGATGTCGTACTTGTGCATGACGCGGCGCGGCCACTTGTGCCACCGGAGTTGGTTAGCGCTGTGGTCGCCGCGGTGCGGCAAGGCCATCGTGCGGTGGTACCTGGGGTACCGATGGTCGACACCGTCAAAGAGGTGGATGCGAAATCCGATGTCACGTCAACTCCGGCCCGATCAGCACTTCGTGCGATACAAACTCCACAGGGTTTCACCCGCGAAGTGCTGCAGGCTGCGCATGCCGCCTTGGATATTGATGAAACGGTGATAACCGATGATGCGGGCATGGTTGAGCGCATGGGTGTTACGGTCCACGTGATTGCAGGGCATGAAGAAGCATTCAAAGTTACGCGTCCGATTGACTTAATCTTGGCCGAGGCCATTCTCGCTAGACGGCGAGCCGCCGGTGCCGTCTAATAACCAACAGATGCCGATTCCACTTGTTGGCCTCGGGGTGGATGTGCACGCTTTTGACGCGAGTCGTCCGCTTTGGCTTGCCGGTCTTCATTGGCCTGACGCAGTCGGCCTAAGCGGGCACTCAGATGCCGACGTCGCCGCGCATGCAATTTGCGATGCCCTCCTTGGAGCCGCAGGCCTCGGTGATCTGGGATCGGTTTTCGGGACTGATGAAGCGAAGTATGCCGGGGCCTCCGGGGTTACCTTGTTATCCGAGGTGGCGTCCTTGGTACGCGAAGGGGGCTTCACCATCGGTAATGCGAGTGTGCAGATCATCGGCAATCAACCGCGGGTCGGACCGCGCCGCCAAGAAGCCGAAGACGTACTGTCGGCGGCGATCGGGGCTCCGGTGCGGGTTTCCGGTACCACCACCGATGGCCTGGGCCTGACCGGCCGGGGCGAGGGGCTGGCCGCGTTGGCCATTGCCAGTGTGCTGGCCACGCCCGCGTAGATCTAGACTCCGGTTCATGGCCATCGCGCTCCCCGACACCGTAAAACCCTGGTTTGATGATCCTGAGTTTGCCACCATCGCAACCTTGCTCCCAGACGGGCAACCTCATCTCTCGGTGGTGTGGGTTGAGCGCGACGGGGATGACTTACTTGTCTCAACAGTTAAGGGTCGACGCAAGCACCTAAATATTGAGAAGGATCCTCGGGTCACCTTGCTGGTCTATCCGAAGGACAACCCTTACTCGTATGTGGAAGTCCGGGGCACTGCCACGATGACCGAATCAGGTGGTCGTGAGCTGATAGATCGGGCGGCACAGGCATATATGGGCCTGGATAGATACGCCTTTGATGACGGCACCGACAACGTGCGGGTGGTCGTCCGCATAACGCCGGAAAAGATCGTCACGCTTCAGCGATAGCCTTAGCCTGTGCCATCTTCCCTGTCCCTTCATGACACCGCGACGCGCTCGGTGCGCGAGTTCGTACCAATCTCACCTGGTGAGGTGGGTATTTACCTATGCGGGGCGACCGTTCAGGCGCCACCGCATGTGGGGCACATTCGCAGTGGGGTGGCCTTTGATGTGTTGCGCCGGTGGTTGATCGATCAGGGGTATGGCGTCACCTTCATTCGTAATGTCACCGACATTGACGACAAGATCATCCACAATGCCGGCCATGACGGCGTCCCTTATTGGGTAGTTGCGATGCGTAATGAGCGGGCCTTTAGCCGCGCTTACGACGCACTCGGTTGCCTGCCACCAACCTATGAGCCCCGAGCCACGGGCCACATCCCCGAGATGATCGCGATGATGCAACGATTGATCACCGAGGGGTACGGCTATGCGACTAACGGTGATGTCTATTTCGATGTACGCGCCTTCGAAGGATATGGCAAGTTAAGTGGCCAGCGCATTGATGACATGTTGGCCTCGCCCGACTCAGAAGCGCAGGTCAAGCGCGATGCTCGTGATTTCGCAATGTGGAAGTCGGCCAAACCGGGTGAGCCTTGTTGGGATACCCCTTGGGGCCCGGGCCGTCCGGGTTGGCATATTGAGTGCTCGGCGATGGCGGCCAGATACCTAGGTCCGAATTTTGATATTCATGGCGGCGGGCTGGACTTGGTTTTCCCGCATCATGAAAATGAGATCGCGCAGTCCAAAGCCGCCGGTGATCAATTCGCCAATTACTGGGTACACAATGCGTGGGTCACGACCGCCGGCGAAAAGATGAGTAAGTCACTTGGTAATTCCTTGCTGGTTGACGAAGTAGTGAAGCGGGTCCGTCCGATTGAATTACGCTACTACTTGGTGGGTGCCCACTACCGGTCGATGCTGGAGTACTCGGACGAATCCGTTAATGAAGCCGGCCAAGGTTTTCGTCGCATTGAAGGTTTTCTGCAGCGCAGCCATGAGTTCTTAGGTGCAGATCCGCGGTTGCTTGATCCCGACCCCTCATCTCGACCCGAGGCATTTGACGCTGCGATGAATGACGACCTAGCAGTGCCGCAGGCTTTCGCGATTCTTCATGAGACAGTGCGCGGTGGTAATGCGGCGTTAACCGAGAAGAGCGCGAGTGTGGTAGCCGATGCCTTCAAGGCAACCCTCGCCATGCTGGATGTGCTTGGACTAAACCCTTGGGCACAGCCGTGGGTGGCTGCCGGCAAGGCCGATTCCGAATCGGTGATCGATGCGCTGGTGCAGGTTGCACTGCAGCAGCGCCAAGAAGCTCGGGCACGTAAAGACTTTGCGGCGTCCGATGCCATCCGCGATGGGCTTGACGCCATCGGCATTCGCATCGAGGACACCCCCCAAGGTGCCCGCTGGACTTTGGAGCAATAGTCATGGCCGGTAATTCACAGCGTCGTGGCGCTATGCGAAGTGAGGGCAGCAAGAAGGGGGCAACGGTTGGTTCGGGGGGTCAACGCCGCAAGCAACTAAAGGGCAAAGGCCCGACACCAAAGGCGGTTGAGCGTCCACACCATCCGGCTGGACGCAAGGAACGTGCCTCAGCCCGGATACAAGACACGGCGAAGAAGTCGGCTCGCCCGTCCAGCGGTCGCACGCGCGACACCGCAGACCTGCTTATCGGGCGCAACTCCGTGGTTGAAGCACTGCGCGCTCGCGTTCCGGCCAAAGCCCTATACGTCCAGGTCAAATTAGATGCCGACGATCGGTTGCGTGAGGCGCTGCGGTTGGCCGTCGCGCAGAATGTGCCGACATTCGAAATCCCCCGAGCCGATCTTGACGAAATGACTCACAATGCCGTGCATCAAGGTTTGGTTCTCACGATGCCGCCATATGAGTATGCCGACCTTGCGGCTATCAGCGGGGGCCGACTCCTCGTCGCACTTGATGGGGTGACCGACCCACGAAATCTGGGTGCGGTTGCACGTTCAGCCGCAGCCTTCGGCGCGGATGGCATCGTCATCCCGACTCGGCGAGCTGCGGGAATCAGCGCAGGGGCATGGAAGACTTCGGCCGGGGCGCTGGCGCGCGTGCCCGTTGCCCAGGTGCCGAACTTGACCCGCGCCTTGCAGTCCTTGCAAAAACAGGGCTTTACGGTTATTGGGCTGGCGGCTGATGGGGCCACCGCCTTGGGCGGGCTGCCTGTTGGCACGTTGACAGATCGGGTGGTGATTGTGATTGGGGCTGAAGGCGAAGGCTTATCGCGGTTGGTCGGTGAGACCTGCGATTGGCTATCGCGAATAGATATGAGCAGTGCCACGGAGTCCCTGAATGCTGCAGTCGCTGCCGGTATCGCTTTGCATGCGGTTTATGCCGCTCGAACCTAAGCGTGGGGCTTAATGCGCTAGCTCTTCTTCAGGGAGTGGGTTTCGCACCTTTTTCCCGAGTGCACTAGCAACTAGCGGGAAAACTAGAACCGAAAGAGCGCCCGCACCGACCAACCCGGCCGCGTTTCGCGGCAGCATTGCCCCGGTTTCAACCTCCAATGTGGTGATAGCGACGATCATCGGCAAGCCGGTGGCAACCAGTAAGGAGAAGCGCCCGCGCTGAAAGGCATCGGGAATCGCTTTACGGTAGATAAAGAATTGCGGCAGCCCACGAACCAGTAGCAGTAGTGCGAAGAAAACGATGAGGGTAAGTGGGTTTTGGATGATAGACACTATATCCAGATTGGCACCGGAGATGATGAAGAAAATTGGGATGAAGAATCCGAACGCTATTCCTTCGATCCGACCATGCAGCATTGATTCTTCACTACGTGGTGCGTACCGCCGCACGATGATGCCGGCGATGAAGGCGCCGAGGATTGCGTCCAACCCAAAATCTGAAGCGATTGTCAAGAGAAAGACGAGCAGCAGCATGGTGATGCGTACCGCGGTTTGCGAACTGGTGCCATACCCGCGCTGCAGCACGGCCCGCACCCGAGGGTTGTTCAATCGCTGTGGTAGCAGTGCCACGATCAAGGCGACAATCGCGAAACCGGTAAGGGAGAGAATCGCCACGAACGAGGATTTGGCACCGAACAAAATTGCGATCGTGATGATTGGGCCTAACTCACCCCACGCCCCCGCCCCCATGAAAAACAGCCCAAAACGCGTATTGGATTCGCCGGCATCGCGCAGCACCGGCAACAAAGTACCTAGGGCGGTGGTGGTTAGTGCGATCGCAATCCCTAAATAGTCTTGGATGAAACCAATCGCAGACAAGCCACCGGTGACCAGCCCGGCCATTAGGAGCGAGGCACCCCAGCCGATGGCGGCGAGCTTGCCATTCTTGCCGGAGATTGCATTTCTCTCCAACTCATTACCGGCCAAGAAGAAGAGCAGGCCCAGGCCCATCTCAGCGAGTAGATCAATCGCGGCATCTGTGTGGATCAAATCCAGGACATTTGGGCCAAAGATGATGCCCCCGCCCAGGAGCAGTACCACCTCGGAAACCTTGATCCTTGTCAGGCCAACGATGAGCGGAACCAAGGCGGAGATGGCCACGATGACAAGGAGCGAGGATAGATCCGATTGCACGCTGGGCAATCTACGGCAACGGGCTGCGGCTGTGAGAACATTGCCGGATGTCAGCGCCCGTGGTCGGTGTCTCCGTCTATTTCGAGCAGGCCAAATGGGGGGCTTGGGATATCAAGGCGGCCGAACTCCCGCACTGGTATCTGGATCTATTCCAAGATGCCGGCGGGCGCATCGTGTTGCTACCCCCCGCGACCAATGCCGACGCATTGGACCGCCTCGACGGCTTGGTACTCGTCGGCGGCGCCGATGTCGATGCACGTCGCTACGGCGCCGCACCCCATAAGACCGCGGACGCGCCACGTGAGTCAAGGGATGAGTCTGAAACCGTGCTTTACCTAGGTGCGCGGGAGCGCGGGATGCCGGTGCTGGGTATCTGCCGCGGCCTGCAGATCATGGCTGTGGCCCACGGCGGCACGCTGATCCAGAACCTGCCGGATCTGGGGCTGGCCACGGTGCACCGTGAAGTGCCAGGGCAGTTCGTGGAACACGAAGCGACTTTCGCCCCCGGATCGCTCATCGCACAGGTGATGGGCACCACCGCAACCACCGTTAACTCCTCGCACCACCAAGGGGTTGATAGCCCAGGTGAGCTAACGGTGACCGGTTGGGCCGCTGACGGCACCATCGAAGTTTGCGAGGACAAGGGTGCTGATTTTTGCCTCGGGGTGCAGTGGCACCCGGAGCACCCAGACCGACGGGTTGCCGATGCCAACCTGATCGGCGCCTTCTTGGCCGCGGCCAGCAGCTACCGCACCACCGGTCGGTAAACCTGCTCGTTCCGTCATTTCTGGGGCGATATTTGACGGAACGAGCAGGTTTAAGCAGATAGCGCGCGGGTGCGGGGTTACAGCGGGGTGACGTACGCCCCGGAGATGCCACCGTCGACCAAGAAATTAGATGCGGTGATAAACGAGGAGTCATCGCTGGCCAAAAAGGCAACCGCGGCGGCTATCTCATCGGGCTCGCCAAAGCGGCCGAACGGAATATGCACGAGGCGACGTGCTGCGCGCTCTGGATCCTTGGCGAAAAGCTCAATAAGTAGCGGGGTGTTCACCGGTCCGGGCGACAGGGCGTTGACCCGCACCCCGGAGCGCGCGAATTGCACGCCGAGCTCGCGGCTCATGGCGAGGACGCCGCCCTTGGAGGCCGTGTAGGAGATCTGCGAAGTTGCGGCGGCCATGGTGGCGACAAATGAAGCCGTGTTGATGATCGAACCCTTGCCCTGCTCGAGCATGTAGGGCAGCACCGCCTTGCAGCAAAGAAACACCGAGGTGAGGTTTACTTCTTGGACTCGGCGCCAGGCTTCGATGCCGGTCTCCAAGATGGAGTCGTCATCGGGTGGTGAGATACCAGCGTTGTTGAAGGCAATGTCGACGCTGCCGTAGGTATCCTTGGCAGCTTTGAACATGGCAGCGACCTGGTCGGCGTTAGTGACATCGGTTTTGATGAATAGGCCACCGACTTCGGCCGCGGCGGCCTCACCGCTTGTCGGGTCAACGTCACCGATCACGACCAGTGCACCTTCGTCAGCGAACCGGCGCACAGTGGCCAGGCCAATGCCACTGGCCCCGCCGGTTACGACCGCGACGCGACCAACGAGCCGGCGGCAGTTGCTGTCACCCATGATTCCTCAATTCTTAGTAAGTGAAATCGCTGCTGGTTATGGGTTTAATCTTCGGTGCTCAGGAATACATTCTTGGTTTCGGTGAAGGCGTCTAGTGCATCGGGGCCGAGCTCGCGGCCGAGCCCGGAGCGCTTGAAGCCGCCGAACGGGGTCCAATAGCGAACCGAGGAGTGGGAGTTCACCGAGAGGTTGCCGGCTTCGACTCCACGGGCAACGCGTAGGGCGCGACCGACATCTCGCGTCCAGATGGAGCCCGAAAGCCCAAACTCGGAATCATTTGCCAAGGCGATCGCATCGGCTTCATCCTCAAAGGCGGTCACGACAACAACCGGACCGAAAATCTCTTCACGAAATGCCCGGGCACTGGGTGCTACCGGGGCCAGCACGGTCGGGGCGAACCAGTAGCCCGGCCCGCTGGGGCAGCTACCTTGGATTGCGATGGGGGCATCACTTGGCACATAAGACGAAACAGTGTCGTGCTGCCCGCGTGAAATAAGTGGGCCCATTTCGGTTTTTTCGAGTGCCGGGTCACCGACTACGACGCCCTTGACTGCGGTTTCTAGCAGCCCCATGAAGCGATCCATTACCGAGCGCTGCACCAAAATGCGCGACCTGGCGCAGCAATCTTGGCCGGCGTTATCGAATACCCCGTATGGCGCGGTGGCGGCGGCCTTCTCGATATCGGCGTCGGCGAAAATAATATTCGCGCTCTTGCCGCCCAGTTCAAGGGTGACCGGCTTGATTTGTGATGCGCACCCGGCCATAACTGCCGCACCCACCGAGGTTGACCCGGTGAAAACCACTTTTCGCACGAGCGGGTTGTCGACGAACCGCTGACCGACGACCGATCCCTTGCCGGGCAGGACGATTAACACGTGTTCAGGGATGCCGGCGACAAGGGCTAATTCACCTAAGCGGATGGCGGTGAGGGGAGTTAGCTCGGCTGGCTTCAACACCACGGTGCAGCCCGCAGCTAATGCGGGGGCGAAACCCCAGCCGGCAATTGGCATCGGGAAATTCCACGGCACAATCACTCCGACGACGCCGATCGGCTCCTTGAAAGTTATGTCGACTCCCCCCGGCACCGGGATCTGCTGTCCGAACAACCGCTCGGGGGCGCCGGCGTAGTAGTTCAGGACGTTCGCGACGTTATTTGCCTCCCAGCGGGCATTGCCGATGGTGTGACCGGAGTTCTTAACTTCAAGCAACGCCAGTTCCTCAACGTGCTCGCGCACTACATCAGAAAACCTGCGAAGCAGATTCGCTCGATCTCCCGGTGCAATGGCCCGCCAAGAATCAAATGCTGCATGCGCCCGAGCGATGGCCTGGTCTGCTTCCTCCGCGGAAGTTGCCGCGATATTGGCAACAACCTCTTCGGTGGCGGGGTTGATTACGGCGTGCATTTCATCTCCTGAGTGGTGAATTTGGCGGTGCGGGTGCTTGGTCTAGAGGCGTTCGAAGCTGCGATAACGCTCCCAGTCGGTAACCGCTTTGCCGAAGGCCGCTAGCTCCACCTGGGCCATATTCGAGTAGTGCGCCTGCACTGCGGCGCCGAAGGTGTCGGTAACCCACGTTGAGGACTCCCACAATCTTAGGGCGTCGCGCATGTCCGATGGCACATGGGCGGAGTCACTTGAATAGGCGTTGCCTTCGAATGTGGGCTCAAGGGGCAGATTACGCTCGATGCCGTCAAGGCCGGCAGCGATCATCCCGGCGACCGCAAGATAAGGATTCACATCGCCGCCGGGCACCCGGTTCTCGAGTCGAAGTGACTGCCCGTGCCCAACCAAGCGGAAGGCACAGGTTCGATTATCGCGACCCCAGCGCACCGCGGTCGGCGCGAAGGAGCCGGGCACAAAGCGCTTATAAGAGTTGATCTGGGGTGCGTAGAGCAGCGTGAGTTCATCAATATGTGCCAACTGACCCGCGATGAATGCTTTACCCAACGCTGACATTCCAGACGGGTCGGAGTCGTCGGCCATGACCATCGAGCCGTCGTTGCCGCGGAAGGATAGGTGGATGTGGCAGGAACTGCCCTCACGCTCATTGAACTTGGCCATGAAGGTGAGTGACACCCCTTCTTGGGCGGCAATCTCCTTAGCGCCGGTCTTGTAGACGACGTGGTTATCGCAGGTCGCTAGGGCATCGGTGTACTTGAAGGCGATCTCATGCTGTCCGAGATTGCATTCACCTTTGGCGCTTTCAACGGTCATGCCTGCTGCTGTCATCTCATTACGAATGCGGCGAAGCAGGGGTTCGACCCGTGCGGTGCCGAGCATCGAATAATCAACGTTATAAAGATTCGCGGGGGTCAGATCGCGGTACCCGCTCTCCCAGGCTTCTTCATAGGAATCCAAGAACACAATGAACTCAAGCTCGGTGCCAACGAAGGCGCCCATACCCGCATCCGCTAGGCGAGCAAGTTGCCCTCGCAGGATTTGCCGGGGTGAGGCGACGACGTCAGAGCCGTCCTCCCAAAGCACATCGCATAACACCCCAACGGTGCCCGGCTGCCAGGGCTGGTAGTGCAAGGTGTCAAGGTCGGGACGCATCACTAGGTCGCCGTAACCGGTCTCCCATGATGACATCGCGTAGCCATCGACGGTATTCATGTCGACGTCGACAGCAAGGACGTAGTTGCAGCCCTCGGTGCCATGGCCCATGACCTCGTCGACGAAATAGTGCGCGTGAATGCGCTTGCCTTGCAGGCGCCCCTGCATGTCGGTGATGGCCACGGCAACGGTGTCGATGTTTCCGGCCTCGACTTCGCGCTTGAGGGTCTCGACATCGAGTCGGGCAATGCGGGCCATTTTTGCCTCCATGTCGTGATCAACTCGGTACCCCAACCCTGCCCTATCGGGCCGGCGGTTAGCCTCCCTACCCCCAAATTGCCGGCCTATTAACTACAGGCTGACCCCGACGGTGACCTACGCTCCCACCTATGGATGCGGTGCGAGCAGCTGACGTATACGCGGGCATCCCTAGTGCGGACGCTGATCGAATTCGGCAGTTACCGAGTGCCCGGGGTGCCACCGCGGTGTCCGAGCTGGCAGGCGGCATCACTAACCGCAATTACCGGGTGGTTACCCCCGGCGGGATCATCGTGGTTCGGCTTTCGGATGCCGAGTCGTCAGCGCTCGCAATTGACCGGGATAACGAGCACCTGAACTCGATCTCCGCGGCGATGTCCGGTGCCGGGCCCCCGGTCATCGAGTACCTGCCACAGGCCGGGGCCCTAGTGGTGGGGTGGATCGAAGGGCGAACGTACGCCGAAGTAGATGTTCGCGATCCGGCCAACCTGCCCAGGATCGCCCAGGCGTGCCGCATGCTGCACGCTGGCCCCAGATTCGTCAGCGACTTCAATATGTTCGATATTCAGGCCCGCTACCTATCCTTGGTGCAAGCAAAGGGCTACCGGCTGCCCGATCGGTATCTTGAGTTCTTACCGAAATTCGAGCTCATGAAAAAGATTATGTTCGAGCATCCCGAGCCAACGGTACCTTGCAATAACGACCTTTTGGCTGCGAATTTCATTGATGACGGTGAGCGGCTATGGCTCATTGACTATGAGTATTCGGGCAATAACGAGGCTAGCTTTGAGATCGGCAATATCTGGAGTGAATCCACCCTCCCAGACGAGCTGTTAGCGGAATTAGTCGCAAGTTATTGGGGTCGGGCAGCGGCCAGCAAGGTTGCCAGGGCGCGACTTTGGGGGGTGGCCTCGAAATACGGCTGGACCCTATGGGCATCAATCCAGGCGGCGATGAGCCCCATTGACTTTGACTACTGGGGCTGGGGCATGGAGAAGTATGAGCGAGCCGTTGCCGAATTCGACAGCCCGGGGTTCGCCGACCTCCTGCATTCGGTGACCCCGACTGAATAAATGCAAGTGGCTAAGTCTCTATTTAACTTGTTGGCGTGTCGAATTTAATTAAAAGCTCTGCGGGAGGACACTCAGCAGCAATAGTGTCCCGTCCACGGGGTCGTCAGACGCGAACTCACCGTGGAGTGACATTGCCGGCGTCGATAAGGAGGACAGCGGTGGCAGATCAATCGACCATGAGTGCTGACGAAAAACAGCTGGCAGATCTTGGTTACAAGCAGGAACTCAATCGAAGTTGGTCTGGTTTTTCCAACTTCGCGATCTCATTTTCGATTATCTCTATTCTGGCCGGCTGCTTTACCACCTTCTACTTTGGGTGGAACAATGGCGGTCCAATCGCCATCTCCATCGGCTGGCCAGTAATTGCGGCCTGCATTTTAGTAATTGGTTTTTGTATGTCCGAGTTGGTTTCGGCGTACCCGACCTCGGGCGGTATCTACTGGTGGGCCAGCAAGCTGGGTAGCGTAAAAGCTGGTTACTACACCGGGTGGTTGAACCTGGTAGGCCTGATCGCCATCGTGGCATCTGTCGCCTATGGCGCGGCTACCTTCTTCGACTACTCGATTTCCCGGTTCAGCGAATCATGGGCAGCGGGGTATTCACTTGAACGGGTGTTCTTCATCTTCTTGTGTATTTTGGCGCTGACCGCGCTAGCCAATATCTTCTCCAGCCGGCTACTGGCCGTCTTCAACAACATCTCGGTTTGGTGGCACGTCGCTGGTGCCGCCGTTATCGTGATCATCTTGCTCTTCTTCTTGAAGGAAGGTGCAACGCACTGGGGTGTGACCGATGTTTTCACCGGTCGGGTTAACAACACCTTCGGCCTGTTCGGCAGCGGAGACGGTGCCCTGAACGGTGCTGGTACGAGTGGCCCGGGTTTCTGGTTCTATGTGCTGCCATTGGGTTTCTTGCTTACCCAGTACACGATCACCGGATACGACGCTTCCGCGCACCTTTCGGAGGAAACAAATGGTGCGGCCAATGCGGCGGCAAAGGGGATCTGGCGTTCGATCTTCTACTCCGCAATCGGCGGGTGGATACTCCTGCTCCTGTTCTTGTTCGCCGTTCAGGATCCGGTCGCGGTGTCGGCCGGTGGTGGGGGCGTCCAAGTCATCCTCGACCAAGCACTGACTCCGCAGATGTCTGGCAGCGTGCTGCTGATCGCGACGATCGGGCAGTTGTTCTGCACGACGGCGTGCCTGACCTCAGCCTCACGAATGCTGTTCGCTTTTAGCCGCGACGGTGCGGTACCAGGGGCCAAGTTGTGGTCGCGGGTCAACAAGGCGAAGACTCCAATCTACGCTGTCATCGCTGTAACCGTCGCCGGCTTGATCTTGACCCTCCCGGCGCTGTGGAAGGTGAATAT
The DNA here is from genome assembly GCA_014190275.1 of Actinomycetes bacterium. Taxonomy (GTDB): domain Bacteria; phylum Actinomycetota; class Actinomycetes; order S36-B12; family S36-B12. The sequence continues at coordinate 22,581 of BJGE01000018.1, read as the reverse complement.
CGGATCGCCGGAAGAGCCCATCTACACCGTGACCGCATTCTTCGCGGTGGTGTCGATCGGGGTACTCGGGTTGTACCTAGCCTTCGCGATCCCGATTTACTATCGGTGGAAGAAGGGCGCGGACTTCAAGCAGGGTTCTTGGAACCTTGGCAATAAGTGGAAGTGGATGGCGCCACTTGCCGTCATTGAAATCGTGGTGACTTCTGTGTATTTCATCCTGCCGCTGTATCCAGGCGGAGCACCGGGTTTCATGCGTGGCTTCTTAGGAGCACCGAGCGTTGAAGAGGTGCCATTTGATTGGAAGTCGGTCAACTATGCCCCACTAGTACTAGGGGCGATTTTAATCGCACTTTGGATCGGCTGGCATGTTTCAGCCAAAAAGTGGTTCACCGGCCCGAAGATGACAATCGATCTACCCGCGGGGGTTTCATCGGCAGATGAGATCGCCCTTGAACGCGAGGGCAGGGGATACAACCAGCCACCGCAAAGTTAATTCATGAATAAATAGTTGAGGGTGGCCTAAATCTTGGCCACCCTCAACTATTTGCAGGTAATGAGCCTGGCGAGCGAATCCAATACGAATTCACGATCCACCGGCGCGATGATGGTGCAGTTGCCAAGTAACTCACCTGCTCGAAGTGCGACGTCCCGACTGCCCTTGGGGTTGCCGCGGGCAAGGTGGGTAAGCGCGGCACCCCACTGCGCAAGAGCGCGCCAGCAGTCACGCTCGGCGGGCGGGCAGCAACGCCAGCGTTGCTCGAAGACTTCGTGCGCGTGGAAAGGTAAATCGACATTCAGGTAGTTAATCGCCTCGCCCCACGCCTCCGCGCTGGTGATGTTCTCCCGTTCGGGAGCTGGTGGGGTTATCTGTGCCGTCGGGGCGTCGGGCGCCAGGGGCCTGCCGTAACGATCACGTGGGCGCGGCATGAACCTAATTATGCTGTGCGGCAAGCCAATGCAGGATAAGTTCGTTAAAGGCCCCCGGGGTTTCCTCATGCGGGAAGTGCCCGGTCGGTAAAGTCCGGAATTGATATTCGCCACTTACGTACTTATCGCTGCCTCCGCAACTATCAAGTAGCACCATTGGGTCTTCGGTACCGTGGATCTGAAGCACATTATTATCAATGGGCGCTGACATAGCAGACATATAACGCAGGCCATCTGGACGCAGCAGGGATCGCACCGACCAGCGGTGGTATTCAATTGCGGTGTGCGCGGTCGGCCAGCGCAGAAATGCCGCGCGATACATCTCACCGGCTTCGTCAACCCAAGCCGGGTCGGCGGACCACTTTTTCAGTAGGTCGCTGATGCGCTTGCCGTCGGCTTTCATGAATGAATTCTCGGGCAAGAACGGCAGTTGGAAACCGGCAAGGTAACCCAGTTTCGCCAATTGCCGTGGCCGCAGTGCCGCCCGGCGCATCAACCGTGGATGTGGGGCTGAAACTGTGACGATTCCATGTACTGCATCTGGTTGCGTAACTGCCATCGACCAGGCGATCAAGCCACCCCAACCATGGCCGATGACGATCGCACCGGATTCACCAAGGCACCGAATCACACCCGCGACGTCGGCCGAAAGGCTCATCGGGTCATAGCCGTGCGGTGTGTGGTCAGAGCCGCCGTAGCCGCGCAGATCCATCGCGATGGCGTGATAGCCGGCTTCGGCTAGTGCAGTTAACTGGTTTCGCCAAGTCCACCAGTAGGTGGGAAAGCCATGCAGGAGCACCACCGCGGGGCCACTACCTGCTTCAACAACATGGAAGCGTGCGCCGTGTGCGGGTACCTCGCGATGGGTCCAAGGTCCTGGTAACCGGATAGCCTGTTCGGGGTCAACAATCGGCACGGGTCAGATGCCGGGACTCTCGGGATCGGTGGCCCCCAACGCACTCGCGGTCTTGCTGAGTTCATCGATGGTGGTCATCGTGCCGGCACGGACCTCGAGAATTTTCTTCCGAGCGATGAGCCCGGTAATTACAGCACCGAGAATCAGTAGCAGGGCCACGATCAAGAAGCCGAGCCAGATTTGCAGCCCGAGTTGCACCAGACCGTAGGCCAACGCGATGAGCAGGAAAACCGTTGCCAATGAGATCAAGCTAAGAGCCGCTATCGCAAGTGCGGCTCCCGCGCCAATTCGCGAACCCGCCTTGCCAATCTCATCCTTGGCCAGGGCCAACTGCGCCATCGCCAGCCGCTGGGCATCGGAAATAACCTTGCCAACTAGTTCAGAGATACTCGGTTCGGTTTTAGCTGCCATGGGGATCCTCCGGGTAGAGGCTACCGCCCGGGCCCCTGCTGGTACACATCTGGGATTCCATCGCCGTCCGCATCGCGCTCCTCAACCGATTCGATGGCGGCGAAATGCCGGTTTCTTGTGACAAGGAGGATTGAGGCAAGTAGGGCCGAGGTTATTGAGCCGGTGAGAATGGCCGTCTTCGCGGTGCCCAGCTCAAGTGGGGTTTCACCGTATGCGACCTCAGCAATAAGCAGCGGGACGGTGAACCCGATACCTGCTAGCAGCCCGATGGCCGTGACATCAAGCCATTTAAGTGGTGCCGCCAGTGAGGCTTTGGTAAACCGCGCCACGATCCACGAGGTAGTGACCACACCGATGGGTTGGCCGACTACGAGTCCAATGATGACTCCCATCGCAATGGGGGTGCCGATAACCTCACCGAGCCCGATGGCCGTGAGATCAACCCCGACCACGCAGAACGCAAAAACTGGGACGCAGAACCCGGCGCTGAGTGGATGTAATCGATGCCCAACCCGGTCGGCAGGCGCGCGGGCCTCACCGGGATCAAGCTTGACTCGAGTGAGCAGCCCAATTACGACACCTGCGACCGTTGCATGAATTCCGCTTTCATACATAGAAATCCAGGTGAATATTACAAGTGGGACGTAGATAAAGGCTGAAGTGATGCGCCGACGCTGTGCGTACCAATAAATTATAAAGCAAGCAATAGACGAAAGAACCCACCAGACATTAAATGAACTTGAATAGAAAATCCCGATGACGAGAATTGCGCCGAGGTCATTTACCACAGCCAGTGTCAGTAAAAAAGCGCGTAGTGCAACGGGTACTCCTTTGCCCACTACGGCAAGTACAGCGAGGCCAAATGCGATATCACTGGCCATTGGAATACCCCAGCCCCGAGTGGAGCCGTCCGCGGCAGTTGCGTTGATGGCGAAGAAGATTGCCGCCGAAAGCACCATGCCACCGAGTGCCCCAGCTATTGGGACAGCTGCTTTTGCGGGCTTCGATAGCGACCCCAAAACAAATTCATGTTTAAGCTCGAGTCCGACAACGAAGAAGAAAAACGCTAGTAACGCATCAGCCGCCCAAGCCGATAGTGGTAAGGACAGCCAAGGTGGTCCAATCTCGATTTGCACGAAGGCGAAATAGGTCGCACTCCAAGTGGAGTTAGCCCAAATGAGGGCGAGCGCGGCCGCGATGAGCAGCAGTACCCCGCCAAAAGTCTCATCACGCAGTTGCTCAAGAACCCAGTTGCGTTCGCGCAGTGATGGCCGCGCCAGAAAGTCGTCAGGCGTAGTCACCGACTAAGTATCAGTCCTCGGAGCTATTGGCGGCAAGGCCGGAGGCAATAAGGCTCATAACTGCGGGGTCGGCGAGGGTGGTGGCGTCGCCGATATCGCGATGCTCGGCCACATCACGAAGTAGGCGGCGCATGATCTTGCCGGATCGTGTCTTAGGTAATTCGGCAACGATGAGGATCTGACGGGGCTTGGCGATGGGCCCGATCTCGTGCGCCACATGGTCTCGCAACTCCTTGATAATTGAAGTGCGCCCGGCGCCCTCCTCGGCAACGCCGCCTTTGAGAATGACAAAGGCCACGATGCCTTGCCCGGTGGTTGCATCGGTGGCCCCGACCACGGCGGATTCGGCAACTCTTGGATGGGAGCCAAGTGCCGCCTCCACCTCGGTGGTCGAGATGCGATGACCAGAGACGTTCATTACGTCATCAACTCGGCCGAGTAAGCGAATCGCACCGTCATGGTCCAGGCGGGCGCCGTCACCGGCGAAGTAGACATCGGGGAAGTGCTTCCAGTAGCCCTCCTGGTAGCGCTCGGGGTCGCGCCAAATACCGCGCAGCATTGACGGCCAAGGCTCGGTGAGGATTAGGTAGCCGGTGGTGCCTTCGCCGGTTGGCAGCCCATGATCGTCAACAACGGCAGTGCCGATACCGGGCAGGGCGGTCATCGCCGAACCAGGTTTGCAAGTTGTTACGCCAGGAAGCGGTGAGATCATGATCGCACCGGTTTCGGTCTGCCACCAGGTGTCGACGATTGGGCAGCGGCCACCGCCAATTACTTCGTGGTACCAAAGCCAAGCTTCGGGGTTGATGGGTTCGCCAACTGAGCCGAGTAGCCGAAGTGAGGAAAGATCCTTGCCATTGGGCAGATCGTCCCCCCACTTCATGAAAGTTCGAATTGCGGTGGGCGCGGTGTAGAGGATTGAGACTTTATGACGCTCCACCACATCCCACCAGCGATCTTGGGTTGGAGTGTCAGGAGTGCCTTCGTAGATCACCTGGGTGACGCGGTTCGATAGTGGGCCGTAGACCACATAGGAGTGGCCGGTGATCCAGCCGACGTCGGCGGTGCACCAGTAAACGTCGGTGTCGGGCTTCAAATCAAAGACCGCATAGTGCGTGTACGAAGTTTGGGTCAGGTAGCCCCCGGTCGTGTGGAGGATGCCTTTTGGGGTGCCGGTAGTGCCCGACGTATAGAGAATGAAAAGGGGATGCTCACTATCGAAGGCTTCGGGGGCGTGCGTGGCCGGTTGGCTGTCAACAATGTCGTGCCACCAGACATCACGGGAGTCGTCCCAATCAACATCAAGTCCGGTGCGGTGCACCACCAGCACGTGCTCGACGGTCGGGGTGTTGGCGACAGCTTCGTCAACCGCATGCTTAAGGGGCAAGATACTGCCGCGTCGATGTTGACCATCCGCGGTGATGACCAGTTTCGCCTCAGCGTCGTTGATGCGGCTTTCCAGTGCATGTGCTGAGAAGCCACCGAAAATAACGGAGTGCGGTGCCCCCAACCGGGCGCAGGCCAGCATCGAAATTATCGCCTCGGGGATCATTGGCAGGTAGATGGCAACTCGATCCCCGGTGGTTATTCCAAGTTCGATTAGCGCATTGGCGGCCTGCGAGACTTCGCGCTGCAACTGTGCGTAGGTGATATCGCGTCGGTCGCCAAGTTCTCCCTCAAACTTAATTGCCACCTGATCGCCGTAGCCGGCCTCAACATGGCGGTCGACACAGTTGTAGGCAACATTTAGCTTGCCACCGACGAACCACTTAGCAAATGGGGCATCTGACCAGTCGAGCACCTCATTAAAGGGTGTCGCCCAGGAAAGACGCCGTGCTTGGGTCGCCCAAAATTCAAGGCGGTCGGCGGCGGCTTGGTCATACGCCGCAGCGGTGACATTCGCCTGCGCCACGAAATCGGGCGGGGGCGGGAAGGAGAGGTTCTCGTGGGCGGCACTTTCCAAGGTCTGTGAGGGCACACTGCATTATGGCGAACCGGGCGGTTAGATGGGTGGCGTGGCGGAAATTGAAAGCAAAGTTCTAGGGACCGACCCATTCGCGGCACTCGCCCAGGACCCGGCGGTCGCCTCGGTTTTAGCGGCCGCGCGTGCGGAGATCGATTCCGTGCTTTGGCGCCGCGATATTCGGACCAATGCGGCGTCGGTCGCCCGGGCCTCCATCGAGCGCGGGGGTCGTGATTCGGCGGCTATTGACGGGGCCGATACCGCGGTCATCGACGACTCCCCGATGGGCCGGGTACTGGCCCGGGCGATTGACGTCACCGCGGCGGTGCCTGGCCAAGTAGGCGCTTGGTCATCGGCCCCCCTACAGGTGATTGCCGCCCTACATGCCATCGCGGCCAACGATTTCACCACCAAGGATGAACTGGGCAGACCGCGATCACAGGAGCTGGCCGATGATCCGCTGCGCATCGGCCAACTACCCCCGGCCGCCCTGGTGGGTCCGCGGTTGACCCTGCTCGCGGAGTTGGTACTCGCCCCGACGACGGCTCCGGCGATGTTAGTCGCGGGCATTGTGCATGCCGAGTTGCTCACCCTTCGGCCCTTTGCCTGGGGTTCGGGTCTGGTGGCCCGCGCCGCGGCCCGCTGCGTACTCGCCGAGCGCGCGGTGGATCCATCGTTGTTCACGATCCCAGAAAACGGAATGTTCACCATGGGGCGGCCGGCTTATGTTGACGCGATGCGGGCCTATGCATCCGGCACCATGGCCGGCTCATCGGCCTACCTGATCTGGTTTGCGGGAGCCTGCGCGCTGGGCGCGAAAGCAGTCTCCGGCTAAGTGGTTGCGGCCGTGGGTGGTGGCCGGAGGTTCTTAGGCGCGCGTGACCCGGCGCCGGGCGTACCAGGCAATACCAAGTGCTACCGCGCCCAAAGCAACGCCGGCGCCGGCGGCGGCCGCCTGTTTGGTGTCGATTGATTTCCGTAATGCGACCGGTGTTTGGAAATCCAATACCGGCCATTCGCGTTCCGTTGCGATTTTGCGTAATTCGGAGTCCGGGTTTACTGCAACAGGGTTGCCGACGAGTTCGAGCATCGGTAGATCTGTTTGCGAATCGGTGTAGGCGTAGCAGGCGGTGAGGTCGTAGTCATGCTCGGCGGCTAGGGCCAGCACGGCTTCGGCTTTGCCCTCACCGTATGCGTAGAACAAGATCTCGCCGGTGTAATGACCGTCCTCAACGGCGACCTGAGTGCCGATCGCTATGTCGGCACCGAGGCGTTGGCCTATTGGTTCGACGACGTCGGTGCCCGATGAGGAGATGATGATGACGTCGTGGCCTTCGGCTTTGTGGTCTTCGATGAGCTTGATGGCCTCGTCGTACACCATCGGGTCAACGATCTCGTCGAGAGTCTCAGCGACTATCTGTTTGACTTTGTCGACATCCCAGCCGGTAACCAGCTTCGACATGTAGGTGCGCATTGACTCCATTTGGTCGTGGTCGGCGCCGGAAGCGAGATAGACAAATTGTGCGTAGGCACTGCGAATTACGTCACTTCGGCCAATTAACCCACCCTTATAAAAGGGACGCGCGAAGGCGAACGAACTAGAGCGCGCCAAGATGGTCTTGTCGAGGTCGAAGAAGGCAGCGGTTTTCACCCCTTGACGGTACCCCGCCCTAGCCATGGTGCGCGAAACGCAGTGCGTTTTGAGCGCAAATTCACAGTGAATCGTTATCCACAGCCCGGAAATTAATGTCCACAGTAGGCACCTGACCGCTGGCGGTTGCGCTACGTGGCGCTGAAGGTGGGCCAATGGAAACAATGGAAACCAGGCGGCCACTACTGATTACTGATGATACTGACCTCACCGAAGACATTCTGCGGCTGGCTGCGGCGACGGGTGTTGATATTCACCTCGCCGCGCACGCCGACGCCGCGCGGGCGCAGTGGGCTATTGCGCCGCTCGTACTTATCGGGGTGGATCGACTCGCCGATTTCAGCAACCTGCCCAGGCGCCGTGATGTCGTTGTCATCGCCCGCGAACTTAACGGTGCCGTTGCGACCCCACCGGTGTCGGATACGGTTTGGCGAGATGCCATTGCAATTGGGGCAGAGCATGTCGTGTCATTACCCGATGCTGAGCGGTGGCTGATCGAGCGCCTAGCTGAGTCAGGTGAAGGCCCATCAAGGCAGGGGGCCGTGGTTTGTGTACTGGGGGCCTGTGGTGGGGCTGGTGCTTCAACCGTTGCCGCCGTGATGGCGACGGCGGCACAAAGTCAGGGTCGACGGGTGCTGTTGATCGATACCGACGCCACCGGCGGGGGTCTGGACCTACTTCTGGGGGCCGAGCAGGTTCCGGGGGCCCGATGGGCTGATCTTGCCGATGCTCGGGGTCGACTAAGTGTCACAACTCTTGATGAAGCATTACCCCACGTTGATGGGGTGGCGGTGTTGTCATTCGGTCGTCAGTATGCGGGATTACTAAATTCCGAGGCACTTACCTGTGTACTTGACGCCGCAGTGCGCGGTTACGACCTCGTAGTGGTTGATCTAGTACGCGGGATCGATGCGGTTACCACTAGCTGCCTGAGTTCAGCGACAGGTGCCTATCTGGTGATCCCGAACTCGGTGCGTGCGGTAGCCGCGGCCGCGGCACTGCTACCAGCATTGGATTTCGGCGGGCCATTGACACTGATCATGCGCAAGTCACCGCGTGGATTGGGCATCGGTGAGATGGAGCGAGCATTAGGTCAAGGGTTTGGAACCTCTCTAGTAGTGGACGCGACGATTGCGGCTGGTGCCGAGCAGGGTGAGATCCCTGGGCCGCGCACACCATTTGCACGGGCCTGCATTGAGGCGCTGAGCGGTGTGGTCCCGAAATTAAGTCTCGCGTGAATGCCCCGTTACTTGATCGGGTGCGCACGCGGCTAATCGCGGCGCACGCGGATGCAACGCCGACCCGGGTGGCTTCGGCCCTGCGCGCGGAAGGCGTAGTGCTGGGTGATGACGCCGTCCTCGGGCTAGTCGAGTCGTTACGTCAGGAGTTGATCGGGGCCGGGCCCCTTGAGCCATTACTGCACATGGGCGATGTGACAGACGTCTTGGTTAATGGCCCGAAGGATGTCTGGATTGATCGCGGTAACGGCATGGAGCGAACCGATGTGGTTTTCCGCTCCGATGATGATGTGCGCAAGCTGGCGCAGCGGTTGGCCGCCTCTGTTGGCCGCCGACTCGACGACTCGACGCCCTTCGTTGATGCGCGCTTACCCGATGGCACCCGATTACATGCGGTAATTCCACCGATTGCGGTTGCGGGCTCCTTGATCTCGATCCGGGTCCCGCAGCACCGAGCGTTCACCTTGGCCGAACTGGAGTCGATGGGGAGCATCGATGCCACGGGGGCGCAGTGGCTGCGCATGTTAATTGAGCAGCGCCTGGCGTTTGTCATCAGCGGCGGCACCGGCAGCGGCAAGACAACAGTTCTATCGGCGTTGCTCGGTTTGGTACCACGTGAGGAACGCATCGTGATGATCGAAGACTCCGCTGAGCTAATGCCCGATCACCCGCACGCCGTGCGATTGCAGTCTCGAGTGGCAAATGTTGAAGGTGCCGGGTTGATCACCATGCGCGAATTAGTCAGGCAAGCACTTCGAATGCGCCCGGATCGCATCGTCGTCGGTGAAGTGCGTGGTGCCGAAGTGGTCGAGTTGCTGACCGCCCTGAACACCGGCCACGAGGGCGGGTGCGGCACCGTGCATGCGAACTCGGCCGCGGATGTGCCAGCGCGATTGGAAGCACTTGGTCTCACCGCCGGGCTAGACCGGCTCGCTGTGCACGCTCTCGTGGCGGCCGGTCTTGATGCAGTGGTGCACCTGCAACGGGATTTATCGGGGCTACGAGTTGTCGAGGGTATCTATGTGCTGGAGCGCGGCGCGGATCAATTGGTGCGGGCGGTGCCGGCCCTGCGTCGGCATGGGCGGGTGTTATTGCCCGAACCCGGTATCCGGCGACTGACCGATCGGGTGGGCGCCCCCGCCATCGAGACCCCGTGATTCTTCTCAGCGCCCTACTCGTTGGCGTCACGGTGGCACTGCTGCTGCCGGCTGACGCTAGTTGGCGGCTGACAACAAGTGGCCTGATTGCACCAACCCCGCGTCGGGGGAATGTAGCCAGCTTCCTGCTCGCACACCTTGGCTTCGGGCCGGCTTCGCGCCGGGCCATCACCGCGCACCGCGCCAAGGCGGTCGAAGCACTATCGGCACTTGCCGCCGAGCTTCGTGGTGGGCAGCCACTCGGGGTGGCCTTGGCAAATGCGGCCGGCTCCCCACCGGTCTGGCCGGCGACTTTGGCGGCCCTGCGACTTGATGGCGACGTCACCGCGGCGCTGCGACTAGATGCAAGGGCCCGGCCGGTTCTGGCGGCTTTAGCCGCCTGTTGGCAGGTGAGCTCCGCATCGGGCAGTGGACTCTCGGCGGCGGTTGATCGATTGGCGAACTCGGCTCGGGTTGCCGAGGATGTCCGGGTGCAATTGGAAGCGCAACTTGCCGGGCCGCGTGCTACCGCCCGCATGCTCGCGACTTTGCCGCTAATCGGGTTGGCCATGGGGATGCTGATGGGCGCTGATCCATTGCAGTGGTTACTCGGCACCGCACCGGGACTTCTCTGCCTGCTCGGTGGGGCACTGCTCACCGTGGCTGGGATGGCCTGGACCGCGCGCATCGCTAAGGCAGTGGAGCGTGAACTGTGAGTGCCCTCGCCGCCGCCGCCACTTTCGCTGCGGTTTGGTTTTGGTTGCGCCCAGGGATAAATGGCCGGTTGCGCGAACTTTTTGCTCAGCCAAAAGTCACCCGACGGATGTCGCGCGGGGCTTTGGCCAGAGCAAGTGCAATTGTCTTTGGTATTGGCGTAGCCCTACTCATTGGCGGCTTCACAGGTGTGATTCTCGGGGCGGGTATCGCGGTAATCGCACCGAAAATAATTACGCGGATGGAGCCGCGCGCAGCCCGCACGCGCCGTACCGCGTTAATGAAACAGGCCCCCGACATCGCTGACCTATTGGCAGCCACCTTGGCATCGGGGGCACCACTGCGCGCTGCCTTACGGGCGGTTGCGGAAGCGGTGGGTGCGCCGAGTTCAGAACTTCTTCTGCCGATAGGTGCGGCATTGGAGTTGGGGGCGGATCCGGCTGATGCCTGGGCCCATGTGCTCGATGATCCCTCACTGGCCCCGATAGCCCTCGCATTTGTGCGCTCGGCGACTTCGGGTGCTCCGCTATCAACCCTGTTAGCCGGCACGGCTGATGATCTGCGTAGAAGGCATCGACTCAATGTTGAAGTTGCCGCACGTGCTGCTGGTGTCCGCGCGGTGGCACCACTTGCAGCATGTTTCTTACCGGCTTTTTTACTGCTCGGGGTGGTTCCTGTCGTTGCGTCAATGGCGAGTGATCTCTTCTACGGCTGAAGTTATCCCCAAATTACCGCGGGCTTGCCGGCGCATCCACAGTCCAAAAAGTGGACCTGTTCTAGTCCGGCAATCTAAAACAAAGTTGGATTTGCCAATAGGCAGCACGCGCCGACCGTTCGTCGGCAAAGCACGTGAATTAAGGAGAACTCCATGCGTTTCATGCTCTCGCGTTTAGTTAAAGACGAGCGGGGCCTTTCGACCGCCGAGTACGCCGTCGGCACCGTTGCCGTTGCCGGCCTCGGTGGCATCTTGATCAAACTGTTGACCAGCGACGCCGTCAAGGATCTGATCTTCAATGTGATTGCATCGGCATTTAGAGCCATCTTCGGCGGATGAGAAAACCAGGCGGGGGAGGTGTGGTGGGCCCTAGTGGCTCACCACGCCGGGCTATCAGACTTCTATTCTCGCGCGATCGCGGCAGCGTGCTCCTCGAAACCGCAATTGCAATTCCGATGCTGTTCGCTATTGCGATGTCACTGATCTGGGCCCTTGGCGTTGCGACCACCGCCCTCTCGCTCGGTGATGTTGCTCGCGAGTCAGCTCGAGCCATTGCCCGCGGTGAAAGCCTCGAGGTCATCGCGCACAAGACCAATCAGCAGGCACCGAAGGCACAGTTGAATATCGATCAATCGGCCGACACCGTCGTGGTTGAACTGACCCAGTACGTAGCGCTACCAATTCCGATGCTCGATGGAGTTGGTTTGACCGTGCAGCGCTCTGCGGTGGCCGCCCGCGAGAATTCAACCCGGTGAACGACCTACGTGCGGACCGTGGTGCCGCAACACTTTGGTCCTTAGCCCTTACTTTCATGTTGCTTCTTGGCGGTCTCGTCGCCATGGCCACCGGCCAAGTTGCGGTGGCCCGCCAGCAGGTCAGCACCGCGATGGACCTAGCCGCCCTTGCGGGTGCGCAATCAGGTGGTGAGCCCTGCGATTCGGCATTTTTGGTGGCACAGGCCAATGGTGCGCTGCTTAATACCTGTTACCTCGACCACGGCGATGTAGTTGTCGGCGGCACGGTACCGGCCCCCGGGTTGCTGGAGCGCCTCTTTGGTTTCCTCGGCCAGCCACTTGCCCGCATCGCGGCCAGTGCCCGGGCCGGTCAGCCCGAGCAATAGCGTGCGACGGCCTGGCCCATGTGCCAGAGTGGGGTTGTGGATTTTGCCGTGCACTCGCGTGAGGTCGGTGCCGCGACCGTAATCGCGGTCAGCGGTGAGCTAGATATCCACACCGCTCCGGATCTAGCCGAGGTGCTGAGCCCGGCCGTTGCGGCCGGTCAGCCGGTCGTGGTTGACCTAACCGACGTAACTTTTATGGATTCATCGGGCCTGAGTGTCTTCGTCACAGCCCTAAAACGCGCCCGCGAGTCGGGTACTTCGCTGGGTTTGGTGATCGCCGAGCCCCGGGTTATGCGGGTGTTCGCGATCACCGGGATCGACACCCTGCTCGATATCCATGCCACGTTGGACTTGGCCCTCGCGGCCATCTAGCGCACCTGTTCGGCCCAGCGGGACAGCCATTGCGTAGACTCCGCCCGTTCCGCTCGTCTCAGCAGCCCCGGTAGGTCAGGAGACCCATGATTGAGTTATCCGGCACCAACATGACCCTCGTCGTCATCGTTGCCGTCATCGCGTTGGCCGCCCTTGGCGTTGCCGCCGTTCTCGTCCGGCAGGTCCTATCGGCCAGTGAGGGTACCGACCGCATGAAGGAGATTGCGGGCGCGATCCAAGAGGGCGCATCGGCGTATCTCACTCGGCAGTTCAAGACCCTTGCGATTTTCGCCGTCATCGTCTTCTTCGTCCTCTTCCTGCTCCCGGCCGAAACGACCGGGGAGCGCATCGGACGCAGTATCTTCTTCCTGGTCGGGGCCGTGTTCTCCGGCACCACCGGCTACATCGGCATGTGGCTCGCGGTGCGCGGCAACGTGCGCGTTGCTGCTGCTGCCAACGACGTTGGCGGTGAGCAGAAGGCCATGAAGATAGCTTTCCGCACTGGCGGTGTCGCAGGCATGTTCACCGTGGGGCTGGGCCTCTTTGGCGCGGCCCTCGTGGTGCTTGTATATAAAGGCGAAGCACCCAAGGTACTTGAGGGCTTCGGTTTCGGAGCCGCACTGCTCGCCATGTTCATGCGCGTCGGCGGCGGCATCTTCACCAAGGCAGCTGACGTTGGCGCTGACCTAGTTGGCAAAGTCGAGCAGGGTATCCCTGAGGATGACCCCCGCAACGCGGCAACCATTGCCGATAACGTCGGCGATAACGTCGGCGACTGCGCAGGCATGGCAGCTGACCTCTTCGAGTCTTATGCCGTGACTTTGGTTGCCGCACTCATTTTGGGCAAGGCGGCTTTCGGTGAACTTGGCCTCGTACTGCCACTGATCATCCCGGCCATCGGTGTGCTCACCGCGGTCATCGGCATCTTCGCGGTATCACCGCGGGCTAGTGATCGCTCGGGGATGTCGGCCATCAATCGCGGGTTCTTCATTTCCGCGGTGATATCGGCGGTTCTCGTTATCGTCGCAGTCTTCGTATGGGTACCGGCCGATTGGGCAGGTATCGAATCACTAGGTGGTATCGCCGCGGATCTGACCGGCGCTTCACTTAACCCGCGGGTCTTCGTGATCGGCGCGGTGTTCATCGGTATAGCACTAGCGGCGTTGATCCAGCAGTTGACCGCTTACTTTACCGAGACCAATCGCCGGCCGGTTGATGATGTCGCGAAGACCTCAATGACCGGCCCGGCCACGGTGATTCTGTCGGGTATCTCCCTCGGCCTAGAATCAGCCGTCTACTCAGCGCTGCTGATTGGCGCCGCGGTTTACGGAGCGTTCCTGCTCGGTGGTGGCGTGGTGCTGCTCAGCCTGTTCGCCATCGCCCTTGCCGGCACCGGACTGTTGACCACCGTCGGGGTCATCGTCTCGATGGACACCTTCGGACCGGTATCTGACAATGCGCAGGGTATCGCCGAGATGTCCGGTGACGTGCACGGCGAAGGTGCCGCGGTTCTTACCCGCCTAGATGCCATCGGCAACTCCACCAAGGCCATCACCAAGGGCATCGCGATCGCAACCGCGGTTCTTGCGGCGACCGCCTTGTTCGGTGCCTTCCGCGACACGGTTATTGCCGCGGCGATCAGTACCGGCTGGGAGCCGAGCATGATTGCCGATGGCTTGGGCAAGGTTGTCCCGGAGGGTTACCAGTTCTTCGGTGTCCTTGACGTGGCCTCGCCCGCCAACCTCGTTGGTTTGATCATCGGAGCGGCAGTTGTCTTCCTATTCTCGGGGCTCGCGATCAATGCGGTGTCGCGCGCTGCAGGCGCTGTTATCTTCGAGGTGCGCCGCCAGTTCCGCGATATCCCCGGCATCATGGAAGGCACCACCAAGCCGGAGTACGCCAAGGTCGTTGACATCGTCACGCGCGATTCACTGCGTGAGCTCGTCACACCAGGCCTACTCGCGGTGCTTACCCCGATCGCCGTTGGTTTCGGCCTGGGCGTTGGCGCACTCGGTGCGTACCTTGCGGGCACCATTGCAACCGGTGTGCTCATGGCGGTGTTCTTGTCCAACTCCGGTGGGGCCTGGGATAACGCCAAGAAGTACGTTGAGGACGGCCACTTCGGCGGCAAGGGGTCCGAAGCCCACACCGCCACCGTCGTCGGCGACACCGTCGGAGATCCATTCAAGGACACCGCTGGCCCGGCTATCAACCCGTTGATCAAGGTGATGAACCTGGTCGCCTTGTTGATCGCACCGGCCATCGTCACCATGTCACTTGGTGCCTCCGCGAATACCACCTTGCGGTGGGCGATCGCGCTGGTAGCAGCAGCCATCGTCATCGTCTCGGTCGTAATCTCCAAGCGGCGCCCGATTGCGGTCGGGGATCAGGCGGCGGCAGCGAGCTAGTAGTTGCCCCCCGTGGCCGCCCTGTGTTCCGGTATCCGGACGCAGGGCGGTTGACTGCGCTCCCCCCTTAGGGGGAGCGGGGTGCCAGCGGGTACTGGGTGGGGGCGGCTGGATTTGACATTAGGGGCTGGCTTAGCGTCAGACTCCGCCAAGGCCGCACCGGCCGGGGGTGAGGAAAGGGTGAGCGTGGCGGGTAAAACCTTGGTGGTCGTTGAATCACCGGCGAAGGCGAAGAAGATCGCCGGCTACTTGGGCGACGGCTATACCGTCCTGGCTTCGGTTGGCCATATCCGTGACCTGGCATCAAAGGCCTCCCAGCTACCCGAAGCCGACCGCAAGCAGCCCTGGGCCAAGTACGCCGTCAATGTCGACGACGAGTTCCAGCCTTACTACGTGGTTCATGAGTCGAAGAAGGCGACCATCGCCGAACTCAAACGGGCGCTGAAAGACGCAGATCAGCTCCTGCTCGCAACCGACGAGGACCGCGAGGGTGAAGCCATCTCCTGGCACCTGCTCGAGGTGCTCCGCCCCAAGGTGCCGGTCCATCGCATGGTGTTCAACGAGATCACCCCCGATGCCATCCGCGAGGCGGTAGCCAATCCACGTGACCTGGATATGGCCTTGGTCGAGGCGCAGGAGACCCGCCGAATCGTCGACCGGCTCTACGGCTACCCGGTATCGGAGGTGCTCTGGAAGAAGATCGGCCGCGACGCCAGGTCAGCGGGTCGGGTGCAGTCAATTGCCGTGCGACTTGTTGTGGACCGCGAGCGCGATCGCATCGCGTTCCGTTCCGCGGGCTACTGGGATATCGAGGGCACTTTCACCCCGGGTGACTTTGATGCCAAGTTAACAAGTGTCGACGGGGTGCGCGTGGCCGCCGGCCGGGACTTCGACGAACTCGGGGCACTTAAGACCAAGGACTTGGTCCTGCTTGATGAGAAAGCTGCCCGGGAGCTGGTCACTGGGCTGACCGATGCGGAATTCAAGGTGCGCTCGGTGGCGCAAAAGCCCAGTGAGCGCTCACCGAAGGCACCATTTATTACCTCGACTTTGCAGCAGGAGGCATCCAATCGCCTGCGCTGGGGGGCGCAGCGCACGATGCGCATCGCGCAGAGCCTTTACGAAAACGGCTACATCACCTATATGCGCACCGACTCCGTCCATCTCTCCGATCAGGCAATTAACGCTGCACGGGATCAGGCCCGTGAGCTGTACGGCGCGCAGTACGTGCCAAATGCGCCCCGCAAATATTCGAGCAAGGTCAAGAACGCGCAGGAGGCCCATGAGGCGGTTCGACCATCGGGTGATGCCTTTCGCACCCCGGGCGAGGTTTCGGGTGAGCTAAATGCCGATGAGTTCGCGCTCTACGATCTCATCTGGAAGCGCACCGTGGCATCGCAGATGGTCAATGCGAAAGTTGCCACGACCACGGTTAAGTTCGGTGCAGCCAGCAAGGCCGGTACCGACGCCGAGTTCACCGCATCGGGCACAGTTGTTGTCTTCCCCGGCTTTTATGCGGCCCTGAAAGATGTAGATGATGATGCTAATGACGAGGACCGCGAGCGCGAACTGCCGAGCCTGGCCGAAGGCCAAACAATCAAGGCAACAAACCTAGATGCGTCATCACACACCACCACCCCGCCGGCGCGCTTCACCGAAGCCAAGCTCGTGCAACGCCTCGAGGAGTTGGGTATCGGCCGCCCGTCCACCTACGCATCCATCATGTCAACGATCATTGACCGGGGTTATGTCTGGAAGAAAGGCTCGGCCTTGGTGCCGAGCTTCACCGCGTTTTCGGTTGTTCGCCTGCTTGAAGAGCACTTCGAAGCACTCGTTGATTATCAGTTCACCGCGAATATGGAAGAAGTCCTCGACCTAATCGCCAATGGCGAATCAGATCGGGTGCAACAGCTAGAGGCATTTTGGCGTGGTGGCGAAAGTGTCTCCGGGCCGTTCCCGGGCATTAAGCCACTGACCGAGGATCTCTCGGCCATCGATGCTCGTGAGATCGCGACCAGCCCGATTGACGGTACCGACGCAACCCTTCGCGTAGGTCGTTATGGCGCTTATGTAGAACGCGGCGAGGAACGGGCGAATATCCCGATTGGATTGGCACCCGATGAGTTAACGGCGGCCAAAGCCGAAGAGCTGCTTGCTATGCCATCAGGGGATCGTGAACTCGGGGTTGATCCGGACACCGGCCTGGACATCGTGGCTAAAACCGGGCGCTACGGCCCGTACTTCACCGAAGTACTGCCGGAGGGTTCGCCGAAGTCGGCGAAGCCGCGCACGGCCTCGCTATTCTCCGACATGACCCTGGACAACGTGAACCTCGAAGACGCCCTGCGTCTTTTGAGTTTGCCGCGTGTTGTTGGTGTCGACCCCGCAACCAGTGAAGACATCACCTCGCAAAATGGTCGCTACGGTCCTTATCTGATGCGCGGCACCGACTCTAGGTCACTGGCAAGTGAGGCCGACATCTTCACCGTCAACTTGGAGCAAGCACTAGCCCTTTATGCCCAACCAAAGCAACGGCGCGGTCGCGGTCAAGTGGCGGCACCTATTCGTGAAGTCGGTAACGACCCGACCACCAACTTGCCGATTGTGGTGCGGGAGGGCCGGTTCGGGCTCTATGTAACCGACGGTGAGACAAATGCATCGCTTCGAACCGCCGATGATCCGGCCACTATTTCGGTGGACCGAGCCAGCGACCTGCTGTCCGAGCGCCGCTCGCGCATCGCCCTTGACGGTGGTGGTGGAGTCAAGAAGACCACCAAGCGGGTGGTGAAGAAGGGGACGAGTAAGGCGGCCAAGAAAGGGGCGGCCAAGCGCCCCACTAAGCGCGCTTCGAAGAAGCCGAATAAGAAGGCCGTCAAGCGGGCCGCCCTTGCTCCGGCGGGTTCGCGGTAACCATGGCGACCAGCCCCGGTGCGTTCATTGCCTTTGAAGGTGGCGAGGGTGCCGGCAAGTCAACGCAGGAGCGGTTGCTGGCCGAGCACCTAACCGCCGCCGGCCACGAGGTCGTCCGCACCCGAGAGCCCGGTGGTACTCCGGCGGCTGAGGCCGTGCGAAATATCGTGCTGAGTCCGCAGTTCACCGGCCTAGATGCCAGGTCAGAAGCACTGCTATTTGCCGCATCGCGCGGGGAGCACGTGGCGCGAGTCATTCGACCAGCGCTAGAGCGTGGGGCGGTTGTCGTTTGCGATCGGTACCTGGATTCGTCTGTTGCCTATCAAGGCTACGGCCGGGGACTAGGGGCCGAAAGGATTCGCGGCTTAAGTTTGTGGGCGACTAACAACCTGCTACCTAATTTAACGATCGTTCTCGATATTGATCCGTTGATCGGGCTAAAGCGAATCACCAATCCAGATCGGCTAGAAGCCGAGCCGATTGAGTATCACGTCCGCGTTCGCGCGGCCTTCTTGGAGATTGCGGGCGCTGACCCACACCGCTATCTCGTCGTTGACGCGAACTTGCCCAAAGGTGAAATAGCCGCCGAGATAACCAAGCGGGTTGGGTTACTGTTTCAGGTGCCCAGATGAGCGTCTGGAACGCCCTAGTTGGCCAAGACGAGGTGGTAGCACAACTGAGGCGTGCCGTCGACGCTGCCGAATTGCTGACCCGAGGCGAACCGGGGCCCGGGATGACCCATGCCTGGCTCTTTACCGGCCCGCCCGGATCGGGCCGCTCCACCGCGGCAACCTGTTTTGGGGCCGCGCTGGTCTGCCCCGAGGGTGGCTGCGGGGTCTGCCAGGCCTGCCGAACGGCACCATTTGGCGGCCACCCCGATGTTGATGTCATCCGCCCCGAGGGCCTGAGCTATAGCGTTGACGAGGCTCGCGAATTGGTCAAGCAGGCGGCGCTGTCACCTGCCGGTAGCCATTGGCATGTGGTGATAGTCGAAGACGCCGACAGGTTGACCGATCAAGCGGTAAACGTGTTGTTGAAGTCCATCGAGGAGCCACCGCCTCACACCATCTGGCTGCTTTGTGCACCGAGCGTCGAAGATGTGCTGCCAACCGTGGTCTCCAGAACTCGTCACGTACCACTTCGCACCCCGGCAACAGGCGAGGTAGCCAAGGCTCTAACCGATCGGTACGGGGTGGACCCAGCGATTGCGGCTTTTGCCGCACGCGCATCCCAAGGGCATATTGGGCGGGCCCGGGCCCTTGCCACCGATGAGCACGCGCGAATCCGCCGGGCTGAAGTCCTGCGGGTGCCACTTGAACTGCGCGATCTGCAGTCCTGTTTCATTTGCGCCGCAAATATCTTGGCGGCCGCGACCGAAGATGCTGAGGCCATAACTTCACCACTTAATGAAGTTGAGATCGAAGACCTTGATGCCAGCTACGGGGTCGGTGGGTCCGCGGCGATCAAAGGCCAACTCAAGAGGTCGCGCGATGCGGCATTAAAAGACCTGATGAAGCGCCAAAAGACGCGAAGCACTCGCACGGTTCGTGATCAAGTCGACCGGGCACTGCTGGATCTCCTCGGGCTCTACCGCGATGTGCTGGTTATCCAGATTGACGCTGTCGTCCCATTGATAAATGCGGAGATGCGGCCCCAGATCCAGCAATTGGCGGCAAACAGCACGGCCAATGACACCGGCCGCCGCCTCGGTGCTATCGGCTACGCGCGCGCCCAGATCCAGGCCGGAGTCACGCCATTGGTGGGGTTGGAGTCTTTGATGGTGGAAATCAAGGACCCTTGGATCCGAGCCGCATCTGCTTAGTCGCAGCGGTGGGCGCAACACTTGCGCAACGAGGCCCTCGGGTTATGGTTCTAAGTATGTCGGTGCCGCGGTTATCTGTTCTGGTACTTACGATCGCTTTCGGCCTTAGCTCCTGCGGATTCCTGAGTAGCCCAGAGGTAGCACCCCCAAGTGCCAAATCCCCTTCAGCGCCAACGCCGCCGGGCCTAGAGGAGTTCTATAGCCAGGAGGTGGTTTGGCGTAATTGCGGTGATGCCGATTGCGCCAAGATTATCGTGCCGGTTAATTATGCGGACCCCAACGGCCCGACCACAAAACTGGCGATCACCAAGGTCAAGGCCAATGTCGAGCCGATAGGCTCACTGTTCGTAAACCCGGGTGGACCCGGTGGTAGCGCATTCGACTACGCGAAAGCCGCTGACTACATCGTCAGTCCTGATATCCGTGATAACTACGACGTCGTCGGTGTTGACCCGCGCGGGGTCGCGCATAGCTCACCAATCACCTGTCTCACCGGTGATCAAATTGACGAAATCCTGGAAGCTGATGGCACGCCGGACAGCCCGGCGGAAGAACAGCAGGTGGTCGAGGTCTCGGCCGAGATCGGTCAGTCATGCAAGGACAAAGCAGGTGAACTCTTGGCACATATGGCAACTATTGACGCGGCACGTGATCTAGACATCGCTCGTGCATTAGTAAACGACCCGGTGCTCAACTACCTTGGTAAGTCTTATGGCTCCGATATCGGCATTGTCTATTCGCAATTGTTCCCGGCCAATGTTGGCCGCATGGTTCTCGATGGGGTTTTGCCGCCCGACCTAACCTTGGAGCAGGTATCGAAGGAGCAGGCGGAAGCCTTCGAGGTCGCTGTGGATGACTTTGCCGCGGATTGTGCAACCCAAAGTGACTGCCCATTTGTTGGGGACGGGCCCTCGATAGCGCAACAATTGCGTGCCTGGTTGGAGGGGCTCGACTCAAAGCCACTAATCGAAAATGGCCGCATCCTCAATGAGCCGGTTGCCACCTACGCGTTGCTTTCCTACCTCTATTTCCCGCCCAGTGATTACGCGGAGCTGCGCCCAGCACTTAGTGCAGCCGTTGCCGACGGTAATGCCAAACCATTGTTCGAACTCCTCGATGCGCGCATCAGTCGAGGGATCGACGGACGCTATCTAGATAACTCGACCGAGGCCTTCTACGCCGTCAGCTGCCTGGATCGTCCGTTCTTAGGTGACAAGGTCAAAGTGCAGCAGCTTGCGAAGGAGTGGGCAGTTTCGGCACCAACATTTGGTGTGGCTCAGGCGTGGGGGTTACTCACCTGTGCCAACTGGCCGGCGAAATCGGCCGATCAGCCGGTCGCGATCACCGCGGACCTGGCCCCGCCAATGCTCATCGTGTCGACCAAGCATGATCCGGCCACCCCCTATCAATGGGGGCAGCGGGTCGCCGAGCAGTTGGGTAATGCGCGTCTAATAACTTGGGATAGCCACCACCACACTGCCTATGCAGAGGGTTCGGAGTGCATTGACGCCGCCATCGATGCCTTCTGGCTGAGCGGCAAGCTGCCGGCTGCCGACTTGGTCTGCGAGTAAGGGCGAAACGGCCCTGCGGGTAGCATGGGCAGGCTCGTCATGAGCGCGCCGCCTTAGCTCAGTGGTAGAGCAACGCACTCGTAATGCGTAGGTCCGGGGTTCAAATCCCCGAGGCGGCTCCACGTGGAATCCGTTGCAATTGCTGAGGATTCCGGGCGCCCGTGATGAATGCAAGCATTTCCGCGCGTGGCCAAGTCGCCCCCGAGGCGCCCCCGGAGGTCTGGAGCCCCATGCCCATGGGCTCCTCGTCGTGGTCCGTAGCAATGCCAAAGCGCGCGGTGTCGTGCCGGTGGACGAGACGTGTGTTCGGCGGCGATCATGCTGTGGTTGTTGGGTATGGCCGCTCTAACGGACCTGGGTGGTGTCCGACACGGCGCCTCCCCGTGGTGCGAGGCTTGGTCATCGGCTGCAGGGCTCGCCCCCGAACTCGCCCCCGAAGACGGACCCCTGGGCTATCAAATGGTTGACAGGGGCGCCGCCGGTCGCCGCCGGGCACCGTCTGGGCGGCGACCTGGGCGAACCCCGACTTCACCTGGCGTATTGACCTCTAAGCCTTCTGAGTTGTACTATTTGTACATGACGGAGATGGCGGTGAGCGAGGCCCGGGAGCACTTGGCGGAGGTGATCGACAGCGCCCAGCGGACGGGTGAGCCGGTCTACCTGACCAGGCGCGGTCGCGCGGTCGCCGTGGTCGTCGATCCTGTGGTGTTCGAGAAGCTCCTTGATGACGCGGAGGATGCCCTCGATCGTGCTGAGCTTGCGCTGGCGCGAAATGAGGATGACTACATCCCGTGGGAGCAGGTCAAGGGCGACCTCGGCCTGTCGTGACCGCCATGTACGAGGTCAGGCTGGCGCGGCGAGCCGCTCGGGCACTCTCGGCATTGCAGCGCCGCGAGCAGCAGCGGATCCGGGCGGCGCTGGATCTGCTGGCCGACAACCCTCGTCCGCCGAACTGCGTCGCGATGCAGGGTGAGGACTCGGTCTACCGGGTGCGCGTCGGCGACTACCGGATCGTCTACGAGGTCCTTGACGCTGTGCTCCTGGTCCACGTCGTCCGGATCGGTCATCGACGCGAGATCTACCGGTGAGCATCTCGAAACGCCCCGGTCATGCCCCGGGACAAGGCGCAGGTATGGCCGAACACGCCGGGGTAAGCCTCAGTATGGGCGGGTAAGAGCGTGGCCTTAGGGGGCTTGCGAACGGCTGGTAATGCGTGGGTCCGGGGTGGGGAGGAGCGCTAGCGACGGTTCCCCGAGGCGGCTCGGTGAGGTCACTCGATGGGTGAGTCGAAGAAGGTCTCGGGGCAGGGCTCGTTGGCGAGCGTGTAGTGCCACCACTCCTCGGGCAGGTTCACGAAACCAGCCGCCTGCATCGCGGATAGGATAATTTGCCGATTTTCCTTTTGC
>BJGE01000017.1 GCA_014190275.1 Actinomycetes bacterium | reverse complement strand
GTCGATACTTCAAAACTGGCCATAATGCCTAGACGAAGAGTCTAAGCATGCCGTTAGTGATCTGGGAGTGCCCTGGTATGGTCGACATCAATTTGTAGCGATTTGCGCTACTGGATGGTTGCCTGATATGCCTCGTGCTTATCCAGAAAAGTACCTTCGTGATGTTGCCCGCGATCTCACGGAGAAATGAAACCCCTACTGCCCAAATTGCGAAGGATCTCGGTGTTTCTGATTCCGTGACCCCTCGTTGGCTTGCCAAGGTTGATGTTGAAGATGGCCTGAAGCTGGCCACGGCTGAGTGGGGTCAGCGCAACTTCGGGAAGCAAATAGACGTATTAGCCTGCTGGAGATAGAGAAAGAAGTTCTCCGCCGAGCGGCGGCGTATCTGGGACGGGGCATCAACCCAAAAGGGTCTGGGCTAATCGGCGGTGATTTCCCCGTGCAGCAATGGGGTGATGGCTTCGAGAACCGCGATATCTTCAATCGTGCTCGGCACCACGAACTCACGCCCATCAGCAATACTGCGCATGGTGGCCCGCAGAATCTTGCCCGAGCGAGTCTTCGGCAGGGCCGAAACGACAACGACTTCCTTGAGTGCGGCCACCGGCCCGATTTCATCGCGCACGGCCGCCACGATCGTGGCGCGCAGCACCATTGGGTCTACTTCTACTCCGGCCTTTAACACCACGAAGGCGCGTGGAATCTGGCCTTTTAACTCATCGTGAACTCCAATAACCGCGCACTCGGCCACCATCGAATTAGCCGCCACAACGGCTTCCATCGAGCCGGTCGATAGCCGGTGGCCGGCTACATTGATCACATCATCGGTGCGGCCCATTACATGCAGGTACTGATCCTCGTCGAAATAGCCACCATCACCGGTGGTGTAGTAACCGGGGAAAACCGTCAAATACGAATCGATGAAGCGTTGGTCATCACCCCACAAGGTAGGCAAGGTACCCGGGGGCATAGGGAGCTTGATGACGATCGCACCTTCGGTGCCGGGTGGTTCCTCCTTGCCTTGGGCGTCAAGAATCCGTACTTCGTAGCCGGGTACGATCACACTTGGTGACCCGGACTTGATCGGCATCGGGTCTAACCCGCGCAGGTTCGATGCGATTGGCCAACCGCTTTCGGTTTGCCACCAGTTGTCAACGACCGGGATCCCCAATTGTTCGCTCGCCCACTCAAATGTGCTCGGGTCCAGTCGCTCGCCGGCTAGGAACAACGTGCGCAAGGATGTTAAATCGTACTGACTGAGGTGCGAGCCGGCCGCATCCTCCTTGCGAATAGCCCTGATGGCGGTCGGGGCTACGAAGAGCCCGTTCACCCGATACTCCTCGATCATCCGCCAGAAGGCCCCGGCGTCTGGGGTGCCGACCGGCTTGCCCTCGTACATCACCGTGGTCGCGCCACAGATCAGCGGTGCATAGACGATGTAGGAGTGCCCGACCACCCAGCCGATATCAGATGCCGCCCACCAGACATCGCCCGCACCCATGCCGTAGACATTGGTGAATGACCAGGCCATCGCGACCGCGTGGCCACCGTTATCGCGCACCACGCCTTTGGGCTTACCCGTGGTACCTGAGGTGTAAAGGATGTAGAGCGGATCATTCGCGTGCACCGGGACGAAATCATGTTCAGTGGCAGTTGCCATTAACTCCTGCCAGTCGACCTCGCGCGCACCCAGAACCGCCGGTGACTGAGCCCGCTGCAGCACCACCACGGCAGTCGGTTTGTGACCTGCCAACTTGATGGCTTCCTCGACAATAGGTTGATACTCAACAATTCTTCCCGGTTCAATGCCGCATGATGCACTGACGATGACAACGGGTTCGGCATCATCGATCCGGGCGGCGAGTTCGGCGGCGGCGAAACCACCGAATACCACCGAATGCACCGCGCCCAACCGGGCACATGCGAGCATCGCAACCGCCGCCTGCGGAACCATCGGCATATATATCAGCACGCGGTCGCTTTTGTGCACGCCAAGGCTGGCCAGGCCGCCGGCGAATAGGGCCACCTGATCGAGTAATTCACGATAGGTAATGGCCTGTTTACTGTCGGTCAGTGGGCTGTCGTAATAGATTGCAACCTGGTCACCTCGACCAGCTGCCACCTGGCGATCCAGGGCGTTAGCGCAAGTGTTGAGGACACCGTCCGGGTACCAGTGGTACAGCGGCGCCCGGCTGCGATCAAGAATGTTCTCGGGGGCGCTGATCCAGTCGATCTGCTTAGCGGCGGCCCGCCAGAAATCGATCGGATCGTCCTGCCACAGGCGGCGAACCTCGCGGTACCCAACCATGCGGTCCCCGATCTAAATCGTGATCGAAATTATTTGTCTTGATTAGAAACCGATTTAGTAGCACTTTGACGTTGAGTAAGTGCTTTATTCGCAGCCCCGCCCACGATTTTCACCGCGATGGCGATGAACGAAATATCAATAGCCATCTGGATCATCGCGACGGATCTTGCCGCGGTGGTTACCGGAGTAATATCACCGAACCCAACAGTTGCCAATACCGTGACCGCAAAGTAGAAAGCCGAGAATCGATCTAGGTCCTCGGTAAACGAGGCTGGGTCGGCGCCCGACATCATGTCGTAAGTAACCGCAAATATGGCGAGGAACATCGTCGCCACAAGAATTAGTGCCTCGCTTGCCTGAATCTGCGGATATCTTGCTTTTCGAATCCGGCGCAGTTGGAGCCGGAAGTACCACAGATAAACCCCAATCATCAAAATTATGGCCCCAGCCGGGACCCAAATATTTAGGTGGGGGCGGGCTGGGACAAGCACGAGAACCGCGGCGATGAACGAGATTCCGAGCAAGGTTCTAACCACCGATACAAGAACTACCTTCGTCTTGGCCCAGGCACTGAGGTGGGCGGTACTAGCCGCCAGCGCCGCAACCGGATCAACCGCTGGAGTGGTCATGACCCAATTATGTCAGTTGACGGCCGCGGCTAGCTGCCCGCACGCCCCGTCAATCTCGCGGCCTCGGGTACCTCGAACCGTTACGGCAAGCCCACGGTCGCGCAGGGTCCGGACGAACTCATCCTCATCGGCTGGGCGGGATGCTGTCCAGATGGATCCGGGCGTCGGGTTCAGCGGTATGAGGTTCACGTGCACCAGATGACCTACCAGAAGGTCCGCTAGTAGCTCCGCCCGCCAACGTTGATCATTGATCTCACGAATTAGTGCATATTCAATACTGATGCGTCGGTGGGTACGATCGGCGTACTCCCAAGCGGCGTTCAATACCTCCGCAACCGGCCAGCGGGTATTGACTGGAACCAACGTATCTCGCAACTCGTCATCGGGTGCGTGCAGTGACAGCGCTAGGGTGACCGGCAGGCCTTCCCCCGCCAATTCCTGCATGCGCGGAACCAGGCCCACGGTAGAAACCGTGATCCCCCGAGCACTTAGGCCGAGGCCATCGGGCACGGGTGAAATAAGGCGGCGCACCGCTTCGACTACAGCACGGTAGTTAGCCATGGGTTCACCCATGCCCATGAAGACCACATTCGAGACTCGTCCCGACCCACCAGCGATCTGGCCGCGATCTAGTGCCCGCGCACCTGCGAGCACCTGCTCGACTATCTCTGCCGTCGAGAGATTTCGGGTTAGCCCCGCCTGCCC
This sequence comes from Actinomycetes bacterium, assembly GCA_014190275.1. GTDB lineage: Bacteria > Actinomycetota > Actinomycetes > S36-B12 > S36-B12. The sequence continues at coordinate 31,968 of BJGE01000017.1, read as the reverse complement.
GGTCGCACAAAAGGGGCAGTTCATCCCGCACCCCGCCTGCGAAGAGATGCACATGGTCACGCGCTCGGGATAGCGCATCAGTACCGACTCCACCACTGCGCCGTCGTGCAGTCGCCAGACCGACTTGACGGTGGTGCCGCCATCACAATCTATTGACCTAACCGGGGTCAACAACGGCGGCAGAAACATCTTGGCAACCTGTTCGCGCAACTGTGCCGGCAGATCGGTCCAAGAGTTATAGTCATCAGACAGTCGCCCTAACCACTGGCGCGAGACTTGATCAGCACGAAATGCCGGCAGGCCCAACTCAATAAATGCCGCCCGTCGTTGCTGCGGATCCAAATCCATTAGGTGCCGCGGTGGCTTGCCGCGCCTGGGAGCCTCCATGAGTAACTCCCCAGGCGATAACCCTGACTTAGGAGCGCTCATCAGGTGGCCGCGAAGCCGGTGCCGAGGAAGAGCGCGAACAAGGCCCAAGAGGTGAACGCATTGGGGATAAGGGAATCCAGCCGATCCATCATGCCCCCGTGACCCGGTAACAAGGTACCCATGTCTTTAAGTCCAAGGTCACGCTTGATCGCACTTTCGGCGAAATCGCCAGCGGTTGCGGTGATCGCAAGAACTACTCCGGCAATTACGCCCTGCCACCAAGGTGCGTCAAGAAGCCACACAAAACTGGCCGCACCAACCGCGCCCTGCAACAGAATTGATCCCGCAAAGCCCTCCCAAGACTTCTTCGGGCTAATCTGCGCGGCGATCGGGTGCTTGCCAAAAAACACTCCCGCCGCGTAGCCCCCGATATCATTTGCAACGGTCAGCAGAATAAACACTAAAACCCGCTGCGGGCCGTTATCTGCGGCAAGTGTGAGCATTAGGAAAGCCGACATAAACGGTAAATAGGCGGCCACAAATACACTCGCCGTCACATCGCGCACATACCCGTCGGTGCCCCGGCGAATCCGCCAGAACATCACCGCAAGAATAGTCAAGCCAAAGGCAAGCAACTGCGCGAGTGGGCCCCACAGGTACGCGGCACCCGGTAGCACCACGGCCGCAATGAACAGCGGAGTGCGGGCAATGTGGATCTCGCGTTGATTAAATGCCTGGACGAACTCGCGGACCGCCACCAAAATCGCGATAATGACGACAATCCCGAACAGCCACTTGATGGTGAAAAGGCTAGTTAAAACTACGGCCGCAAGGATGAGCGCCGACCCAATAGCCGCCGGAAGATTACGTCCCGCCCGGGACTTCTTCCCTTTCGGTGCTGCCGGTGTGTCGTTCAAAATCAGACCTCGAGCAGTTCTGCTTCTTTGTGCTTCAAAACCTCGTCAATATGCTCGACCTGCTTGTGGGTGACATCGTCAAGGTGCTTCTCGGCACGACGGACGTCATCCTCGCCAGCCTCACCATCCTTTTGCATTTTGTCCAGTTGATCTTTGGCATGGCGGCGAATATTTCGCACCGATACCCGGGCTTCCTCGGCCTTGTTCTTCGCCACCTTGATGTATTCGCGGCGTCGCTCCTCGGTTAGTTGCGGGAGCACCACTCGGATTAAATTTCCATCACTAGTGGGGTTGATTCCCAGATCGCTATCACGTAGTGCTTTTTCGATGGCACCAAATGCACCTTTGTCATAAGGCACGATGACGATCATTCGAGCCTCTGGGGTTTGAAATGAAGCCAGCTGGTTTAAGGGTGTCAGGGTATCGTAATAATCCACCACGATTTTATTAAACATGGCCGGAGTAGCACGACCGGTACGAATCGTGGCGAAGTCCTCGCGCGCGATGGCTATGGCTTTGTCCATCTTCTCCTCGGCCTCGAGAAGTATCAGGTCAATTTGCTCACTCACGTTGCACTCCCCATTCGATCAACACAATTCAACTGGTTGGCGGCTAACTGGCTGCAGAAACTAAGGTCCCGATCGTTTCACCGCGAACTGCGCGGGCGATATTGCCTTCCACCAGCAAATTGAAAACCACGATTGGCAGATTGTTATCTTGACACAAACTTATCGCAGTGGCATCAGCCACTTTTAGGTTTCGATTCAACACTTCGGCGGGTGTTAGCGTCTTGAATCTAACAGCGCTTGGATTAGAGCGCGGATCATCGTCATACACACCGTCTACCCCCTTGGCCATCAAGACAACTTCCGCACCGACTTCAAGTGCTCGTTGTGCGGCGGTGGTGTCGGTGGAGAAATAAGGCTGGCCCAAGCCAGCCCCGAAAATAACAACTCGACCCTTTTCCAGGTGTCGGATCGCGCGCCTTGGTACGTACGGCTCCGCGACCTGTCCCATCGCAATCGCAGTTTGGACCCGTGTCTCAATTCCCTGCTTTTCACAGAAATCCTGCAGGGCAAGGCAATTCATTACCGTGCCAAGCATGCCCATGTAGTCGGCCCGGGCTCGATCCATTCCCCGCTCGGAGAGTTGGGCACCTCTGAAGTAGTTGCCACCACCAATGACGACCGCCACTTGGGTGCCCCCACGGACAACGTCAGCGATCTGGCGGGCAATTGAGGAGACCACATCAGGATCAACGCCTAGTGCACCGGATCCGGCGAAGGCCTCCCCCGAAAGCTTCAAGAGCACTCTGGTCCAGCCGCCAACAGGAGCACCAGGCCAAGTCTCGATGGTGCCATCAAGGGAAGGCTGAACCGCACCCGGGTTACTAGTTGGAGCCATCTACTTGATCCTCCCGCCCGATTGCGCTAAAAGCCGGTTAATCTAGGACTGGCCGGCCTCGAAACGTGCAAATGCCGTCACGGTTGTTTTTGCGTCACCGAGTACTTGGGCAACCGACCGCTTGTTATCAACGACACTGGGCTGTTCTAGCAGCACCGTATCTTTGTAGAAGCCGGTTACCCTCCCTTCAACAATCTTCGGGAGCGCAGCCTCAGGCTTACCTTCTTCCTTGGCCGTAGCTTCTGCGATGCGTCGCTCATTTTCGACAATATCTGCGGGCACTTCTTCGCGAGTGACAAACTGCGGCCGCATTGCGGCCACCTGCATGGCAGCGCCACGCGCGGCTCCTTCGTCACCGGTGTAGGCGACGAGCACGCCAACCTGGGGCGGCAGATCCGAGGCCCGGCGATGCAGATACAGCGCCACCGGTGGCGTGAGCACGACTACCTTCCCCAACTCAATCTTCTCGCCGATGACGCCTGCCAACTCGGCAATCGCGTCGTTAACACTGCGGCCGTCGGCCAAAAGTGAGGTGCCCAGAACCGCAATGTCACCGATTTGACCAGCCGCGGCGACTTTGACGATCTCATCCGAAAGTGCTTGGAAGTCAGCGCTCTTGGCAACAAAATCCGTCTCGCAAAGTAACTCAATCATCGCGTTGCCGTCGGCGGCCACGAGACCGTTGGATACGGAGCGTTCGGCTCCGCGCTTGGCGGCTTTAGCGGCACCGGAGATCCGGAGAATCTCAACGGCCTTGTCGAAGTCGCCATCGGCTTCTTCGAGGGCGCGCTTGCACTCCATCATTCCAGCGGCCGTGCTATCGCGGAGCTTCTTTACCTCTGCGGCGGTGATGTTCGCCATGGTGATCTTGGATCCCTTTCGCTTATTGAACTTCGGCTTCTACGATTGCTACTGGCGCGGCTTCTGCAGAGACAACACTTTCTTCAACGTTGGTGCCCGCGAGAAGCTCGCGTTCCCATTCAGCAAGTGGCTCCTCGGTGCTGTCGGCATCGGCGATTGCGCGACCGGCCCGAGCCATCAGTCCTTCGGCTACCGCGTCAGCAATTACTCGTGTCAGCAGCGCAACCGAGCGGATGGCATCGTCATTGCCCGGGATCGGGAAATCAACGACATCCGGGTCGCAATTTGTGTCAAGAACCGCGATCACGGGAATGCCGAGCTTATGGGCCTCGCCAACCGCGATGTGCTCCTTGTTGGTGTCTATAATCCACACGGCACTTGGGATTTTGGTCATGTCACGAATGCCACCGAGGGTCTTCTCGAGTTTGTCCTTCTCGCGACGCATCATGAGGAGTTCTTTCTTGGTCAAGCCCGACGCGGCAACGTCATCGAAATTAATTGACTCAAGTTCCTTCATGCGCCGCAGGCGCATCGAAACGGTGTTGAAGTTGGTGAGCATGCCACCGAGCCAGCGCTGGTTGACATATGGCATGCCCACCCGCGTTGCTTGCTCGGCGATGGCCTCCTGGCCTTGCTTCTTGGTTCCGACGAACATGATGCTGCCGCCGCGGGCAACCGTGTCGCGGACATATTCATAGGCGCGATCTATATACGACAGCGACTGCTGGATATCGATGATGTAGATACCGTTGCGCTCGGTGAAGATGAATCTCTTCATCTTCGGGTTCCAGCGACGGGTCTGGTGTCCGAAGTGGACACCACTTTCGAGTAGTTGACGCATTGTCACGACAGCCATGGCAGAGCACTCCTTCAGCGCGCCGGAGCACCCGGCGCTTCGGTTCTTGGTATCGGCCGGGTGGCCGCTACCCCTGACGACTTCCGAACCCGGCTCCCACCTAGGTGGCACCGCGCCGTTTCGGCCTTGGCCATGGGGAAAGCGCCAAGGAAAAGCCGTGCGTATTTGGTCTCATCCTAGGGGACGGCTGTCATCGGTTTGCCCACAGGCCGGTGTCCAGGTGCCCACCGGCTCGGCCGGGCCGCTGGCTGGACCACCTGCTGGCCGGCAGGCTGCCGCTATGAGCCTTCCCTTACTTATCCAATTGCTGCCACTGGCCCTTGGGATCTGGGTCTGGCCGGTAGCCCCGGCGATCGTGGTCGATGGCTTTGACCCACCCGAGCAGATCTGGTCGGCCGGGCACCGTGGGGTGGATTTAGCCGCCGAACCCGGCCAACAGGTGCGAGCCATCGGGCCCGGCACCGTCCTTTTTGCCGGCCTGGTCGCCGGGCGGCCGGTCATCTCGATTGGGCACGGGCGGTTTCGATCCACCTACGAACCGGTGCGCGCCGAATTCAATACGGGCGACTCGGTGCTTGGTGGGCAGGTGATTGGTCAGGTGGCCGCCGGCGGGCACTGCACCAATCGCTGCCTACACCTTGGCCTCAAGTCAGGTAGTGAATATCTGGATCCACTGCTACTACTGGGGCGGCGCCCGGCGGTTCTCAAACCGATTCGTCTTCAGCTCGGGGATGTGCCTGCACGAATGACTTACGCAGCCGCTCAACCGAAACATGTGTGTAGCGCTGGGTGGTCGCCATCGTGGCATGCCCCAATAACTCCTGTACCGCGCGCAGATCCGCTCCGCCTTCCAACACATGCGTTGCGGCGGTGTGCCGTAACCCATGTGGTGCGAGCTTTGGCACACCCGCATCTTGGGTTAGGCGCCCAACCGTGGTTCGTACCGCACGTTGATCAAGTCGACCCCCACGTGCACCCAAAAATAGTGCTCCGCCACTTACTGACTTAGCTAATTGGGCCCGGACCTCCAGCCAAGCGGAAATGGCTTGAGCAGCTGGCACCCCGAACGGCACCACCCGCTCCTTATCCCCCTTACCGATTACCCGCACTGTGCGACGGCCGAGATCCACATCCGAAATATCGATACTGCACAACTCTGATACTCGAATCCCCGTCGCATAAAGCACTTCGACCACACATCGATCACGGATGGCGACGAGGTCACCGTCATCACTAGCAACGCCCGCATGATCCATCACCGCGCTGGCCTGTGCAACATCAAGTACGGTCGGCAACGTACGAGATACCTGCGGGCTCGCTAAGCGCACTCCCGGATCCGTCTCGGCATAGCCGCGCCTTAAGGCCCAAGCCGTGAACGCCCGCGCAGATGCGGCCTTTCGCGCGATTGTTGCCCTGGACTGGCCGGCACCGTGCAGGGTTGCCAACCAGGCACGAAGTAATGGCAAAGTCAGGTCACTTGTGTGCCTACATCCTTTTCCGGTCGAGAAATTCAAGAGGTCGCGAAGGTCGGCGAGGTATGCACGCACCGTGTGGGGGCTCCGGCCACGTTCATCGCGCAAATAAACAGTGAAACCGGCGTAGGCCTCGTCAAAGTCCACCGAGGTGCCGCTTTGCTCCTGCATGTCACCATCGTTACAACACTGGGTGGTTTGGTGCTTCAGGCGCGCCCAGCGCGGGTCCAACTCATGCCATTTGGTTTCACGAATCCCCCCGTGTCCAATATTCCAAGGGCCGCAGCGACGTCCATCGGCCCCAGCCCCGCATCGCAGACCAATTGGTTCAGCGATACCTCACCACGACCAGGAAACGCATCGAGCACTCGCATTTCACGAGCTGAAAGATCATCGGTCACCTTATGCGGCACCTCCCACAATTGTGGATCTGACCCAACTCGCGGGATGGATGCAGATAAGGGTCCGAGCACTTCAAGAACATCTTCTGGGCAGGAGGCCAAGATGGCCCCCTGCTCGCGAATTAGATTGTGGCAACCGGCCGACATAGGTGAGGTCACCGGCCCGGGAACAGCCAGCACATATCTGTTCAGTTGCATTGCCGCGTTTGCGGTGGAGGTTGTTCCGGATCGAACCGAGGCTTCAATAACAACAGTGGCGCGAGTCAGGGCCGCAATAATGCGATTGCGACTCAAGAACCGATGCCGGCGCACCCCTTCACCCGGTGGTGACTCGCTGACTACCACCCCCTCATCAGCGATGCGAGCAATTAGTGCTTCGTGGGCCTTGGGGTATGCCACGTCAACACCACCAGCCAGCACACACACGGTTACGCCACTTGCGGAGAGCGTGCCACGATGAGCGGCGGCGTCGATGCCATAAGCCCCACCGGAGGCCACGGTCCAACCGGTGTCCGCGAAAGTCGCGCACCAATCACGACAGACAGCTTCACCGTAGGAAGTAGAAGCCCGAGCACCCACGACCGCCAAAGACCGCAAAGCCGCTAGCCGAAGGCCCGCAACCCCTTGCACCCATAATGCGAACGGGGCCGCATCACCTAAATCATCAAGTTGTGTTGGCCAGTCAACTGTCCCTCGGGTGATAATTTGCGCACCGATGCGCCCGCATTTTTCACGCGCCGCCGCAGGGTCCGCCAGTCTAAGGCGCGCGTAGAGTCCCGCCCCATCACGGAGGCCACTCTTACGCGCTTTTATTGCTTGCACCGCTGCCACCGGGCCACGTTTTCGCACGTACGAACCCAGTACCTGATCCCCAGGCTCACCTAAATGCGCCAACATAATCAGCGCATCCAATTCGTCCTCAGTCATACTTCGATCCGTTATCTGCGCCGCGTAGACCAAGGGCCATCGCAATGTGATCACGGCTCGGCAGATCGACCCCGCAGAGATCCGCAAGAGTCCACGCCACTCGCACCACCCGATCGGCCCCACGCAGACTTAAACCACCGCGCTCGGCTTCGATTAAAAGGGCGCAGCCGCCCGGATCCGGGGCCCACTTTCGGCGTAGCTCCCCGGGGGGCAATTGTGAGTTAACGGACCATGGCAATTCACTAAAACGATGGGCGGCTCTAGCGCGCGCCCCACCAACGCGTCCGGCAATCTGCAAACTGCTATCTGCGACCGGACCGGCCAACTCACCCATTGTTGGGCGAAGCACCTCCAGTCGGATATCGATTCGGTCACGCAGCGGCCCGGATAAGCGCTCGCCGTAACGTCTTTTGGCCATCGCCGTGCACTTGCAAGATGCGCCCTTACCAATTCCGTTACCGCACGGGCACGGGTTCGCCGCTAACACTAATTGGAATCGAGCTGGTAGATCTACGCTTTCTGTCGCCCGCATTATTCGCACCGTCCCCGACTCCATCGGTTGTCGCAGTCCTTCCAGGCACGGACGACTGAACTCTGGTGCTTCGTCTAGAAAGAGCACACCCCCGTGCGCCAGCGTGAGTGCACCTGGAATCGCATGGCGCCCGCGCACGGTACCCAATAGCGCAGTTGCCGAAGCTGAATGATGGGGAGCTTGAAATGGTGGCCGGCAAACGAGCCCGGACGCTAGCGGCAAGCGCCCGGCCACGGCATGAATAGATGTGACGTCAATTGCAGTTTGCTCATCGAGATCGGGCAAAATTGTGGGTAGTCGTTCCGCCAGCATCGTCTTGCCAACTCCGGGTGGACCCAAGAGTGAAAGGTGGTGCGCGCCCGCCGCAGCCACCTCGAGGGCAAACCGGCCATGAGCATGACCACGGATATCTCGCATATCCAAGGTCGCGGCCACCGGATCGATTGGATCTGCCTCGGGTATTGCATCGCCCGAAGCTTCGCCTCTTAGGACCGACACCAATTGCCGAAGATCGCGTATCACGACTACTTCAACGCCCGGGACCACTGACACCTGCCGCGCACTGCCCGGTGCCACATATACGCGACTGATACCGGATAGTTTTGCTGCGATAGCCGCGGGTAAAGCTGCGCGGTATGGTCGTAGGGCTCCGTCCAAACCCAGTTCACCAATAAAGGTTGCGTCTCTCGCGCAATCCTTCGGGATTTGTTCTGTCGCTAGGAGTACCCCGACAGCAATAGGCAAGTCCAAACTGGTGCCGTGTTTTGGGATATCGGCAGGTGAAAGGCCAATAGTCACCCGCGCGACTGGCCATCTGCAACCGGCATTACCGATGGCTGAGCGCACGCGCCACCTCGATTCGCCGACGGCCGCATCCGCTAAGCCAATAACCCCGACACTCGGCAAGCCTTGGGCTACTTCAACTTCAACGCTAATCACCAGGCCGGCTACACCTGACACCACAACACCTTGGACCTGAGCAACCATATTCACTCAACTCCGCGTAGGTGCTTGATGTCTGGTGGTCCGATGACACCCTGAACGATTCCGATAACGTCGATTCGCACCACCGGTGCGTAAATCTGGTGGGACTCGAGCCACTTAGTAGCCAATTGCCGCAATCGTCGTAACTTGCGCTGAGTGATGGCATCAAATGGACTGCCAAACGCTTCACTGCTTCGAGTTTTTACCTCGCATACCACCAGTGCATTGCCTTCACTCGCGACAATGTCTATTTCGCCGCAATCACATCGCCAATTTCGCTCAATTACCGTCAGCCCGAGGGTGCTTAGGTAGCGTGCGGCCACTTCCTCGCCATATTGGCCAAGTGCGTCTTTTCTTCGCATCGTCACCACCCCTTGCGCGAACTCTCGCGGGTGCGGTGCTTGACCGCCAGCGTCCTAAGACCGGCTGTGGACGGGGAGTGCAATACGGCTGTATTGGGGATAAGCCCTAACCAACCCCCGGCAACTTCCATGAGATTCGATGCAGCGGGGTGGGTCCGGCGTCGCGTAAGGCCACCAGGTGCTCAGGTGCCGCGTAACCCTTATTTCCATCCCAGCCATAGGCCGGATAGTCCTTGGCGTGCAGGGTCATCTGCGCATCACGTTCGACTTTGGCCAACACACTCGCTGCAGCCACCGCGGAGCATGTCATGTCGGCCTTAACTTTCATCACCACCGGAGGTGGGAGCCAATTATCGGTGAAATCATCGAACAAACTAGGCCGAGGAGGCGTCAGCCAATCGTGGCTGCCATCAAGCAACACCACCGATGGCTGCACACCCGCGACAGTTAATGCCACCAGTGCCCTTCTTCCCGCCAGCCTGAGCGCCGCGATTATCCCGATCTCATCGATCTCCACATTGGAAGCGTGACCGACGTTTGATGCCACACACCACTGCATGATTTGCGGAGCTAATTCAACTCGACGTTGCACAGCAAGTAATTTGGAATCACGCACCCCCTCGGGGGCCGTGGTGGTCCGGGCAGAGATGACAACCACGCCCACGCTGACCGGCCCGGCCAGTGCGCCTCGACCCACTTCGTCGATTGCCGCAAGCAGACCACCATGGGCTCGCAACAGTGCGCGCTCAACCCGCAAGGTGGGGTCCGGGGTTGAAACGGCCTTCACGACGCAACTATCGCTGACCGAGCGCTTACCCGGGTAGGTGGGTCCCAACACATAGAGTGCACTAATGGTTCAACTGCGTATGGCTCTAGCCTTAATTGGAGCCGCCTTACTCCTTGCCTCATGCACTAGCAACACTTCAACCACAAATGCCGCCAATCCCTCGGCTAACAGTGCACCGGCCGCCAGCCCTTCGCAATCCGGCCCCGCCACTACTTCAACCCCAACGCCTACGCCCAGCCCGACGCCCAGCCCGACGCCCAGCCCACCTGTTTTACGTTCTCCATTAACGGGCCTACCCGAGCCCACCCCGAAACCAGTACTGGTGGTCAAACTCGATAACACCAGAAATGCGCAGCCCCATGCCGGGCTGGCTGCAGCCGATGTGGTCTACATCGAAGAAGTGGAATGGGGTCTAACGCGCCTTGCCGCAGTGTTCTCTGCCACGATTCCGGATCGGATCGGCCCGGTTCGCTCTGCCCGAATCACTGATATCGATCTGCTGGCTCAGTACGGCAGCCCGGCATTTGCTTTCTCAGGCGCCCAACAAAAGCTCTGGCCCAAGCTCGAAGCGGCTTCATTTGAAGATGTCTCAGCCAACAAGGGTGGTGAAGGCTACTCGCGGGACGCTAATCGCAGAGCGCCTTATAACTACTTCGCTGATGGCCAGGTGATGCTAGAAAGGGCGCCAAAAGCCTCGGTCAGCACCGACGTCGGCTTTCTGTTTTCCGAGGACACTCCACTCGGTGGCAGGCCCGCCAGCAAGGTGACCGCCGAGTGGCCGTACTCAAGTGTTCGTTTTGTATATGACCCATTTATCGGACATTACAACGTTCGATTAAATGGTGCACCAGCTAAGGGTGAGGAGATTGAGGGAAGCCAGCAGGCAAGCACGGTGATCATCCAATATGTGCGGCAAACCGACTCCGGTTATCACGACCATAGCGGCGGTCGCACTCCGCTCGCCAAGACGGTGGGTACCGGTCAGGCACTTGTCCTGCGCGATGGTCAGGTTTGGGATGTCATCTGGAATCGTCCGAGTGAAGAACTTGGTACTACTTTTGCACTAGCCGATGGCACCCCGATGCCGTTCAAGCCCGGACAAATTTGGATCGCCCTGGTTGATCGTCAACGCACTGCAAAGATTATTCCTTAACGAATGGGTCATTATGGGTAACGGCCCAATCGTGCAGGACGCTGGTGCGTAAAACGGTATCTTGAATCGAACGATTAGTTGGGCTCACAATTAACCAAAGCAACCCGATGGGTAACACCATTGAGAAAATTGCTCGGGCCGCAGAAAGTACCCAGGACAACCGGTTGCCTTGGTAGTCCACCACGAGCAACCCCATCATGTGATTGCCTAATGTTCGACCCGATAACGCCCACGATGCTGTCCAGTAGGCCCACAGCAACCCAAAACCAGCGACAAAGAACCAAGTAGTGACAGGCATCTGGAATATATGGATCGGGGCGAGTAGCAACAGGAACAACCAGAGCAGCCCGTAGCAAATGAGCATGACGATAAGGACAGCCGCAATGTCGATCCCCACGGCCATGGTCCTGGTAACCAGACCTGACCGCTGCCCCTGCATCGCCTGCGCCTTTTTAGGGATTGTGATTGCCGCTGGGTCAACCACCTCACCGGATGCCAATCGCTTTCGGAATTCTTGGAAACTCGTCATTGCTGATCAGCCAAATCAAATTTAAGGGGCGATTCAACTTTGCGACCTTTACTCCGCAACAACATTGAATCTGCAATCCTGTTTATTAGTTTATCCACAGATAGCGCCTGCAGCCGCGCCGCATTGACCGCGTCTGTCGCAACACCACCCGTTGATTCACGAATGATTTTTGGCAGGTCAATTTCGGCAATTACATAATCAGCAATATCGACTATTGGGACTTTGTCGATAATCGCATCCATATTGGCTTTGGCAACCAAGGCATCAATATCGACATGATCAAGTACTATCTGGGTTAGATCCATGCGATCAAGCACCGCATTCACCGCGATTGGCACCACGCGATCCAATGCCGCATTCACCCCAGCAATAACCGTTTGCTCAATTACCGAGTGCACCGCGCCCACCAGACCCGTGGCCGCCCCTACCAGGCCACCAAGTGGGTTCGAGGGTTGCACCGTCGGGCCGATTACCGGGTTGACGACAAGGACAACCTCCTGCGTAGCCGCCTCATCGGGCTGGTCCCCCGGTGTCGTCATAGGCCAATCATCTCCTAAAGGCGCGCCAGGGTTGGATTAGGTACCGATCATCCGTCAAAGGGGCGCTCCATCTGAGCCAACCAGATATCCTGCTACCCATGCGCGTCGTCAAGTGGACCCTGCTGGTGGTGGGTGCGGTTGTGTTCGCACTGCTCATGGCCATGGTCGCGGCCTATGTCGCGACCACCCGGGAGACAGCTGCGACCCAAAGCGGGCTCGACGCCTTTTACACCCCACCTGACCCCATTCCAGCCAAGCCCGGCACCTTGATTCGCAGCGAACCTTTAGCCGTTGACGTTCCTGGTGCGACCGCCTACCGGATGCTCTACTCCACGCAGCGCCCGGACGGAACTCCCGCGGTTTCTGGCGGCATGATGTTCATCCCCGACGGGCCCGCGCCAGCAGGTGGGCGCAAGGTGGTTGCCTGGGCGCACGGCACCGTGGGCCAAGGCGATGCTTGCACTCCATCTCGATCTACTAATCCACTGCAGGACACCACGAACTGGCTCGATCAGATGATGCAGTTTGGCTGGGTGGTTGTCTCAACCGATTATGCGGGCATGGGCACCCCCGGGCCGAATCTGTACCTGGTAGCACAAGCCGAGGTGCGTGACGTTGTGAACTCGGTGCGCGCGCTGCGCGAATTCCCCGATGCCCAGGTGGGCACCGAATACGTGGTTTGGGGCCATTCCCAAGGCGGGCACTCCTCCCTTTGGGCTGGGCACCTTGCACCGAAGTTAGCGCCGGAACTTAATTTGATCGGCGTGGCAGCGGCCGCACCGGCCGGTGAACTAAACCTCATCATGGGGGCGCAGTGGAACACCGCGGTTGGCTGGGCGATAGGCCCAGAGATAGTTGAATCCTGGCCGGTGGTTTATCCAGATTTACCACTCGAGGGGAACATCTCCCCCAAAGGCCAGGCAAATGGCCCTCGATTGGCAAATGAGTGCATCATCGCGGCCGCGATAGAAGGTATGGCTCGAATCGATTTAGGCCAAGAGTTCTTTGCGGTGAACCCGACTAACACTGAATGGGGGGTGAGAGCAGGTGAGCAAACCCCGCCGCCACTTCCAGCATCAATGCCAGTATTCATCGGGCAGAGCACGGCCGATACCATCGTTTTGCCTTGGCCCAATGCGGTGCTTCAAGAAAAGTGGTGCAAGGCGGGTTCAATGATCGAGATGCTGTGGATCGGCGATGTTAGCCACCAAGACACCGCTACGACTATCGGGCCCGCGGTCGTGGACTGGATAGCAGACCGATTCGCCGGCCGTCCACCAACGCGCACCTGTGATGTTGCGCCACCGGTAAGCCCACCCGCCGGCACCCCCATCAGTTAACAGATTATGCGGTAAGTGGGCCGGACTTTGCGGCCGGGAAATAATTCTGGCCGATTCCCGAAGACCGCTTGGGGATCATGACCGACCGGAACCATGAGACAATTTCATCACCATCTTGATTTAATCCACGGGTCTTCATGCGGATGATGCCAAGTTCTGGCCGTGAGGAACTCTCCCGCTTTTCCAGGCAGATTGACTCGGCGTACAAGGTGTCGCCGATATATACCGGATGGGTCAACTTGATATCGGTCCAGCCTAGATTCGCCACCGCGTTTTGGCTCATGTCAATTACCGACAAACCAAGAACCAGTGCCACCGTAAATCCTGAGTTAACTATGACTCGGCCGCCCGTAATCGGGTTGCTCTTGGCAAGGTCGGCGTTGAAGTGATTCTGATTGGTGTTACAGGTCAATAAAGTGAACCAGGTTGAGTCAGCCTCAGAAATGGTGCGTCCAAAGGGATGTTGGTAGGTGGTACCAACCACAAAATCTTCAAAGAAGAGGCCGAGTACGGCCGGCTGCACAGCGTCAGAAGTTGTCATGCGGGCAAGTATGGACTACTGCCCTGGGGCGCCATCACCGCGGTTGCGCCAGCGGCCTTCCATGCGGTCCATAAATCCATTTGAGGATTTCGCTTTACGCGGAGCTACTGGCGTATCAGTTTCTATCGCAACAGTCGCCGGGGCTTTGAATGCCGAATAAGCGATGAACGCGCTGACCAGCATCAACGCAAATCCGATGATGCCGAGTGCGATCATCATGGTTGCCACGCCGGCCAAAATTAGTCCCATGCCGACCAAAACTCCCAAGACACCGAGGGCGGCTCGACCACGCGAGGCCCGGCTATTCGCCGACCGCAAACTGGTGGCAAATTTTGGATCCTCGGCGTAGAGGGCCTTCTCCATTTGTTCCAAGAGGCGCTGCTCATGATCAGAAAGTGGCACCGCTACTCCTCTCGTTCCTCGGGTCCGATTCCCCTATTAAGTCACAGAATAGGCGGGACTGGCCAGAAGCGAAACCCAGCCACCTCATTTGGGCAAACTTTCGGTCGGATCGGCCCGCTCGACTAGCCGGCCCGGGAGCACTGCGTCGGAGCCAAATCGGGCCCGGAGCGCATCAACGGCCACCTCGGCCTCCCGCCTGCCATGGTCTGGGGCCCCCAAAATCAGCTGTTGGGCGGCCCCCTCGGCGGCCCGGAGCCCCTCGGCCCGCACTCCAACCAGCCGGACCCGGACCCGCTCCAACCCCAAACTGTCATAAAGAGCCCGGGCGGTTTCATAGAACTCTTGGGTGACGTCGGTTGGAGTGGTCAGGGTGCGTGAGCGGGAAAGGGTAGTGAAATCCGAGAATCGGACTTTTAATGAGATAGTGCGGCTAACGTACCCGGCGCCGCGCACCCGAGTGCCGACCTCATCGGCTAAGTGCAGGAGTTTCGCGTAAATCAACTCCGGGTCATCAATGTCTTGGCTGAAGGTTTCCTCGGCGCCAATACTTTTCTCCGGCTCATGTGGCGTGACCGAGCGCGGATCAATCCCCCACGCCAACGTATGCAGATGCGTACCTGTCGCCTGCCCCAGGGCGCGCCGCAAAGTCGCGATCGGCATATTTGCGATATCGCCGACCGTATAAAGGCCCAACCGGGTCAATTGCTCTTCGGTGCGCTCACCGACACCCCATAAGACCGAAACTGGCAAGGGGTGCAAGAAAGCGAGTACCCGATCAGCTGGGACCACCAAAACCCCATCTGGCTTACATCTAGCGGATGCGATTTTCGCGATGAACTTCGTGGGAGCGATCCCAACCGAACAGGTAATGCCCTGCTCATCTACCACTCGCGATCGGATTAGTTCGGCAATTGCGAGTGGCGAACCCAACCGCCTGATAGTGCCGGAAATATCCAAAAATGCCTCATCGAGGCTCAATGGTTCAACCAACGGTGTAATAGAATTAAATAACGCCATCACATTGCGGCTTACTTCAGTGTATTTGCGATGGTCGGGGGCGATAACCACCGCATGAGGGGCAAGACGCAGAGCCCGGGACATAGGCATGGCCGAGTGCACGCCTAAGGCACGAGCTTCATATGTTGCCGAGAGCACAACCCCTCTGCTGCCCCCACCAACAATGACCGGTTTGCCATGGAGTTCTGGTCGAGTTCGCAACTCAACTAGCGCAAAGAACGCATCCATGTCTACGTGCAAGATGGTGCATCCGGTGTCGTCACCAGAATTTAGCGGACCGCTCTTACCGAGGCCGGCTGATCGACGCACCTGGTTGCGACTCATGCCGACCATCTTCCACCAACATGGCGGTCGGCTGCTAACAGTTGGGAAACTGCACCGGCTCCCCCAGCGAGCCAGTGTTCTCGAATAAAACCTAAACCCCAGCAGCCGGTAGCTCGAATCGACACCCCCCGCGGGCCCGTTCGGCGTACGTGCCCGCGCACCAAAACCAGCCACGAGCTAAAGACGGTGCTCGCGTATGCGCCCTGGGCATCCTCGAAGAAAGTCGCATCAACCGGCCCGGTGCTGTCATCAAGGGTAAGGAAGATCACCCGGCGACCAGATCGCACCGGTGGCGTCTGGGTAGCCACTTTGACCCCGGCGACTAATACTTCCTGCTCTGATCGGCAGGACAAAATATTTCGCGCCCTAACTATGCCAAGGGATTTCAGCATCGGGTTGTGAAATTCCAGAATATGGCAGCGAACATCCATATTAAGTACCTCTAGTTCGGCCCGCACCAACTCGGTGGTTGTCATCTCGGGTAGGCCGGAGGGCTCAACCAGCATTGGATCATCGCCGATATCCAACGCAAGTTGCGTTGTGCAATCACTGCGCGTCCGCTCGCTTTGTGCAAGATCGGCGATATGCAGTAATAGATCACGTCGGGTCAGCTGGCCCCGGCGTTTGGCCCGCCCCTCAAACCCGAAACCGTACAGTGAATCAAAAGCGCCAGCGACGACAATGCGCTCAATGATTGGACGCGATATCCCGGCACGATTCCACGCATCAGCAATTGATGAGTACGGCTGGCCGGCGATAATGCCTGCACACTCACTCGCCGAGATGCCTTTGACATCTGTTAACGGGACTCGAATCGAGCCAGCCTCAACACGGTAGGTGTCGAACGACGCATTTATATCAAGGCCGAGTATCCCTACCCCGTGGTTGCGTGCATCATCGAGGATCAATCGCTTCGGATACATACCCGGATCATGGGTAAGGACACCGGCGTAGAAAGCCGCCGGATGATGTGTCTTCAGCCACGCCGACTGATAAGTAGGTAATGCAAATGCTGCTGCATGGGCTTTGCAGAAACCAAAGGATGCGAATGCGCGCAGGATTTCCCAGACTTCTTCGATAACAGCTAGCTGATAACCACGATTAACGGCCGCTGGATAAAACCAGGCGCGCACGTCAGCTAGCCCTTCGGTTGAGTTCATGCTACGCCGGGTTTCGTCAGCTTCAGCAAGTGAACAGCCGGTCATAACCGATAGCACCCGGAGCACCTGCTCATGGAAGACGACTACTCCGTAGGTCTCGGCCAATGCCGGACGCAAGTCTTGATGCAGGTAACTGGCCTGACTCCACCCTTGCCGAGCCCTTAAGAAAGGGGTGATCATGTCGGATTTCACCGGCCCTGGGCGAAATAGTGAAATATCAATAATTAGGTCGCTAAATGTCTCCGGTCCAAACTTGCCGATGAGCTCCCGCTGGCCCGGTGATTCGATTTGGAAGCAGCCCAGGGTTCGTGTTGACCTGATTAGCTCAAAGGTCGCCGGATCGTCAAGGGGCTCATCATCAAGAATTACTCGGCTACCGGACGTGCGTTCGACTTCGGCAATTGCGTGGGCAATTGACGACTGCATTCGTACACCAAGTACATCAAGTTTAAGTAGACCCATCTCCTCGACATCGTCCTTGTCGAACTGACTCATCGGATACCCAGCGGCACTTGGCTCAACCGGGGTGCGATTAAGAAGTGAAATGTCAGACAGCAGCACCCCGCAGGGATGCATTGCGACATTTCGCGGCAGGCCATCAAGGGCCTCGACTAAGCCGAGGAAGCCGTCCAGTTCACCACTTGCCGCTAACCGGCCGTACCCCGATGACCGCAACTCGGGTAAATCTCGCAACGCCGAACGCGCATCACGGGCCCGAATATGTGGGAATGCCTTCGCGAAAGCATCAATCTCCGACGGAGGCAATCCAAGCGCTGCACCAACATCTCGAACCGCATGTCGGACTCGATATGTCTCCATCATCGAGACGCAGGCAACCCGCTCGCTACCAAAACGCTCATAGATCCAGTCATAAACCTCAAGTCGCCTAGCCGACTCGACATCTATATCGATATCGGGGAGCACTCGGCGCAGCGGGGATAAGAAGCGCTCCATCAGCAACCCGTATCTGATCGGATCGACACCAGAAATACCAAGTAGGTGATTAACCAGGCAGCCGGCACCTGAACCACGCGCCGCCACCCGCACGCCACGCCCCTTTATCATGGCGACAACCTCGGCAACGGTCAAAAAGTAGCCAGCGAAACCCAATCGCCCGATAACTCCAAGCTCATCAGTGAGCCGCTCTCGTGCTACCCGCTGCTCAGCCCGGACCGTATAGCGTTTCGGTATTTGTTTTTCGCATTGCCACTGCAGTTGGGCCTGTGCGGTCATTCTTTCGACCGTGGATGCGACCACAATCTCCCGTTCTGGAACATAAACCTCGCCCAGACCGAGGTCCCTGCGACCATCAATGATGCAGGATTCAGCAAGGTTTCGGGTATTTCGAAGAAGCTTCGTCGCACTGCACCCTGCCGCATCGGCAATACCCGCGGCAATGGCAACCATTACCTCGGTGTCATTGAATGCGGCGGCACCATTGCCGAGCTCAAGTTGCCGTGAAGTAATCGGAACCAACTGGCGAGAAGCATCAAGTACGTCCGCGATGCGGGCATCTTCGTGACGCAGATAGCGCACTGCATTAGTCAGCACCGGGGTAAGTTGCTCTTGTACCGCCCAACCCAGCAGCCGAGCAGCGGTGGCTTTCGAATATGGATGCCGACCCACTCGATGGTGATTGACAACAGCAATATGCAAATTTGGGCCGAAGATTTCACGCCAAGGCTTAACTATGGCAGCGGCTCCGGTCTGGCCATGGCGAGTGAAATGCCGGCCGAGGGCCGAGTCAGGGCCAAGTAACGCGACAACACCTTCTGAATTGGCGGAGATCGCAGACCACGGCACCCATGGCGTACCACGATCTGCGTGGGCCGCGGAGATCAATCGACAAAGTGCGGCCCACCCGCGAGCACCACGCGCAAGGAAGACCACCCGTGGGCGCCGTTCATCCACCCAGCTACCACCATGTGCGGGGGTACGACGTTTTTTAGTCTCGGCGGCGATGTTGATGGATTCAATCGCTAGATCAACCCCAAGGACCGGACTAATGCCAACCCGCTGACAAGCCTGAACCCAACGCACCGCTCCATAAACCCCATCGCGATCGGTTAGGCCGACGATGTCGTGCCCGATCCCAGCCGCATAGTTAGCCAGCGCCAGTGGAGTGGCCGTGCCGTATTGCAGTGAGAAACTTGATGCCACCTGCAGGTGTGCATAAACCGCTGCGCCGGAACGTGCCATCAGTAATCGAGCCCTCTTATCGATAGTTGTTCATAATCAGCCCCCCTGCCGAAGATTCAGCGGTCGAAGCCCAGCGGGAGACGGGGAACTGGGCTTCGACCGCTGCCGGACCGGTTGTGGGGGAACAACCGGTACGCATCGGTTAGTTACGCATTTAATTGGTACTTAAGATTTCTGCCAGCAACATCGGCTGATGGGGTAGACCCAAGGACCCGACGATTCGGGCTAGGAAAGTATCGGCATCGCGAAGGAGGTCATTGGCTTCGCGCTCGCTAACGCAGGCGATCCCGGCTTCGGCCGCAGCTCTTTTACGGGCGCCGGCAGCAAAGAACATCGACCATTCGGTGAACTCGGCAGCCACCTCGGGCAGCACTACCCAGACGCTGCGCACTTGGCGCCGCCGGCGCGCCGGCTGGCTCCGGGCTGCGAGCACAGCGGCAGCGGCCCGAAGGGCGGCAAGGTGCGCGGCGGCGTAGCGCGCACTTGGGGCCTGCGCCAACATTGCCTCGGTCAAACTACGGCGCGCCGACATCACTAAATCCAGGGCGGCACTGGGCACCGGGTACTGGGGCACCGGGTACTGGGGCACCGGGTACTGGGGCACCGGGTACTGGGGAACTGCATTACTGGATAGCTGGCGCTCTAGCAGGACCGTCATGGTTAGCTCCTAAACTTATTCGAACAGGTGTTCGAATATTCGTAACCTAGACCTGACCCCTGACACTCGTCAACCCCGATATGGTTTGAGCCGTGCAACAGGCCAGATTCCGCGGTTTTTCGCGCCTTGGCCGCGCAGCGGCCTTGGGCGCAGCCGCCCTGGGGCTGACTTTGACCGCCCACACCTCCGCTGCAGCCACGCTCCCCGCCCCTTTGGAAATCGGTCTGCTCTTACCGCTCGCCCTAGCCCTGGGCTACGCGGCCAGTGACCGGCGCCGGTCCTTAACCTGGCTGACGGCATCTGTGCTTGCGGTGCAGGTGTTGTTCCACGTGCTGTTGATTGCAACCGGCTCGCATCTGAACCACCAATCTTGGGTGCCAGCGCCAAATATGCTCATCTGCCACCTTCTCGCCGCCTTGGCACTTGCTTGGGTAATCACTCAGGGCGAAAACACCCTGGCCCGGTGGGGCAACTACCTCGCCCAAGTAATCGGCCGATCCGCGGCCCCGGTTCACCTCCACCGCGAGTGGTTATGCCCAATAGCGCACAGCAACCAAGAGCACACAGAACTCGCTACCACCCACACCATCTCGCGCCGCGGGCCGCCAACACTTTGTAACCACTAGCCGCTCCCCCGCAACTGCGGCCGGGAGAATACTTCGCTACCCATCAAAAACTCTTTCAGAAAAAGGTGTCTATTCATGTCTGCAAAAGAACAGTTATTCGGACCACGACCGGCTCACTAATGCGCAAAGCCCTAGCGGCCGTGCTATTGAGCTCACTAGCACTCTTGGTGAGCCCAGCACCTGCGTTCGCACACACCGAATTGGAGTCGAGTTCACCGCGCAACGGATTGCTACTTACGGCTGCTCCCAAAAACATCACCTTGACTTTTGGTGAAGATATCGCCTTGACTGCCGCCCAGATACTGGACCAGTCGGGAAAAGAAATCCCGGCCGAGGCCGCGGCGAGCAGAGTGATCCCATTCGCGGGCACCTGGAACATCGAAGTCAGCCTCTTTGCCGGCGCCCTTGACTTCGTAGTTGCGAAAGGAACCCACACTTTTAGGTAGCCCAAGATGCTCTGCCATTACGGTGGTGGGATGCCTTGCACGAGAAATCGGTCGGTGTCATGGAACTAACCGGTGAGCGCACCATGCCAGGAGCGCCCACCGAGTCATACTGGTTCGCCCGGCACCAGGTCGTGTACCGGTGGGTTGCCGGGCGATACGCGGTCGGTCAGATCTGCGGTGATATCGGTAGTGGCGAAGGCTTTGGCACGCAGTTGCTGATGGATGCTGGTGCTCGAAGTGTATTTGGTGTCGAGTTGGATGAAAACGCCTCGGTACATAGTGCGATCAATTATCCGGTTAGTAATTTCATCCGCGCCAACGTGGTCGCACTGCCGATTGCGACGCACAGTACCGATCTGATCGTCTCGCTGCAGGTCATCGAACATATCTGGGACGTCCATACCTATCTGCAGGAAATGCACAGAGTACTTCGCACCGGTGGCATCCTCGTGATTTCGACACCGAATCGCCCCGTCTTCTCGCCGGGTCTGGCCCGTAAAGGCACTCCACTGAATCCGTTCCACGTCGAAGAGTTCGACGCTGAGCAAATCCAGCAGCAGCTAACAGCTTGTGAGTTCGCGGAGATCACCATGTTGGGCTTGCACCACGGTGCGCGCATCACGACCTGGGAGCGCATCAATGGGCCTATTGTTGACGCCATGGTGGTCGCCGCAACAACTAGCAACTGGCCGGATGGGTTGCTTGATTTTGTCACGACAATAACCGCTGCTGACTTTGTTGTCGGCGACCCGCCGGATGCACAAGACCTAATCGCAATCGGTGTCAAGTGAGTCAACCAATTGGCACTTTTTGCCTTGTGCTGCACACGCATCTGCCCTGGCTAGCCCAGCACGGCACCTGGCCAGTTGGTGAGGAGTGGCTGAGCCAAGCCTGGTCCACCTCGTATCTTCCCGTGATTGACCTACTCGAAACCCTCGCCGATGAAGGCCGACGCGATGTCCTAACCCTCGGGGTGTCACCGGTGCTCGCAGCGCAACTTGACGACCCATACTGCATCAACGAGCAGCGCGCCTGGCTCGCAAATTGGCAATTGCGCGCACAAGGCCTGGCGGGTTCGCGTGAAGAGTGGCGACGGGAGGCGGGTACCCGCGAGTTCCGAGGCGCCACCGCGGCTCAAAATATTTTCGACGCCCACTGGCAACGCGGCGCCTCACCAATCCTGCGGCGACTTTCGGAAAGTGGTGTCATCGAAATCCTCGGTGGGCCAGCAACCCACAACTTCCAACCACTTAACCAGGCTGCTACCACGCGTGCCGCCCTCCTAATTGGCCAAGCAGATGCCCTACTGCGGCGCGGCAACCGGCCAACCGGTATCTGGGCGCCGGAGTGCGCTTACACACCGGGCCTCGAGGGCCACTATGCCGAGGCCGCAATCACTCACTTCCTGGTCGACGGCCCGACAATGAGGAGCGCGGGTCGGTCCACCGGAGCTGCCTGGCGGGTAGCCGACAGCGAAGTCGTCGCCTTTGCCCGTGATCTTGATGTCACCTACCGAGTGTGGTCACCGCGCAAGGGCTACCCCGGGGGCAAGTGGTACCGAGACTTTCACACTTTTGACCATGAATGGGGGTTTCGCCCAGCTCGCGTCACGAATGTGTCAACACCGTCGCAGGAAAAGGCACCATACGAACCAGGGCGGGCACTGCAGGCGGTCGAGCGCGACGCTCGCGATTTCGTAAACGTCGTCCGAGACCGTCTCCTCAAACTCAGGTCAACATTGGAAAAGACTCCACTCGTCGTTGCCGCCTACGACACTGAACTCTTTGGTCATTGGTGGCACGAGGGCCCCCAGTGGTTAGCCCACGTACTTCGCCTACTGCCTGAAAGTGGCGTGACGGTAACAACGCTGCAAGGGGCCATGGATCTTGGCCATGTCGCCGGTAATGTTAATCTGGCCAACGGCTCCTGGGGTTCGGGCAAGGATTGGCGCGTATGGGACGGGATTCGGGTCCAAGATGTAGTCCAAGCCAATAGCGATCTAGAGGTTGAAGTTCTTGACACCCTGCGGAAGTACTACAAGGATCCGGTGCGGCTGCGCCAGCGCAATCTCGCCGCTGACCAGTTGGTCCGCGAGCTATTGCTCACCCTTGCTAGTGACTGGGCCTTCATGATCTCCAAGGACTCCGCTGCCGAATACGCGCGCGGCCGGGTCAGCGGGCACCTAGCTGCCGCCAAGGATTTGTCGCGCATGATCTCATCCGGCAGCTCACCCGCAGCTAACGTCCACGCGAATGAACTGCACGCCCGCGACTACCCTTTTGGCAGCCTCGATGCCCGCAGCCTCGCTCAATTCTTGGACTGAGGCGCCATGTATTCCACCGCGCGCGCAGTCTTGCGGGCAATGTCCTTCAAAGCGGCGCGCCGCAACTCCTGCTGCGCGTAGATCTCGCGTCGATTTTTAATGATGCGAGCAGGAACGCCACCCATTACTGAGAACGGTGGCACCTCACCGCGCACCAGACTATGTGCACCGAGCACGCTGCCGTGACCGATTGTCGTACCTCGCAATACGGTCACCTTCGTACCTACCCAAACATCAGGGCCGATTCGAACCGGTGATTTCACAATGCCTTGATCTTTGATCGGCTGATAGATGTCTTCGGTAACATGGTCGAAGTCACAAATATAAACCCAATCGGAAATAATCGATCCAGCGCCTATTTCGATATCGAGGTAGGCATTGACGGTGTTATCGCGACCAAAAACGCACTTATCGCCAATTACCAAATTGCCCTCATGGCACCGCACCCGATTATCGTCGCCAAGATGGACCCAGCGGCCCAAGATCATGCGCCCGTACCCTTTGCGCGCATCAACCTCAACATGCCTGCCGAGGAACACGAATCCGGTGGTGATGATGTGTGGGCTGCGAATCTTGAAAATGAAGAACCGCCAGTACCGGATTAAATACCAAGGTGACCATGCCCGATTTCGGATCACCCAGCGCGCAGAGGCCAGCGTCAAGAAGCGCGCCTGTCGCGGATCTCGGGGGCTCACGACCACGAAGACTACCGAGCCGCTAAGAAAGTGCTCCGGTCAGCAGGTTCCCGGGCGCCGGTTCCGGTATGTTTTCTGGCCCCGGTAACTTGGCGGCAAAGATTACTGGCAGTCGGCGCTCTTCAGCGATCGCCTCCCGGTACACCTCCACCGTTTGAGCGGCTATTGCGGGCCAGCCGAAGTCACTTTTGACTTTGTTCCGCGCCGCCCGAGCGAGGGTGGTCGCCAACTGCGGGTCAAGTAGTACCTGAGCCAGGGCGTCAGCCAGTCCAACCACATTTCCTGGCACGAAGGTGCGCCCGGTGACGCCTTCTTCGACCAACTCGGCTAACCCACCGGTACGTGCCACCACCAGCGGCGCGCCAACCGATGCGGCTTCAAGCGCGACTATGCCAAAGGGCTCATATAAAGACGGCACCACGACCGCATCAGCCGCCGCTACCAACGCGTGCAATTGCTCCTCGGGTAGCCAACCGGAAAAACTCACTCTCTTGCCAAGGCGCTTTGCCTTAACCTGTTGCTGTAATTGGGCATCGGCACTCCCCCGCCCCGCGATCACCAAGTGCACCCCGGGTACCTGCCGACGCAGACGTGGCAACGCGTCAATCAGGGTATGAACGCCCTTTTCCCACTCCAAGCGCCCGGTGAAAACCACCAAAGGTGTCGGGTACTGCGTTCGCGCGAGCTGTCGCTGTTTGGCAGTCACCCGCCAACGATCAGGGTCGATCCCATTTGCAATCACCACTGTCTTATCCACCGGCGGGTTGAAGAGTTGCCCCACCTCCCACCGCATATGCTCGCTGCAGGCAATTACCCGGCGGGCTTCGTAGATCGACCACCATTCGATGCTGTGGATACTCCGCGATAACTCCCCCGGTAGCCAACCTTGGTGCCGACCAGCCTCGGTCGCATGCATTGTCGTTACATATGGGATTCGGGACGCCACCTTGATGACGGCGGCAGCATGCGCCACCAACCAGTCGTGCCCATGCACTACCTGTGGTATCCAGTTGCGCATCAACCGGATCCCTGCGCGCGCCACCGCGCTGTTAAAGCCAGCCACCCAGGACAGCAAGTGCTCTTCATCGAGGGGCACATACGGTGCATCCGGGTAGACCCGCAGCACCCGGACCCCGTTTACGACTTCATCAGGGCTCGCGCCATCGATTGCCTGCGTGATTACTGTTACATCGTGGCCGAGTGCAGCTTGGGTTTGCGAAATTGCGTGCACGTGTCGCCCCAAGCCGCCGTACACCACCGGTGGGTACTCCCACGAGAGGTGAAGGATTCGCACCCCCGCAGCATACGGCCCTAACCAGTCGATTAGATCTGCCAAGGCTTATGGACGGGTGCCGGTCACGCATACGTTGTAGAACAGTTCATCGGGGACGACCCGTTCAAGGACTTGCTGATCAAGCCATGAAAGTCCCAGCCACCCTCGATAGGCGAACCGCGCCCAATTCCAGCCCAGCGCACCCGGCTTGACGGCTGCTTCAAAGGTTCGCACCGGCCAACCGAACCACGATGCGGTGAGCTCCTCGGTCACGGTTTTAACATCCACCGCCCCTGCGCGCAAACACAGGCGGGCCAACTGGTCCGGGTCAAAGGTATGCAGGTCAACTACGGCTTCTAGCCGAGCTTCGGCTGAAGACTTCGCTAATTCATCGGGCGGCCGGGCCCAGCGATCGCGTAACTTGGGCAAGCGCGTAGCCCGTGCAGCCGCCCACCAAGTCAACCGAGACAATCTGCGCGCGACGTAGTCACCGTACCTCGTTGGCTCGCCGCAGAAAACGAAACGACCGCCAGGCTTGAGTACGCGCAGCACCTCGCGCATCGCCAACTCAACATCTGGTAGGTGATGTAGAACCGCGTGGCCGACGACCAGATCAAATGACTCGTCCGAAAATGGCAGTTGTTCCGCATCGGCGACTTGACCAGTGACGTTAAGGCCCAGCTCACGGCCACCCCGCACCGCGACAGTGACCATCCCCGGTGAAATATCCGTCAGTACGCCGGTGGTTGCCACCTTGGCTTGCATGAGATTGAGCAGGAAGAATCCGGTGCCGCTGCCGAGCTCAAGGGCCCGGTCGTAGGGAGCATCGACGGCCCCGGCTACATGTTCGAATCTGTCGGTCGCGTAGTCAATGCAACGTTGGTCGTAGGAGATATTCCATTTCGCGTCATAGGTTGCTGCCTCCCAATCGTGATACAACACGTTGGCGAGCTTTGGGTCACTTAGCGCCCGCGTGATTGGGTCCGAATCCGGGTCGTTCGGCATGGTCATCGACCGGTGAACTTGGCCTTGCCCGGACCGTTCTCCATGAAAGATGTCATGCCGATAATGCGGTCATCGGTGGCGAACAGGCCGGTGAACTCGCCACGCTCGATTTCAAGGCCCGTGTTGAGATCTACTTCGAGCCCGAAGTTGATGGCGCGCTTGGCCGCACGCAACGCGGTACTCGAACCGGCGGCGAATTGCTCAGCCCAGGTGAGTGCCTCGGTATAGACATCATCGGGTGCGACCACTTTGTCGACGAGGCCGATGCGCATTGCTTCGTCAGCCCCCACGAAACGACCACTAAAAATCAAATCCTTTGCCCGTGACGGCCCAATCAAGCGTGCGAGACGCTGGGTGCCGCCGGCACCGGGGATGATCCCCAACAATACTTCGGGTTGACCCAACTTCGCATTGTCTCCGGCTACGCGCAGGTCACAGCAAAGCGCCAACTCGCAGCCACCACCTAGGGCATAACCGGTTACTGCGGCGATGGTTGGTACCGGGATATTGGCGATCGCGGTGAATGCGGACTGAAGTGCACGCGACTGCAGGGCCATCTCCTGGTAGTCCATTTCGACCATTTCCTTGATGTCGGCCCCGGCCGCGAAAACTTTCGGGCCACCGTAGACAACCACCGCACCGATATCGCGCCGCGCGCTCACCTCATCAGCCGCTGCGCGTAACTCCTCTTGCACTTGGCGCGAAAGGGCGTTCATCGGGGGGCGCGCCAACACAATTGTTGCTACCTTGCCGGCTAGCTCCAAAGATACGAATTCTCCCATGCTCCTGAGCCTACTGACCGGTCAGTCTTGATCCGGCGCGGCCTGTAGCGTGAGCCCGGTGAGCACCGGTTGGGATCCCCTTGGCGTGCACCCCGATGGGCATGGTGGTGCAAATGTCGCGCTCTGGGCGCAATCCGCTTCGGCCGTGGACCTATGCGTTTTTCCTGATGGCGCAGCTGAATATCGCATCCCCTTGACCCACAAGGTCTTCAATATTTTCCACGCCCACGCGCTGGACCTGCCGGTTGGCACCCGCTACGGGTTTCGCGTCGAGGGCCCCTGGCAGCCGCGCATTGGGCAGCGCTGGAACCCAAATAAGTTGCTCCTTGATCCGTATGCACGCGCGATTGACGGTGACTTCAAATTGAACCCGGCGGTCTTCGGTCATGTCGATCACGATGACCTCATTATGAGCACCAGCGATTCAGCCCCCTTCGTACCGCGGAGCGTGGTTACCGACAACTGGTTCGATTGGGGCAACGACCGGCATCCGAATATTCCCTGGGGCGACACCCTCATCTACGAGGCGCACGTTCGGGGCTTGACCATGCGCAACCAATATGTGCCCAAGCAACAACGCGGTACCTACGCCGGGCTCGCCCACCCCGCGATCATGGATTACCTCTTAGATCTTGGAATCACCGCCATCGAGTTGATGCCGACCCAGCACTTCGTCGACGAAACCCATCTCTTGGCCCTTGGCCTCACTAACTACTGGGGATACAACTCAATCGGTTTCTTTGCCCCGCACGCCCGCTATTCGTCATCGGGGTCCCGAGGTGAGCAAGTGCACGAATTCAAGGAGATGGTCAAGACCCTGCACGGTGCCGGCCTAGAGGTGATTCTTGATGTCGTTTACAACCACACGGCCGAAGGCAATGAACTTGGTCCAACTCTCGCGTTTCGCGGTATCGGCAATGACGACTACTACCGTCTAAGGGAGCAGGGCAGACGGTATACCGACTACACCGGAACCGGCAATACTTTTGACGTCTCGCACCCACACGTGCTGCAGCTGGTTATGGACTCACTCCGCTACTGGGTAACTGAAATGCATGTTGATGGCTTTCGCTTTGATCTGGCTTCCGCCCTCGCTCGGTCATTTCACGACGTCGACATGCTCGGCAACTTCATGACAACCATTCAGCAGGATCCGGTGCTTAGGCGCGTCAAGCTAATCGCCGAGCCATGGGATGTTGGACCGGGTGGCTATCAAGTAGGTGAGTTCCCGCCGCTTTGGACCGAATGGAATGGCAAGTACCGTGATTGCATACGCGATTATTGGCGCGGCGCAGCGGGCATCGGTGAGCTCGGATGGCGCCTAACCGGGTCGGCTGATCTATACGCGAGTGAGGGGCGTCGCCCATTTGCCTCGATAAATTTCGTTACCGCTCATGACGGCTTCACTATGCGCGATTTAGTCTCCTACGACCACAAACACAATGAAGCAAATCTCGAAGGGAACCGAGATGGCACCGATGACAATCGGTCGATGAACTTAGGTGTCGAAGGTGAGTGCGAAGACGAAACAATCAACGAACTTCGGCGGCGTCAGATACGAAACCTGATGGCAACCTTGCTCCTGTCGACCGGCGTGCCGATGTTGACTGCCGGTGATGAGTTCGGCCGTACGCAGATCGGCAATAACAACGCCTACTGCCAGGACAACGAGATTTCCTGGCTCGACTGGGAGTGGCGGCCATGGCAGCAGGACTTACACGCTTTTACCAAGTCTTTAGTTCGCCTGCGGCACGACCATCCGGCTTTCCGTCAGCGCTACTTCTTTGATGGGCGCCCCATCCACGAGGGTGGTCCCAAGGATTTGGCCTGGATTTCACCGACCGGCAATGAGTTAACTGTCGAGGAATGGAACTCGGCCACCGCTCGAACCCTAGGAATGTTCATCGCTGGGGTTGACGGTGGCAGCTCATTCTTGATACTGATGCACGCCGGCAGCGAGGGTACGTCTTTTATCCTGCCCGGCGCTCCCTACGGAACGATGTATCAACTGGTGATCGATACCGAAGTGGGCGCCGCGAAATCAACCGATCCAGAATCAGCGGGCCGCGAAATTCCACTGGCGGCGCACACCGTGCTGGTCTTCGAGGTGGTGGGCTAACTCCCTAAGGGTAAACTCTCGGGAGCATCAGGGCCGACCGAAATACCCTGAGCCAGCACCTGCAGGCCGAGCTCCTGCGGAGACGCCAAGCCAATATGGGCCGGCAAAATCCGCACGGTGTATCCAAATGGACCGTTTTGATCCAGCGTCATGGTGATCTGATACTGCCAGCGGTTCCCCTCATATTGCTCAATCGGGGTCAGTGCCGCATGTCCCGCCTGCAAGATCCGATCATCGGCGTCAACTCGGCCGTAGACGACTTGAACAACAACGTCATCGGTACTTAGGTCCGCCAAGGACACGAATGCACGAACCGTGATTGGGGTGCCGAGCAGCACCGCGTCTCCTACCCCATGGGACTCAACGTGATCAACTCGAAGCTGCGGCCAGCTGGCACGGACATGGGCCTTCCATGCCGAAACATCGGTAGCGAGGGCGTAGTCATCCACCTGCATGGCCCGGGCCGAGAGCGCCGCCGGAGTGTAAAGACGCCGGACATACTCGCGCACCATGCGACTGGCCAGCACCTTTGGCCCCAGGGTGCCCAGAGTATGGCGCACCATCGAAATCCAAGTACGCGGAATTCCGTGGTTATCACGATCATAAAAAGTCGCTGCAACCGATTTCTCAATTAGGTCATAAAGTGCATCAGCTTCAATATCATCGCGACGATTTGCATCGTCAATTCCCTTTGCAGAGGGAATCGCCCAACCGTTCTGGCCGTCGAACCATTCGTCCCACCACCCATCAAGAATCGAAAGATTCAGGGCGCCATTTAGAGCCGCTTTCATGCCGGACGTGCCACTCGCCTCAAGTGGCCTAATCGGGTTGTTCAGCCAGACATCGCACCCTGGGTACAGCAAAGTCGCCATGCTGATGTCGTAGTCCGGCAAGAAGACAATTCGGTGACGAACGTCGGATTCGTCCGCGAACTTCACCAACTGCTGAATCAATTTCTTCCCGCCGTCATCGGCTGGGTGCGACTTACCCGCGATTACCAGTTGGATCGGGTGGTCCGCATCCAGTAGCAAGGTTCGCAACTTATCGGGATCGCGAAGCATCAGCGTCAAGCGCTTATAGGATGGCACTCGGCGTGCGAACCCAATGGTCAGCACATCTGGATCGAGCACTCCATCAATCCAATTCAATTCCAGATCGCTGGCACCACGACCCAGCCAAGATGTTCGCAGTCTTTCGCGTGCCATCACGATGAGTTTCTCACGCAGGCGCCGCTTAATGTGCCACAAGTGTTCATCACTTGCTTGGGCAATCACTTCCCAGGCGATGGCCTCATCGGCTTGGTCGAGCCCCACAGCGTTGGCTGCTAGCTCAAGAATTTCACCGGCCACCCAGGTAGGTGCATGCACGCCATTGGTGATGGATGTGATGGGAACATCATCAACATCAAATCCTGGCCAAAGACCGGAAAACATCTCGCGGGACACCCGACCGTGCAGCAAACTCACCCCGTTGGCACGCTGCCCGAGGCGTAGCCCCATCACTGCCATATTGAAAACATTCGGGTCGCCCCCGGAATATGTCTCGGCTCCCAATGCCAAAAAGCGATCAACGGGTACGCCCGGCTCTTTGTTCTCCCCGCCCAGATACTGCGCAACTAGATCCCGCGGGAACCTGTCGATACCCGCGGGCACCGGGGTATGTGTCGTGAACACCGTGCCCGCGCGCACGAATTCAAGTGCCTCATCAAACCCCAGACCCGAGTCTGCTGTCAGCAATTCGCGGATGCGCTCAAAGCCCAAGAATCCAGCATGGCCTTCATTGGTGTGAAAGACCTCGGGCGCGACCCGGCCGGTGATGCGGCAGTAAACCCTAAGCGCCCGGACACCGCCGATACCGAGCAGCATTTCCTGCTGCAGACGGTGCTCACCACCACCACCGTAAAGGCGGTCGGTAACCTCGCGCTCGTCCGGACCGTTTTCTTCTACGTCAGAGTCCAGCATGAGCAGCGGTACCCGCCCCACCTGCGCGATCCAGATCCGTGCCCAGATAACCCGACCGCCGGGCAGGCCGACGCTGACTTTGGCCGAGGTGCCATCTGCTTCCCGCAAAAGTGAAACCGGGCTGCCGTCGGGGTCACAAACCGGGTATTGCTCCTGCTGCCAACCATCAATGGACAGTGACTGCCGAAAGTACCCGGCTCGGTAGAACAGGCCAAGTGCAATGAGCGGCACCCCAAGATCACTTGCCGCCTTCAGGTGATCACCGGCCAAAATACCTAGGCCCCCGGAATATTGCGGGAGCGCTGCAGTGATGCCGTACTCCGGGGAAAAGTAGGCAATGCCCGAAGGCGCGCCCGCATCTAGGGTCTGGAACCAGCGGTCCGCGGTCAAGTAGTGCGCCAGCTCATCGGCCCGCTCGCGCACCCAGCCCACATAAACTTGGTCTGCGTCCAACTCGGACAATCGCTCGGCTGAGACCTCGCCGAGTAACCGAACCGGGTCCTGGCCGCAGTAGTTCCACAACTCGGCGTCGATGGCGGAGAATAGGTCACGGGTGGCCGCGTTCCACGACCAGCGCAAATTGTGGGCAAGTGGCTCAAGGGGAGCAAGCGATTTTGGCAGCACCGCGCGGACGCTAAATCGACGAATGGCTCTCATGGCGCCAAACGTAGTGGGTCTGACAGCGCTTGCATTCATAACCCTGCCAACAACATCCGGCGTGCGAATGACGGGTGAAAATTGCGTGAAATGACGTACCTGGTGCTGTCGGTGCAGGGTTCGCCAAGCCGAAACTTTTGAAAAGGCTGGGGGTAGCCCCCTAAATCTTGAACCACAACGATTCCTTTCTTGCGCTCACCCCGGGTCCGTGTTCTTATGGCCTAACTCAAATCGGCATCCCCAAATGAGGAGAGTGCTATGCCAAATTCGAATATTGCGGTCCCTGTTAGTTCGGTTGCGTGTGATCGGTTGGTTCTTGGTGTTGGTTGGGTGCGCCCGGGTGCGGG
>BJGE01000016.1 GCA_014190275.1 Actinomycetes bacterium | reverse complement strand
ACGGTGCAAAGCCTCCCGGTTGAGTCCGCGTCCGGACGCCCGACCGCCAAAATACCGGGGAACGGGGCGAGCGGAATGGTTATGTGCTTATTGAACTTAGCTTCCATCTTGTCGTTGTCAAGGTAGTAGCTGTCGACTCGAGGTGGGAAAATAGTAGGGAAGAGCCCGCCTGTTGGTGAACTGTTATTAGTTGCATTGCTCAGAATACGAATCTTGTTTATATGCACGGCGACAACATCACCTGGCTCAGCACCTTTGACGTAAATTGGACCGGTAACGGTATGCGGGCCGCGCCCTGGCACGGCCGTGTTAATTGTTATCAATTGCTCGATTGAGATACCAGGAACAACTTGCCCATTGCCAGCCCGAAGGGTCTCGATAGCGACCGAGTCGCCAGAGTTTATATACAAGGCCGGGGTTACCGTGTTGTCAAAGACTCCCCACTGCGTGGTAGCCGGGGTTGCCGGGAGCAGCCACATTTTATTTTTACCAGTGCTATAAGGCTTAGCTTCCATATTCTGCTGTGCCAGTGGGCCGGCTAAGTATTCGAGAGTGGTAGTTGGGTAGGTGGGCAATGTGGTTGGCCACGGTGTGCACACTTCGACTTCGCAAACAGCGGCGGTGGCTGTGTTGGTAAACATGGTTGCTAGGGCCAACACCCCGATCACCCCGGCAAAGCAGTTGGATGCGATCCTGCGTGTCATAATGCACTTTCTCTTCTGTAGTCGAAAATAATGTATCGGTAGGACGCATTAGCCGTGCATATATGGATGAAACTAGCACCATAAAGGCGATCTGTACTGGAAAGTGTCGTGAAAGGTGGCAATTAATAGGTTGGCTCATGCTGCTTTACGGCAGAAATAACGCGGTAAGTCAATGGAAGCAGAACGACTTCCAGGAGCGTTTTGTAGAGATAGCCAATTACGACGTAATTTAAGAACTCGCCACCGGTGATGATGCCGTAAAACGCAATAGTGCAAAAGACCACCGTGTCGGCCAGCTCGCCAATCACCGTCGACCCAATAAGACGCACCCATAGGGCCTTTTCTTGGGTGCGTTCCTTAATTTTCACCAGCACGTACGCATTGAGTAATTGCCCGACTAAGTAACCACAGATGCTGGCGAGCACGATGCGAGGTACGAAGCCTAAAACCGCCTCAAAGGCTTCCTGGTTCTCATATCCGTTGGCCGGCGGCGAGATCTGCACTAGCCAAAAAGTCAAGGCAGCAAGCACGGCGAGGAAGAAACCAAGGTAGATCGCGCGCCGGGCCGCCTTGAGTCCGTAAACCTCACTTAGGACATCGCCGGTGATATAAACGAGCGGGAACAAGAAGGCCCCACCATCGGTGATGATGGGGCCGAACTCGATCAATTTGGTGGCACCGATATTGGAAATAAGTAGAAGCCCGCAAAAAACTGCAACCACAACGGGGTAATAGCCGGTGGTGACGGTTGCAAATTGGGTAGTGGAGCGAGTGTTGCTCATCGTGACCGGCTCACCTGGTAACGCTGCCCCATTGCATGATTACGATGCCAGCGATGACGATCCCCATTCCGCCTATTGAGACCGGGCTCATCTTTTCCCCGAAGATAAACCAGCCGCCAATCGCCGCACCAACGGTGCCAAGCGCAGACCAGGTCGCATAGGTCGGACCAACTCCCAGGCTCTTAAGGGTCTGTGCCAGCAAGGTAAAAGCGAGACCGTAGCCGACTACCACGACCACCGAGGGCCAAAGGCGAGTAAAGCCATCGCTGGCCTTCAGTGACAAGGTGCCGATGACCTCGCTCAAAATGGCGAGCATGAGCAGCAGATACGGCATTGTCCTTCACTCCTTACGCCACCCGGTACTTACGTGCCCCCGGCAGGATTCGAACCTGCGACCGTCGGTACCGGAAACCGGCGCTCTATCCCCTGAGCTACGGAGGCGCAGAGCGACTTCGCTCAATGGCACATTGTGCCGCAGCACGGGTCGGCAACCGGGTGGGGGTGCTAAGAGTGTGGCCAGCGCCTAGGCGCTGGTGTCGATCCCCGCGTGCCCATCGCCGGCATCGTCATAGGACCTCGGGTCTTCAATTGGCTCCAGATGGGTCTGGATCTGACTTCCGGGAAGCGCGATAGCGATGGCCGATTCAACTTTCTCGACCAAATCGTGACCGGCTTCGACCGTCCACCGCCCTGGCACCAGTACGTGCATGGAGATAAAACGCTGCTGGCCCGAGGCCCGGGTCTTCAGGGCGTGAAATGCCAATTCCCCCTGCGAGTATTGCGACACAAATGAGTTCAGGACGTCGATGACGCTGGCCTCATCCGCAGCGTTAAGGGCTCGGTCCATTAGGCCATGAACACAAATTCGAGCCAAGCCGAACCCGGTCCACAAAATATTTAAACCGACGGCGATCGCAACGATGGAGTCGAGCGGTAGCCAGCCGGTTAGGGCCACCAAGCCGACGCCGATGAAGACACCTATTGACGTCCAGACGTCAGTCATTAGATGTTTGCCATCGGCGACAAGGGTTACTGATCGATGCAGGCGACCAGCACGCAAGATCAACCACCCGGCGGCGGCATTGACTCCGGTAGCGATCAAGGTGATCAGTAGGCCGATGCCGAGTGCCTCTAAGGGTTGTGGGTGAAGGAGACGCTCAACGGCTGAATACAGGATGACTATCGCGGCAACGACGATCATCAGTCCTTCGATGCCAGCCGAGAAATACTCCACCTTGCCATGGCCGTAGTGGTGGGTGCGGTCGGCGGGGCGGGCAGCGATGATCAAGGCGATCAGTGCCACCACAGCCGCGATCAGATTAACCACGGATTCTAGGGCGTCGGAAAGTAGACCAACCGAATCGGTCAGTAGATAGGCCCAATACTTCAGTGCGATCGTTGCTATAGCCGCGGCTATTGATAACCAGGCCCACCAAAAGAGTGCGGGTGAGTTATCGCCGCGCGCGGTTAGGCCGCCTAGGCTCACGGCGTCATCATGGCAGATCATTACCGATCAATCAGCATGAGCCTTTCGGGCGCATCAGGGCTGGGTGCAACTATGGTCCTGTGCACCCACGGCTAAGGGCCATCAGCTACGCGCTAAGAGATATCGGCCTACGGTGCACCGAGCACCGAAACTCATTGGCTGCCGGTGGGTTGGCGTACTTCGTCGCACTAGCGGTGGCGCCCGCAGCCGTAGTGGTGGGCGCAATGGCCGGACTCATACTCGGCCCAGATCAAGTTCAAAGGGTGGTGAATTCTTTGGCAGGGCAGGACCCAAGCCAAGCACAGGCGCTCAAGCCAATTACTGATTCACTGGTAAATGCTACCGAACACGCATCGGTCAGTGGTTTGACCGTCACGTCGCTGGTTGGCCTGATCGTGGCAATCTATGCGGCCTCGAAAGTGGTATTCGGGTTGCGCTTGGCACTTGATGGGGTATTTGAAACGGCACCGAAACGCCGCGGCTTCATGGCAAGAGTCATTGCGACTCTCACCACATTGATCGGGATGCTGGTTGTTGTCGGTGCATTCGTTGCGCTGACGGTGTTGCCCCGGATTCTGGGTTGGTTAGGCGCTACGCAGGTGCGAATCTTCTCGGGTATTGGCATCCTTGACTGGGTAATTGGTGCGCTACTTATCTGGCTGGCAATCAGATGGGTATTGCGGCATGCACCGAATAATCCGAAGCCGATCCCTTGGTCGGCACTTGGCCCGATCTTCAGCACCTTCTGGCTGCTAGCGGTAAGTGCCGGCGTCGGCATCTACGCGAATTTTTCAACAACCCTGGGGTCGGCAATCGCGGTATTTGGTGGGGTGGTGGTCTTCTTACTCTGGTGCTACCTCGGATTCCTCGGTTTGCTAATTGGTGCCGAGATCGAGGGGCAACGCCAACGCGTTCTGGCCAAAAATAATCTGTGTTGATTGTGACGGGTGTGGCAAGAGTAAATTGGTGTGGCGGATCCTAATCGGTTCCTTACAAAACTCTCCGTGCTCGATGTTTGACTTGTGCGGAATCTAGGTACATCACTAAGTGTCACTTGCGAATCGGGGGATTAGGAAGTGATAAAAGTGAGGGGCCCCGCCAGTCGGCGAGGCCCTTCACGTTAAGCAGGTTCAACTAGCCAACGGTAACTTTGTCAGCCTGTGGGCCTTTGGGGCCTTGAACGATTTCAAACTCCACTGCCTGGTTCTCTTCCAATGAACGGTAGCCGTCCGACTGGATTGACGAATAGTGGACGAACACGTCCGGTCCGCCGTCGGCTTGGGCGATAAAGCCGTAGCCCTTCTCAGCGTTAAACCACTTCACGGTGCCTTGAGCCATGGTGCACATTCTCCTTGCGCGGAACGTCGCGACGGACGGTCGCCCGTCGCGTGGCCTAGCCGTTCAAACCTCGTCCCGGCATCTGTGCACGTGCTCAGAAACTCCGACGCCCACCTAGGTGAGCACCATAGAACGGTGGTGCTGATCTGGCCTTGCCTAGTTGGAGCATAGCCCCCTGCCCCGTGATAGCAAGCAAAATCTGCTGGTTACGCTCCGGGGGTGACCCCTGAGGCCCTAGCTTTGTGCGTGCGCGGCGCCGTACTGGCCTGGCTAACCGAGTCTGGGCTCAGCGTTGATCTCCCGGCGGAATTTAAGCTGGAACGCCCAAAATCACGTGAACACGGGGATTACGCCACCAATATTGCCCTCGCGCTGGCCAAACCGGCCGGGCTACCCCCCAAAGCGATTGCCGAGTCCTTGGCACCCAAGATCGCTGAAATCCCCGGGGTTGGTGCGGCCGAAATTGCCGGACCGGGGTTCATTAATATCCGACTCGATAGTGACGCTTTGGGGCAAACCGCCCAAATCATTGTCGCGGCAGGTGCCGAATTCGGCACCGGTCAAGCCCTCGCTGGCCGGCGCATTAACGTCGAATTCATCTCCGCGAATCCGACCGGTCCATTGCATCTGGGCCACACCAGATGGGCTGCGGTTGGCGATGCAATCGCCCGCGTGCTTGTTGCTGCTGGTGCGCAGGTTTCGACCGAGTTCTATATCAACGATCGTGGCGTGCAACTGGATAAGTTCGGTGCCTCCGTAATGGCCGCAGCGCACGACCAGGAGATCCCCGAGGATGGCTATCAGGGGGCCTATATCCATGATCTTGCGGCAGCAATAGTTATCGCGCGCCCGAGTATCAAGGAATTGCCAATCGAAGAGCAATTTATTGCATTTCGTGAGGCCGCGTACGCGCTCCAACTCAAACAGCAGCAGCAGGTCCTTGAGCAGTTCCGCACTAGTTTTGATCTATGGGCGTCAGAACGTGCACTGCACGAGTCCAACGCGGTCGAACATGGCTTAGAGCTACTGCGTGAACAGGGCCACGTGTACGAACTTGACGGCGCGGTGTGGCTACGCACCACTGATTTTGGTGACGATAAAGACCGGGTATTAGTCAAGGCTGATGGCGAGTACACCTACTTTGCTTCCGATACCGCCTATTACGTCAACAAACGTGAGCGCGACTTTGATCTTTGTATATACCTACTAGGTGCGGATCACCACGGTTACGTAAACAGATTGCGCGCGGTCGCCGCATGTAATGGCGACCAACTCGATCAGGTCGAAGTGCTCATCGGGCAACTCGTGAAGATCACGCGCGGGGGCGAGGAAGTCAAGTTATCCAAGCGAGCCGGCAATATCGTCACCCTGGACGAGTTGGTTGACGAAGTCGGTGTCGATGCCGCTCGGTACTCGCTGATCCGGTATCCGGTTGATTCGCCATTGACCCTCGATCTTGAGGTCATCACATTGCGCACCAATGACAACCCGGTGTTTTATGTGCAGTACGCCCATGCGCGCATTGCCTCGGTGTTGCGAAATGCAGCCGAACTAGGTATCGACTGGCGGAACTTGCACTTTATTGCCGGTTTGCTGTCGCATGAGCGGGAAAATGAGCTCCTTGGTGCGCTCGCGGAGTTCCCCCGGGTGGTGGCCGGTGCTGCTGAATTACGCGAACCCCATCGGGTGGCTCGATATCTGGAGGATCTGGCCTCCATCTACCACCGGTTCTACGACAGTTGCCGGGTCCTGCCGCGTGGTGATGAGGACTTGACCCCCGAGCAGGTCGCTCGGTTATGGCTCTGTGCGGCGACTCGACAAACTATTTTCAATGGGCTGCAGTTGCTCGGGGTCAGCGCACCCGATCGCATGTGACCGGGTATCGAATACCCTGACCCTGTGCGAAACGATAAACCAGCAGTCGGCTTGGATCCAGCAATCTGGCCGAGCTCGGCGCGACGAAATAGCGCGGGCGCCCTTGAGCTAGGCGGCGTAGACTGTCGGGATCTGGTGGCGGCCTATGAGTCTCCGGTCTACGTATTCGATGAAATTGATGCCCGGTCTCGTGCCCAGCTCTTTCGACAGGCCTATGAAAGCGCTGGCGCCACCACGGTCTATTACGCTGCAAAGGCTTTTTTAGCCACTGCGGTGGCTAAGTGGATGACCGAAGCCGGCCTTGGCGTCGACGTCGCATCCGGGGGTGAACTCGAGGTAGTGCTGCGTGCCGGCGTGCCCGGCCATGGACTATTGATGCACGGTAATAACAAGTCGATCGCGGAGATCGAATTGGCACTTACCGCTGGGGTCGGGCGCATAGTTATTGATTCCTTCGATGAGATTGTTCGAGTCGCTGATGTAGCGAACCGGTTGGGCTTGGTGCAGCAGGTATTGCTTCGCGTGACCGTTGGTGTAGAGGCCCATACCCATGAATTCATCGCAACGGCACACGAAGATCAAAAGTTCGGACTGTCGGTGGCTTCGGGGGATGCGGCGGAAGCTGTCCGGCGGATCGTGAAACTGCCATCACTGTCATTTGCCGGGTTGCATTCTCATCTAGGGTCACAGATATTCGACTCATCGGGCTTCCATGAAGCTGCTGTGCGCGTGGCAGCATTCGCGCGATCGCTTCGTGATGAGCAAGGCGTGGGTGTTCGCGAGCTAAATCTAGGTGGGGGCATGGGTATCGCCTATATCGAAGGGGATGATCCCCTAGAGGTCGCTGAGATGGCTGAGCAGATCTGCGCGGTAGTGCGAAGTGAATGTGGCTTGGCTGGTATCGAGGTGCCGGCCCTGGCCTTCGAGCCGGGCCGGGCGATTATCGGTCCCGCCGGGGTGACCATCTATGAGGTCGGCACCGTTAAGCCCATCGAACTTGATGAGGGGCTTGTTCGAACTTACGTATCGGTTGACGGCGGCATGAGCGACAACATACGTACCGCACTTTATGAGGCGAAATACTCGGTGGTGTTGGCCTCTAGGCTCTCATCCGCTGAGCCGATGTTGGCTCGGGTGGTTGGTAAACACTGTGAATCTGGTGACATCGTGGTGCGCGATGCCTGGTTGCCGTCCGATGTAGTCCCCGGTGATCTATTGGCGGTGGCCGCGACGGGTGCCTACTGCCGCTCAATGTCTTCCAACTACAACTACCTGCCGAGGCCGGCGGTTATCGCGGTACGCGATCGATTGACCTCGGTGGTGTTGCGCCGCGAGACCACCGAAGATCTCCTGGCTTTGGACCCCGGGGCCTGACTTACTCGCGCTCTGAGCCCGCAACTAGCTCCTCGGGCATTTGCGCGGTGGCGCGCGTGCTCATCCAGATGACAACGGCGATAACCGCGCCAACTAATGGCGCCAGGATGAACAACCAAACCTGGCCGAGAGCTGAACCGCCGGCGAATAGGGCGGGGCCAAGTGAGCGGGCCGGGTTCACCGAGGTGCCATCGAGTGGAATCCCGACCAAGTGCACGAGAGTAAGGGTGAGTCCGATCGCGATGCCGGCGAAGCCGGGGGCCGCTACTCGCTCGGTAACCAGCAAGATGACCAGGACAAAGGCTCCGGTCAAGAGCACCTCTAGCACAAATGCGCCGGCCATATTGATATTGCCGTTGTCGTATGAATTGGTACCCAGCCCACCGGTGTAATCGGTGACCCCGAAAGCGGAGACAAAGAGTTTGAGTACCGCCCCCGCCAAAATAGCCCCGAGGAATTGAGCAATCCAGTAGGCGACAGCGTCCTTGCCAGTCATTCGCCTGCTCATTGCCATGCCTAAGGTAACCGCGGGGTTGACATGGGCTCCGGAGACCGGACCGAAGGCGTAGGCGATACCAAGTAGCACCAGGCCAAATGCCAGCGCAACTCCAACAACCCCGTTACCGGGTCCGCCTGCGTCCACTCCAACTTTGGCAGCGATCCCAAATACCGCGGCGCCAACGGCGAGGAAGACCAGCATGAAGGTCCCGACGAATTCGGCGAGGAGTTTGCGCGACAGGTCGGTGGCCATCAGTCTCCTTGAGGCTAGGTGGTGGT
Organism: Actinomycetes bacterium; assembly: GCA_014190275.1. GTDB lineage: Bacteria > Actinomycetota > Actinomycetes > S36-B12 > S36-B12. Next base: position 27,657 of record BJGE01000016.1, on the reverse strand, counting down.
CTTCTTCGGGGCAGATTATTTGGCCGGAGCCCAATTGGTGATCGGGCGCGCCGACGTCGCCCAGACTCGGCCCAGATGGCGGACACGACCAGCGGACCTGAGAGGCTTGGCACATGACTAGACCTTTGACCGTGGCCCTACTAGGCGGTGGCACCGTTGGTGCCCAAGTCGCGCGACTCATTGACGCCAGCGCCGCTGACCTAGAGCAGCGAGTAGGAGCGCCGATTCACCTAACAGCGGTTGCGGTCCAAGACACCACCAAGTCCCGCCCGGGGGTGCCCGCGGGTTTGATCACCGGTGATGCGATGGCGGTTGCCACCAGCGGCGTCGACATCGTGGTCGAGCTTATGGGTGGCATCGAACCTGCCAGATCACTTATCTTGGCGGCGATGGCAGCCGGATCAAGTGTCGTTACCGCGAATAAAGCGCTACTAGCCGCTGATGGTGCGACGCTGCATGCGACCGCGGCTAGCCATGGTGTCGATCTATACTTCGAGGCTTCGGTGGCCGGGGCGATCCCATTACTTCGCCCACTTCGTGAGTCACTAGCGGGTGATCGTGTTATTAAAGTCATGGGTATCGTCAATGGCACCACCAACTTCATGCTGACCAAGATGGATGAAGAAGGTGCTGACTATGACGAGGTATTTGCCGAGGCTGATGCACTCGGGTACCTAGAAGCCGATCCAAGACTTGATGTCGATGGGCTTGATGCCGCGGCCAAAGCAGCGATCCTGGCCGAATTGGCCTTCCACACCAAGGTAACCCTTGACGATGTCTATTGCGAGGGCATATCGAAAGTGACCTCGGCCGATATTAGCGCCGCGCAGCAAATGGGTTTTGTCATCAAGTTACTTGCGGTTGCCGAGATCAAGGGTGATAACGAAGGCGTGATAGTCCGGGTGCACCCATCAATGGTGCCGCGTGACCACCCCTTGGCGAGTGTGCGGGGGGCCTTCAACGCGGTCTTCATTGAAGCGGAATCTGCTGGTCAAATGATGTTCTACGGCCGCGGCGCCGGGGGAGCACCAACAGCGAGTGCGGTACTTGGCGATGTCGTTGCCGCCGCCCGCAATCGCCTAACAGGTGGGCGGAGCCCTGGGCAAAGTACTTATGCGAATCTTAAGCCACTACCAATAGGTGCGGCTATGACTCGCTACTACGTCAATCTAGATGTGGCCGATCGGCCCGGCGTGCTAGCTACCATCGCGGCGGCGTTCGCCGAGAACGACGTAAGTATTCAGGTGGTTCGTCAAGATGGTCATGGCGACGAAGCCGGTTTGCTCGTGCGAACACACCTCGCAAGTGATGCGGCATTGCGGTCTACCGTTGATCGACTGCGTGAACTTGAGACGGTAAAGCGCGTGGTTGGGGTAATGCGCGTCGAAGGCGAGGCCGGAGTTTAATCATGGTGCATCAATGGCGTGGGTTAATCCAGGAGTACCGCGATCGATTGCCGGTCACGGCGGCAACTCCGGTGGTTAGTTTGGGTGAAGGCGGCACCCCGCTGGTTTACGCATGCACTTTAAGCGAGTTGACAGGTTGCTCGGTGTGGCTTAAGTATGAGGGTGCCAATCCAACCGGATCCTTCAAGGACCGTGGCATGACGATGGCAATCTCAAAAGCGGCAGAAGCCGGTGCACGGGCAGTGATTTGCGCTTCGACGGGCAACACCTCGGCCAGTGCCGCGGCTTACGCGGTCAAGGCCGGCATGGTCTGCGCGGTCTTGGTGCCACAGGGCAAAATCGCCATGGGAAAACTGGCGCAAGCTATCGTGCACGGCGCCACCTTGCTGCAGGTCGAAGGTAACTTCGATGATTGCCTGACCATGGCGCGCAAGTTAGCTGATAACTACCCGGTGGAACTGGTAAATAGCGTTAACCCCTCGCGGATCGAAGGGCAAAAGACCGCTGCATTCGAAATCGTTGACATGTTGGGCTTCGCCCCTGATATTCACTGTCTTTCTGTCGGTAATGCCGGAAACATCACCGCATACTGGCGAGGCTACTGCGAGTATCAAGATGACGGCACGGTGTCAACGCGGCCACGGATGTGGGGGTTCCAAGCGGCCGGGGCGGCGCCATTTGTGTACGGCGCGCCAGTGGCCAACCCGGAAACGATCGCAACCGCGATCCGGATCGGAAATCCAGCCTCGTGGGATTTCGCGGTGGCGGCGCGCGATGATTCATCTGGGTTGATTGACATGGTGACCGATGAAGAAATCCTGGCCGCCTATCACCTCCTTGCTGGTCGCGAAGGCTTGTTCTGCGAACCGTCAAGTGCCGCCGGTGTTGCGGGACTATTGAAGCTACACGCCGCCGGACGCCTCGATGCTGGCCAATCGGTAGTTTGCACATTGACTGGAAACGGGCTCAAGGATCCGCATTGGGCCCTGGTCGATGCCAAAGACCCGGTGGTCGTGCCAGTTGAGATCAAGGCTGCCGCCCGAGCCTTGGGTTTGGATTCTTGATGGCGGCTTCATTGCGTCGGGACCCGATGCGGGTGGTAGTTCCGGCGTCAAGTGCCAATCTTGGACCGGCCTTTGATTCGGCAGGACTAGCGCTCGAGATCGTCGATGACCTAGTTGCAATGATCACTGATGATGATGGGGTCTTGATCGAAGTCGCCGGTGAAGGTGCTGACGATGTGCCACTTGATGATTCGCACTTGGTCGCGCGCGCGATGGCGCTTGGGTTTGCCGCCATGGATGCACATCCTCGTGGTTTCATCTTGCGGTGTAACAACTCGATCCCACATGGCCGTGGATTGGGATCATCGGCCGCGGCCATCGTGGGCGGATTGGTTTTGGCGCGCGCCTTGGTGTTAGCCGGCGACACCTTGCTGCCTGATACCGAATTACTGCAGATTGCCAGGGCGATGGAGTCGCATCCGGACAATATTTCGGCGGCTCTTTTCGGGGGCTTGACATTTGCTTGGACAGGTGACTCGGGCCTGGCCGGTCACATTCGACTGGAGCTACATCCTGAGATCAAGTTGGTAATGGCCGTGCCGGAGACTGTTTTGCCAACGGTTGAAGCTCGAATGCTGCTGCCGAATGAGGTCGCTTTCGATGATGCAGCGTTCAATGTCGCGCGATCGGCGTTGCTGCTGCATGCGCTCACCACTGCTCCCGAGCACCTCATGGAAGCCACTACCGATCGCTTACACCAAAACCTGCGTCGCTCTATTTACGGGTCATCCCTAGAGCTGGTGGCTGCGCTAAGGGACAACGGGGTGCCGGCGGTGATCTCGGGTGCCGGACCGAGTGTCTTGGCGCTGGCTTCGGAAACGAATGTTGATTTGGTGGCAATACTTGCCGGTTCCGGCTGGCAGGTGCGGCCGGTAACGGTTTCCGGGCAGGGGGCTCGAACCGTGCCGATTGGTATCTGACCCCCCAAATCCTAGGGGGGCGGCCGACCTGTGTTATGGTTAGGGGGCTTCAACGATGACGGCTCAATCGCCGGTCTTCCCCAAGTGACAAATTCGAACCCTTTTCGGGTTTTTCTCTCCGATAGAACCTCGGATGGTCGCTCTGAAATCGTGCTGAAGTTCCCGTCTAATAAAGGAAATGCGTGACCGAAACAACGTCCGCCGCGAAATCAGCCAATGGCAGCGGCAGTGACCTCTCAGCAATGTTGCTCCCAGAGCTAAAGCAGGTGGCCGCGAAATTGGGTATCGCTGGCTCCAGCGCCATGCGCAAGGGTGACCTAGTGTCAGCAATCAGCGAAAAACGTGTGAGCGGTGAACACTCAAGCAGCGGGGCTCGCGGCGCCAGAACCAACACCCGCCCGGCAGCTTCGGAGCAGGTCGAAACCCAGCAACCGGTTGAAGCTCAATCCGCGCCGGCTACCGATGCCACCACGACGCGCACGGATAGCCGTGAGCATCAAGATAATCGCGATAACCGAAATGGCGGAGATCGCAACAATCGTGATAATCGCGATAACCGAAATGGCGGGGATCGCAACAACCGTGATAACCGCGATAACCGAAATGGCGGGGATCGTAACAATCGCGATAACCGCAATTTCGGCAATGACCGAAATGGTGGCAACGACGGCGGCCGTCGTCGAGGCCGGGACCGCTCGCGCGATCGAGGCCCGCGGCGTGAAGGTGGTTTCAACGAAGCCGAACTTGAAATTTCACCCGATGACGTCTTGACCCCGGTCGCGGGCATTCTCGATGTGATGGATAACTACGCATTTGTTCGTACCAGTGGCTACATGCCAGGCCCCAATGACGTTTATGTCTCGCTCTCACTCGTGCGCAGGCATGGCCTGCGTAAAGGTGATGCAATAACGGGTTTGGTGCGGCAACCCCCGGAGGGTGAGCGGCGCGAGAAATTCAATCCACTCGTGCGCATCGAGACTGTCAACGGTGGTGATCTTGAAGCCGCACGCAATCGGCCAGAGTTTTCGAAGTTGACTCCGTTGTACCCGCAAGATCGCCTCCGACTGGAAAATGATCCGGGAAACTTGACCACCCGGGTAATAGATCTGGTTTCGCCAATCGGCAAGGGCCAACGTGGCTTGATTGTCTCCCCGCCTAAAGCGGGTAAGACCATGGTGTTGCAGGCCATTGCCAATGCGATCACCGCCAATAACCCCGAAGTGCACCTCATGGTCGTCCTAGTGGACGAGCGCCCAGAGGAAGTCACCGATATGCAACGCTCGGTAAAAGGTGAGGTCATAGCCTCGACATTTGATCGGCCGGCCGAAGATCACACGATCATTGCTGAGCTCTCGATTGAGCGCGCGAAACGATTGGTTGAACTTGGTCACGATGTTGTCGTACTCCTAGACTCGATGACTCGGCTGGGGCGCGCATACAACTTGGCGGCACCTGCCTCGGGCCGGATCCTTTCCGGTGGTGTCGACTCAACTGCGCTCTACCCGCCAAAGAAGTTCTTCGGGGCCGCCCGCAATATTGAAGGCGGTGGCTCGCTGACCATCTTGGCGACGGCGCTCGTGGAAACCGGTTCGCGAATGGATGAGGTGATCTTCGAGGAGTTCAAAGGCACCGGCAATATGGAACTCAAGCTGGATCGCCGCCTGGCCGATAAGCGGGTCTTCCCTGCCGTCGATGTCGACTCCTCGGGCACCCGTAAGGAAGAGTTGCTCATGACCTCGGAGGAGTTGAAGATCGTCTGGAAGCTCCGCCGGGTGCTCCATGCCCTGGACCAGCAGCAGGCAATCGAGTTGCTGCTTACCAAGCTGCGCGACACCAAGACCAATACCGAGTTCTTGATGCAGATCCAAAAGACCACGGCGGCAGGTAATGGCGAGGACGACTAGCGGGTAGAGACCAGGACCCCCGAATGGGCGGATTTCTCGCTGGTGGGCAGGGGGTGTAATAATTACCACGCTGCGGTTCACGGCCTTGATCAAATTGCTCAGGCAGCCGACCCGGAGCTGACAAGAGGAGTTAGTTGTGAAAGCCGATATTCATCCGGCATACGCCGAAACCACGGTGACCTGCACCTGTGGCACCACCTTCACCACCCGCAGTACCGCGAAAAATGGCCTAATTCACGCGGACGTCTGCTCGCAGTGCCACCCGTTCTACACCGGCAAGCAGAAGATTCTCGATACCGGTGGTCGGGTAGCTAAATTCGAAACTCGCTACGGCAAGGCGGACGATAAGTCCGCCGACAACTAGCTTCTGATCCCGGGCGCCGGCCCGGGATCGACCGCGTGTCTCCCCCGTCATGCGGTCGGTCCCTGACCGGCGCCCGGGATTGTTTTATTTTCTTTGGCTTGGCAATACCGGTGAACTGGGGAAGGAGGATTGATGTTTGAGTCATGTGCTGAACTCAGTGCCGAGTACAGCGATCTTGAACTCAAGCTCGCCGACCCCGCAGTGCACGCGGATCAGTCGGTGGCTAGACGGTACGGACGTCGGTATGCCGAATTGCGTCCCATCATCACCGTGTATCGGGACTGGGCGGCACTCGCTGATGATGTAGCGGCCGCGACCGAGCTAGCCGGGGAGGATCAGACCTTTGCTGAGGAGCTGCCGGGTCTGATCGAACGTGAGAAAGCAGTGGCGGAGCAGCTAACTAGGCTGCTGCTGCCACGTGATCCCCTCGATGACAAAGATGTCATCTTGGAGGTAAAGGCGGGGGAGGGCGGCGAGGAATCAGCGCTTTTCGCGGCTGACTTACTTCGCATGTATATGCGCTATGCGGAGCGCCGCGGCTGGACGACACAGATTATCGATGCGGTTGAATCCGATCTGGGCGGATATAAGGATGTAGCACTGGCTATCAAGGCGCGGGGTAACCCCGAACCCGGTGATGCGCCTTACGCGCGCCTTAAATACGAGGGCGGTGTTCATCGCGTGCAACGAGTGCCGGTGACTGAATCCCAAGGTCGAATACACACCTCCGCCGCGGGTGTCCTGGTGTTCCCCGAAGCCGAGGATGTCGACATTGTGGTCGACCCGAATGATCTTCGGATAGATGTGTTTCGGTCATCGGGCCCCGGTGGGCAAAGCGTGAATACGACCGATTCGGCGGTGCGGATTACCCATCTTCCAACCGGGGTGGTGGTCTCGTGCCAGAACGAAAAGAGCCAATTGCAAAACCGTGAACAAGCCATGCGTATCTTGCGGGCTCGGCTGCTGGCTGCCGCGCAGGAGCAGGCTGCACAAGATGCTTCTGATGCCCGCAGGCTTCAAGTGCGCACCGTTGATCGAAGCGAGCGGATTCGTACTTTTAATTTTCCTGAGAATAGGCTCGCCGACCATCGGGTTGGCTACAAGTCCCACAATCTGGACCAGATCCTTGACGGCGACCTTGACGATGTAATTGACGCCTGCTTGGAGGCGGATAACGCGGTGCGATTGGGTGACACCCCCTCGTGAGCTGGGAGATCGATCAGACGATCGGCGGGCGGGTTACCGTCCGTGACGTACTAATCGATGCTGAGCGACGCCTAGTGGCGGCCGGGGTGCCGTCACCGAACTTTGACGCGGCCCAAATCATCGCTTTCACATTGGGAGTCGCACGAAACCGATTGATATTGCAGGATGTGGTCACCCCCGAGCAACGGGTGCGGGTTGAGCAGTTCCTGACCAAGAGGATCTCACGAGTGCCCTTGCAACACCTTTTGGGTGTTGCCGCATTTCGCCACATTGAACTTCAAGTTGGCCCAGGTGTCTTCATTCCGCGTCCCGAAACCGAACTAGTCGTCGAAGCCGGTATCCGCGAGTTACGCGAGCTGCCAGCGGCGGACCGGGTCGCGGTTGACTTGTGTGCAGGTAGCGGAGCCATAGCGTTCTCGCTTGGGGTTGAAGTAGAAGACGCAATGGTATTCGCGGTCGAAGTCGATCCCGATGCCGTGCGCTGGACCAGGCTCAACCTATTGGCGCAGGAGCCGGCATTGATTGCCGTCAGATCTCGGGTTGACGTGGTGCACGATGACGCTGCCAGCGTCGCTGACGCTGGACATAGTCTGGCACGGTTGGCCGGTCAGGTTTCGGTGATCGTCTCGAATCCGCCTTATATCCCGGTGCACATGATCCCCAGGGAGCCAGAAGTCCGCGACTATGAGCCCAAGATGGCACTTGTCGCCGGTGCAGATGGTCTTGACGTAGTGCGCGGGGTGCTGCGAACGGCGGCAATTTTGCGCAAGCCCGGGGGCAGGGTGGTGGTTGAGCACGCCGATGTCCAGGGCGCTGACGCGGGGTTGAAAGGTGTTGCCGGACTCACCGAGAGTCTGGTGATCGACGAGGAACTAGGGCTAATCACAAATTGTCCGACCGGTAAACCGGTTTGGGGTGAAGTCGTGGATCGCTCAGACCTAAATGGTTTGCCGAGATTTACAATTGCTCGTCGAGCTAGCTGAAGATAAGGGGGTGCCATGTTACGGCTGGCTTGCGGATCGAGCGCCGATTACCCGGATCGTCCGCGTGCGCTGAGTGCGGCAACTTCAGCAGCGCGACGCGGTGATTTGATCTTGGTCCCAACCGAGAGTGTCTATGCCTTGGCGACCGACCCCTTCAGTACCCGAGGGGTGGCCGCCCTGCGCATGGCCAAGGGCCAGTCCAATCAGATACCGGTGCCGATCATGGTTCCTGGGGCGGCGACGATGAGTGGCTTGGCGGTGCACGTTGGGTTGCCCGCCGCCCGGGCCCTAATGGCGAACTTCTGGCCCGGATTGTTGACCCTGCTCTTCGAACCGCAATCCACCTTGGCCTGGGAGATGCCGCGGGACGCGCCGCTGGCGGCTCGAATGCCGCTACACCCACTGCTCCTTGAGCTACTGCGAGCGACCGGCCCACTAGCTGTTACCGGGGCGAATGTAGCCGGGATGCCCGCCGCCACCACGGTTGACGACGCGGTGGCGCAATTTGGGGAGGCGCTGGTGCTCGCCCTAGATGTTGGCGACCTAGGGGAGCTGACCACGGGCGCCGGGGAGCGCTCGGGCGCCATGAGCAGTACGGTGGTGGATCTGCGGGGGCCGGTCCCAGAACTAGTGCGGGCCGGGGCGGTCACGGTAACCGAACTGCAGGTGATTTGCCCGGATTTAGTAGATACAACGGCGGGCTCGGTGCCGGGGTAGTTAAGACGGCAGCGCGTAGAGTGGGCCCACCAACGATTAGGGAGTTCGATGAGCAACACGCCATTTTGGGGGCCGGATTTCGACTCCTTGGCCACCGAGGATCCACAAATCGCGGGGGTGGTCCTCGCCGAGCTTGACCGCCTGCGCAGTGGCCTGCAATTAATTGCGAGTGAGAATTTCACCTCACCCGCTGTCCTGGCGGCCCTCGGGTCCACGCTGAGCAATAAATACGCTGAGGGTTACCCGGGCCGTCGGTATTACGGTGGCTGTGCCGAAGTCGATGTGGCCGAGGAAATCGGCATCGCTCGGGCCAAGGAACTCTTTGGCGCCGATCATGCCAATCTCCAGCCCCATAGTGGTGCCAGCGCTAATATCGCGGCTTACGGAGCCTTCGTAATGCCCGGCGACACCGTGCTCGCCATGAGTTTGCCCCATGGTGGTCACCTGACCCACGGTTCCAAAGTCAATTTTTCCGGTAAGTGGTTCAACATCATTTCGTATGGGGTGCGCAAGGACACCGAGTTAATTGATTACGACGAGGTGCGCTCACTGGCTGTTGAGCACCGGCCGAAGATGATCATCTGTGGTGCTACCGCGTATCCGCGGCTTATTGATTTTGCAGCTTTTCGGTCCATCGCCGACGAGGTGGGCGCAATCTTGATGGTGGACGCTGCCCATTTCATCGGGTTAGTCGCGGGTAAGGCGATACCCAGCCCCGTGCCATTTGCTGATGTTGTGACTTTCACCACCCACAAAGTACTGCGCGGCCCACGAGGCGGCATGATCTTGTGCAAGGCGGAGCATGCGGCGGCCATTGACAAGGCTGTTTTCCCGATGATGCAAGGGGGCCCGCTGATGCATGCGGTAGCCGCGAAGGCGGTGGCATTGAAAGAGGCAGCCACTCCGGCTTATCAGCACTACGCCAAGCAGGTAATCGTCAATGCCCAGGCCCTAGCCGAGGGTTTGGCGGCCGAAGGGATGCGACCGGTCAGTGGTGGCACCGACACCCATCTGGCACTTATTGACCTGCAGCCCCTCGGTGTGACCGGGTCCGATGCGGAAGTTCGCTGTGATGCGGCTCGAATAACCCTCAATAAAAATGCAATTCCCTACGATCCCCAACCACCTTCGGTCGGCTCGGGTATTCGAGTGGGGACTCCCGCGGTCACCACGCAGGGGATGGAAGAGGGCAATATGAAAGAGATCGCCTCCTTAATCGGCCGCGCTGTGCGAGAGCCCGCGACCTCGGGTGCTGTTGCCGGTGATGTTCTCGAACTGGTTACCAGACACCCGGCCTACCCGCAGGGTTAGCAGGTGGCCGGGTAATTCAAGGCGGTTGACGAAGGGGAGGGGCTGTGCGCGAATATCTTTTGTGTTTACTCGCCGCCGCCGCGGTCACCTATCTGACCACTCCGCTGGTGGAAAGGTTTGCGATTCGACTCGGGTTTGTGGCCGAGGTGCGCGATCGCGATGTGCACGCAGAATCCACGCCACGCCTGGGTGGTATCGCGATGATGCTTGGCCTTCTAACCGGCCTGTTGTTGGCCAGCAAGTTACCCATGATGGGTTCGGTATTTGAAACGGGCAGCGCACCGCTAGCTCTCCTGTCGGGAGTGACGATAATTGTTTTGCTCGGTATCGTCGACGATAAGTGGGGGCTGGACGCGCCGATTAAGTTGGCCGGTCAGGTATTGGCCGCAGGGGTGATGGCATTCCAAGGAATTGCGGTGATCTGGCTCCCGATAGGTGGCACTTTCGTTCTTGACCCGCTAACAAGTGTGCTGTTTACCGTATTGATTGTTTTGATCAGCATAAATGCCATCAACTTCATCGATGGCCTTGACGGTCTAGCCGCCGGCATTGTCGCCGTGGCAGCCGGGGCGTTCTTCGCCTATTCGTATCTGCTCTCGGTGGTGCTCGGGGTAGAGCGCGCTACGTTGGCCACCTTGGTCTCCGTCCTTCTAGTTGGTATGTGTTTTGGATTCCTGCCGCATAACGTCTACCGGGCTCGCATCTTCATGGGCGATACCGGTTCGATGATGCTGGGTCTGCTGTTGGCGGCAAGCACTATTACGTTGTCGGGTCAGGTCGATCCAAGCTCGCTGGCCGGCCCCACGATCATCCCGACTTTGTTACCAATCTTGCTCCCGGTCGCGGTCATGGCGATCCCGCTAGTAGATCTGCTTTTGGCGGTGGTGCGCCGCACGCGTGCCGGGCGTAATCCCTTTGCCCCCGATAAGCAGCACCTGCATCACCGACTCCTAGAGATGGGGCACTCCCAAGCCCGAGCCGTCTTGATCATGTACGCCTGGACCGCGTTGGTCGCAGGCACCGCGGTGGCGATCGCCTTTGTGCCGGTGCCCTATGCCCTCGGTGGATTCGTGGTCGGCCTGGGCTTGTTGATATATGTGGTGCGCCGCCCACCTGCGGCCCCGGCCCCGGCCGTTCGCCACCTGCGCAGTGGCACCCGCGGTTAGCCCTGGGATTTAGGCTAGGCCGCGAGTGTCCGCCTGAGGTTTCGTGGTAGCGTTTCGCCCGCGGTTATCCGAAAGTGAAGTCTGGCCGCCAACATCGCGGGAGGAATAGTGGCGTCGCCGGTTGATGAGACGCCATTTATCCTGCCGTCATTGGTTTTCCGGCCATTGCGCCTCGCCTTATTCTGTGTCGCAATAAGTGCCCTCGCGATCGTGTTGGCGGCGCTAGCGGGTGCGGTCATGTTCGGGGTTTTCTTCGCAATTGGCCTGGCCTTGGGTCTGCTAAATGCCCAGGTGGTGAGTTGGTCGGTGGCGACGATCACCGCTAAAGACCATCCGCTCAAGCGTGGAATGGCGCTGAACTCCGCCACCAGACTCCTTGTAATCACAGTTATCGCGCTGATCATTGCCTTCGTATTTCGACCGTTTGGGTTCGGGGTGCTATTTGGAATAGCGCTGTTCCAGGTCGTCCTCGTACTTAGTACTGTAATTCCAGTTTGGCGCAAGCTTCGCAAAGGTGACCCGACCCAAAACTTGGATCCGGACCCTAACCAACCAGAGAGCATCGCCACGGGCTCAGAACCTGAGGCGAGGAGGTAGTGACGATGGTCAGCGCAGTATTGCCGGTGACTTCGATCGAGGTCGGGCACCACACCACGGCGAATTGGCTTGGCATGACAGTGAACACCGACACGATCTATGCGACCTTGGTGGCGGCTGCCGTTACCCTCGTGCTCGCCTTCATTCTTCGCGCCAAGGTCACCTCGACCGGAGTACCAAGTGGTGTGCAGTTGTTCTGGGAGGGCATCACCGTCCAGATGAGAGGGCAGGTCCAATCATCAATGGGCCTTTCACTTGCTCCCTTTGTGCTGCCGTTGGTGGTGAGCCTATTTGTGTTCATTCTGGTAGCGAATTGGATTTCGGTGTTGCCCCTGCAGTTCACGTCAGCCGAGGGAACCACGATGGAGTTGCTCAAACCACCAGCTTCAGATATCAACTTCGTGCTGGCCCTCGCGCTCCTAGTTTTCATCTGCTACCACACGGCGGGCTTCCGGCGCAGTGGCATCATCGGCTACCCGATCAAGGTGGCGAAGGGACACGTTGCCTTCTTGGCGCCAATCAATCTTGTCGAGGAGATCGCCAAACCAATTTCCCTGTCACTGCGGCTCTTCGGGAATATTTTCGCCGGGGTGATAATGGTGGGCTTGATCGCCCTGCTTCCGACCTACATCATGTGGGCACCGAATGCAATCTGGAAGACATTTGATCTTTTTGTGGGCTTGATCCAAGCGTTCATCTTCGCGCTATTGACAATTCTCTACTTCAGCCAGGCAACCGAGACCCAAGATGCACACCACTAGGCTATGACGACCCAGCTCCCAGCTAAAAATGCTAGTCCGGCAGTGACACCAATCCGACAAGTAATCAAGGAGGAAGAGTAATGGCAGACCCAACAATCGTGGCCGGTGCCCTGATCGGCGGTGGCCTCATCTTGGGAGGCGGCGCCATAGGTGCAGGGATCGGCGACGGTATCGCCGGTAATGCGCTGATCTCCGGCATCGCTCGCCAACCTGAGGCACAGGGCCGACTGTTTACCCCGTTCTTCATCACGGTCGGTCTGGTAGAGGCCGCCTACTTCATCAACCTTGCGTTCATGGCGCTTTTCGTGTTTGCCACACCGGGAGCCTAGCGATTCGCAATGGGTGTAGCAGTGATTTCCGGCGCGACCGTTTTAGCGACTGAGGCTGAAGCTGGCACCACCAACTTCCTAGTCCCGAACGGTACCTTCTTCTTCATTTTGGCGATCTTTCTAATTGTCTTTGGCGTGATCGCCAAGTTCGTAGTGCAACCGGTCCAAAAAGTGCTCGACGAGCGTGACCGGTTAGTGGCCCAGACCACACTCGACAACCGTCGGGCGGCCGAACAAGATGCTGCTGCTGAGTCGGAGTTCAAGCAGGAACTGACTTCGGCACGAACCCAGGCCGGCGGGATTCGTGACCAGGCAAGAGCCGAGGGTCGCCAAGTCGCCGATGAGTTTCGCGCAGCGGCTAACGAAAAAGTGGCAGAGAAATTGCGGCAGGCGAGTGAGAGCCTCAAGGTCGAGGGCGATGGCCTCGCTCCAACTCTTAATGCCTCGGTCGAAAACTTGTCCTTGACGCTGGCTAACCGGATTATCGGTGTGGACGGTGGTCGTTAATGGCTACGTTCATCGGACAACTAATTGGCTTCGTAGTGATTGTGCTGATCATGATGAAGTACGTAGTCCCACCGGTTCGCAAACTCATGGCCGAGCGGCAGGCCGAGGTGCTCGCCGAACTCGAGGAAAGCGCCACGGCGGCCAAGCGCCTGACCGATGCCGACCTCTTTCGTACTCAGCGAGTGGAGGAGGGGCGGCTTGAGGCCAGCCATATCATTGATGAGGCTGCCTCGGATTCGATTCGCATCACCGAACAACTAAGAATTCAAGGTGGGGTTGAAGCCGAGCGAATCGCAGTGCAGGGCGAACAGCAGGTCCTGCTAATGCGATCACAACTCGTCCGAGAATTGCGCGGTGAACTTGGTGCCGAGGCCCTTGGGCGGGCGGGTGAAATTGTCAGGGCTTATGTAGCTGATCCGGTTGAGCTTGCAGGCACCGTTGACCGGTTCCTTGATGAACTTGAAGAGATGGCCCCGGCGCCGCTAGCGCCGGAGGTCGGTCGCACCGACCTGCGTCCGGCTAGCCGTGATGCACAGGCGGCCGTGGTGGCTAGTTTCAATGAATTAGTAGTGCCCCTTGCGGTTGGCGAGCTTTCGCAGTTCGCCGCTGAGCTGGCGGCCGTTTACACATTATTGGTGCAGGAGCCGGTTTTGGCCCGCCACCTCGGGGAGGCCGGCGGTACCGAGGCTGCCAAGCAGGAACTACTGCGCCGGTTGTTGGCCAGCCAGGTGGGTACGGTGGCGCTTGCCGTCTTGGGTACCGCGGTGACAGCGCGCTGGTCCGCATCCAGTGATTTCGTCGACTGCGTTCAATACCTGGCTAGGTTGGGTCTGCTCGAGCGGGCAGCGCGTGAGCACCAGGTGGATGAAGTAGCCGAGCAACTGTTTCGTTTTGGGCGCGTGCTAGCAGCTCAGCCGCGGCTGACCTCTTTGTTGAGCGACTACCAAGAGTCGACCTCCGGCCGGGTTGAGTTACTGGATTCGATCTTGGCGGCCGATAGTGGTGTCAACCACACCACCAAGGCGCTGCTCGCCCAGACCGTGGACCTACTTCACGGTGGCCGAGCCGACGAAGCGGTGCTTGAACTAGCCCAACTTGCCGTGGCCCGCCGGGGTGAGATCGTCGCTGAGGTTAGCGCCGCGGCTGACTTAACCGATGCCCAGCGGCTTCGTCTCACCGAGTTACTAAAGCGCATTTACCACCACCCCGTGTCAGTGCACCAAGTAATCGACCCTAGGCTGCTGGGAGGCCTCGCGGTCACCGTTGGAGATGAAGTGATAGATGGAACGCTGTCTTCGCGGCTGGCCACAGCAGCGATGAAACTACCCAATTAATAGCTACCCGATTAGATGAAGCCAGCCAATAAACGGTTCCTAATAGGCCAACTACTAGGACGAAGAGGAAGACGAGCAACATGCCAGAGTTGACAATCTCCGCGCAGGACATCCAAGGTGCCATCGAGAACTACGTATCTAGTCTTGAAGTTGGCACGGGTCGCGAAGAGGTCGGTGTTGTAATGGACTCCGGCGACGGTATTGCCCACGTTGAAGGCTTGCCATCGGTGATGTCTCAGGAGTTGCTGGAGTTCTCCGGTGGCATCATGGGGATGGCGCTCAACCTTGACGAACACCAAATTGGCGCAGTAATTCTCGGGGACTTCTCCAAGATCGAGGAGGGGCAGTCGGTCAAGGGGACCAAAGAGGTGCTCTCCGTCCCGGTTGGTGACGCCTTTTTGGGACGGGTAGTTAACCCATTGGGCGAGCCAATCGACGGTCGCGGGGAGGTCGTAGCCACTAGCCGCCGACCCCTAGAGTTGCAGGCCCCTTCGGTCGTCCAGCGCCAAAGTGTCCAAGAGCCGCTCCAAACCGGTATTAAGGCGATCGATGCCATGACCCCAATTGGTCGTGGTCAGCGCCAACTAATCATCGGCGACCGCAAGACTGGCAAGACCGCGGTATGTGTTGACACGATTTTGAACCAGCGCCAGAACTGGGAGACGGGCGATCCAGCCAAGCAGGTGCGCTGCGTATACGTCGCGATCGGGCAAAAAGGCACCACCATTGCCAGCGTGCGCCGGGCACTTGATGAAGGTGGCGCAATGGAGTACACGACCATCGTGGCCTCACCGGCCTCTGATCCCGCTGGCTTTAAATACCTAGCCCCATACACCGGCTCGGCCATCGGCCAGCACTGGATGTACGAGGGTAAGCACGTGCTGATCGTCTTTGACGATCTCACCAAGCATGCCGAGGCCTATCGAGCCATCTCGCTGCTCCTGCGCCGACCGCCGGGCCGTGAGGCCTACCCCGGTGACGTCTTCTACTTGCACTCTCGCTTGCTCGAGCGCTGTGCGAAGTTGTCCGACGAGCTCGGTGCCGGATCGATGACGGGGCTGCCGATCATCGAAACGAAGGCAAACGATATCTCGGCCTACATTCCCACCAACGTCATCTCGATCACCGATGGCCAGTGCTTCTTGGAGACCGACCTTTTCAACCAGGGCGTGCGCCCGGCCATCAACGTCGGTGTTTCGGTTTCTCGAGTCGGCGGTGCAGCTCAAATCAAGGCCATGAAGGAAGTTGCCGGTTCACTCCGGCTCGACCTGTCCCAGTACCGCGAGTTGGAGGCTTTCGCGGCATTCGCATCGGATCTAGATGCGGTTTCCAAGGCTCAGCTCGAGCGCGGGTCGCGCTTGGTCGAGCTCTTGAAGCAGGGTCAGTTCAGCCCGATGGCCGTCCAAGATCAGGTGGTGGCCATCTGGCTCGGTACCAGAGGTCACCTTGATTCAGTCCCGGTGGCCGATGTCACCCGCTTTGAGTCGGAGTTCATTGAGCATCTTAAAGTTTCGCGTGCCGGGATCTTTACCGAAATCAAGGACACCCTGAAGCTCACCGAAGGCGCCGAGGAGCAACTTGTTGCTGCCGTTGCCGACTTCAAGAAGGGTTTCGCCACCTTTGACGGTAGTTCCGTCACTCCCGACGCGCATGTGGAGGCACTGGCAGAGGACGATGTGGAGAAGGAGTCTGTCCAGGTGCGCAAGTCGGCCCCGAAGAAGAAGTAATGGCAGCCACATTGCGAGAACTTCGCGGGCGAATTCGCTCAGCGGAGTCCATTAAAAAAATCACCAAAGCCCAAGAGTTGATCGCCACATCGCGAATCGCCAAGGCGCAGGCCCGGGTACAGGCGGCGCGCCCCTACTCGGTTGAGATCACCAATATGTTGACCGATCTGGCCTCCGAGGCAGCACTTGATCACCCGCTGCTCGTACCCAGGGAGAACCCCAAGCGTGCCGGGGTGCTGGTGGTGACTTCAGACCGGGGCCTATGTGGCGGCTATAACGCGAACGTCCTTAGGCTAGCGGAGGAGTTGATCTCGCTGCTCCGCCAGGAAGGTAAGACCCCCGTCATCTATGTGATCGGGCGTAAAGCGCTGGGCTATTTTAGTTTTCGCAATTGGGCAATAACGCGTTCTTGGGTGGGGATCTCCGAGCGGCCAACCTATGAGAATGCTCAGGAGGTTGCCGACTCATTGGTTGAGGCCTTTGTTGCCGGGGCGGACGACGATGGAGACGACCCGGGTGCCGACGGCATCCTTGGGGTAGATGAGTTGCATATCGTCTTCACGGAGTTCCGCTCGATGCTGTCCCAGACCGCAGATGCTCGACGGATTGCGCCGATGGAGGTGGAGTACGTTGAAGAGGACCACGGTCCGGCGACCTTGTTCTCCTTCGAACCCGATGCCAACACCCTTTTCGAATCGCTCCTGCCACGATATGTGGCTACCCGCATTTTCTCGGCATTGCTCGAATCTGCCGCATCAGAGTCGGCATCTCGTCGACGGGCGATGAAGGCGGCCACTGACAACGCGGATGATCTCATTAAGGCGCTCACTTTGATGTCCAACCGCGAGCGTCAGGCCCAAATTACCCAAGAAATAAGCGAAATTGTCGGTGGGGCGAACGCCCTAGCCGATGCCGTCCGATAGATCACGAAGGAAGCGAAGAGGATCATGACCGTCACCCAAGAGACCGGCAGTACCACCAATGGCACCCTCGACACGGCTGGGCGCGTGGTGCGCATAACCGGTCCCGTGGTCGATGTGGAGTTTCCTCGCGGCTCGGTTCCAGAGCTGTTCAACGCACTGCGGGTGGAGATCACCTACGGTGCCATGGCCAAGACCGTTACCCTAGAGGTAGCGCAGCACCTCGGCGACAGCCTCGTGCGCACGATTTCGATGCAGCCCACGGATGGTTTGGTGCGTGGTGCCGAAGTGATCGATACGGGGGGCCCCATCACGGTGCCAGTAGGTGATGGAGTCAAGGGGTACGTCTGGAATTCGCTGGGGCAATGCCTAGACGAACCCGGCTACGGCGCGAACTTCGAGCGGTGGCCCATCCATCGTCCACCGCCCTCCTTCGACGAATTAGAGCCGCGCACCGAGATGCTCGAGACCGGGCTTAAAGTCGTGGACCTGCTAACACCATATGTGCGTGGTGGGAAAATCGCTCTATTCGGTGGCGCCGGCGTCGGCAAAACGGTGCTCATCCAAGAGATGATCAACCGCATTGCCCGCAACTTCGGTGGCACCTCGGTATTCGCTGGCGTGGGCGAACGCACCCGTGAGGGTAATGACCTCTGGGTGGAGCTGCGCGATGCGAATGTCCTCAAGGACACCGCCCTCGTCTTCGGTCAGATGGACGAGCCGCCGGGTACTCGGATGCGGGTGGCGCTCTCGGCGCTGACCATGGCCGAATACTTCCGCGATGTTCAAAAGCAGGACGTGCTGCTCTTTATCGACAACATCTTCAGGTTCACCCAAGCGGGGTCGGAGGTGTCAACCCTGCTCGGCCGGATGCCGTCAGCGGTGGGCTACCAGCCGACCTTGGCGGATGAAATGGGCCAATTGCAGGAGCGGATCACGTCGGTCCGTGGCCGGTCGATCACCTCGATGCAGGCCGTCTATGTGCCGGCCGATGACTACACCGACCCGGCCCCCGCAACTACCTTCGCGCACCTGGACGCCACCACGGAACTCTCGCGCAAGGTGTTCTCCAAGGGTATTTTCCCGGCGGTGGATCCGTTGGCCTCCAGCTCAACTATTTTGGACCCGGCAATTGTCGGCGAAGATCACTATCGCGTAGCTCAAGAGGTTATTCGCATTCTGCAGCGTTACAAGGACCTCCAGGACATCATTGCAATTCTTGGTGTCGATGAACTCTCCGAGGAAGACAAGCAACTTGTCAGCAGGGCCCGGCGGATTGAACGCTTCCTGAGCCAGAACATGATGGCCGCCGAGCAGTTCACCGGCCAGCCTGGCTCCACGGTGCCGCTGAAGGAGAATATCGAGGCTTTCGATCGGCTTTGCAAGGGAGATTTCGACCATGTGCCCGAGCAGGCGTTCTTCCTGATCGGCGGCCTGGACGACCTAGCAAAGAAGGCCGCGAGTTACGGCGTCACTTTGTGATGTGGACCTACCTGAGTCGAGAGTTGGTGTGCGATGGCTGAATTGGATGTAACGATCGTCGCTGTCGAACGCAAAATCTGGTCGGGTAAGGCTACCTTTCTGTTCACTCGAACCACATCGGGCGATATCGGGATTCTGCCGAGGCATATCCCGCTCGTAGCGAAACTGGTCGACGATGCGATGGTCCGGGTGGAGCGAGAGGGTGAAGAGGACCTGCGTATCGCGGTGGACGGGGGTTATCTCTCGGTCACCGAGGCGGGGGTGACGATTTTGGCGGAGTCGGCCGAGTTTGAATCAGAAATCAACGCTGACTTAGCCCGAGCCGACGCTGGGTCGGAGGATCCCAGCACCGCGGCTCGTGGCCGGGCCCGGTTGCGAGCACTCGGCCAGCTCGACTGAGAACAGACCCCGTTAGCGATTTGCTCCGGGCTTCCACAGCACATCGCCACCGGCATGTAGATTGGCAAAGCGGGCGAGAATGAAGAGCAGGTCACTGAGCCGGTTCACATAGGTTGCGGCTAGAGGGTTCATGCCACCGTGGTAAGTGTCCAAGGCCGCCCAAATCGACCGCTCGGCTCGGCGCGCTACAGTCCGTGCCACGTGTAATTGGGCGGCAGCGCTGGTTCCCCCGGGCAGGATGAAGGAGCGTAAGGGCTCCAGTTGATCGTTGTATTGATCGCAGGCTTGCTCCAAGAAGTCGACATAGGCTTGCGTGACCCGAAGGGGCTCATGCGCGGGGTTGTCGACAACCGGGGTGCACAGGTCGGCGCCTACGTCAAAAAGATCGTTTTGGATGCGCAGGAGCAGTGCGCGAACCTCAGCCGGGACGTCGGTGGCGGCCAGTACGACCCCGATGGTGCAGTTGGCCTCATCCACATCCGCATAGGCCTTAAGCCGGGGATCGTTCTTGCCGGTGCGGCTCATATCACCCAGTGAGGTGGTGCCGTCGTCGCCGGTGCGCGTATAGATCTTGGTCAGGTTAACCATGGGGGCTCCTTTGTTTGATCAGACCCTATTCCACCTTCGGCGAAGGCGCTCGTACGATGCGCACGTGGAGGTATTGAGCGTCGTGGGTGGTCAGCGCCTGCACGGCAGCGTGCGGGTGACCGGCGCCAAGAACTCCGTCCTAAAACTCATGGCGGCTGCACTATTGGCCCAAGGCACCACCACCTTGACCGAGGTACCCGACATTTTGGATGTCGAGATTATGGCGGAGTTACTTCGGCGGCTGGGATGTGGAGTAGATCACGATGGCCCCGGTCGGCGAGTGAGCATCACGGTGCCAAAGACATTGGCGCATCGAGCTGACTATGACCTCGTGCGTCGAATGCGGGCATCCATTTGTGTGCTGGGCCCGCTCCTAGCTCGTTGCGGAGCTGCTGAGGTGGCTTTGCCGGGCGGGGACAACATCGGCTCACGTGGCCTGGATATGCATATCTTAGGCCTGCAGAAGTTGGGGGCTGAAGTCAACAACGAGCATGGATATCTAATTGCGACTTGCCAGCAGCGATTAACAGGGGGATCGATTTGGCTGGACTTTCCAAGTGTTGGTGCCACCGAAACCTTGTTGATGGCGGCGGTTACAGCAAGCGGGGTCACGGTAATTGAGAATGTCGCCCGCGAGCCAGAAATCGTCGATATCTGCGCGCTGCTGATAAATATGGGAGCGGTGATTGACGGCGTAGGCACCTCGACCCTAAGGATCGAGGGAGTAGATCATCTTGATCCGGTGGTGCACCGCACGGTCAGCGACCGAATCGTTGCCGGCACCTGGGCGATCGCGGCGGCCATGACCCTCGGAGATGTCACTATTTTGAACTCTGACCCGATGCACCTTCAAGTAGCGCTGGACAAACTCGTAGATGCCGGCGCGCAGGTAAGTGTCCTGCCTGATGGATTCCGGGTGATCATGGATAAGCGACCACTCGCCGTGGATGTTGTCACCTTGCCTTACCCGGGTTTTCCCACCGATCTGCAACCGCAGTTCATTGCACTAAATTCCATCGCGAACGGGGCGGCACTTGTGACCGAGAATCTCTTCGAAGCTCGCTTTCGATTTGTTCAAGAACTAGCCCGACTCGGGGCGGATGTGCGGACCGATGGGCATCATGCGCTGGTGCGTGGGCGTGCGCACCTATCCGGCGCACCAGTCGAAGCCACCGATATTAGAGCTGGCGCGGGTCTAGTGCTAGCTGGTTTAGTTGCAGATGGCACCACAACCATCTACGGGGTATCGCATCTAGATCGTGGCTATTCCGACTTCGTCCCGGCACTGCTGGGTCTGGGAGCGCACGTGGATCGAATCGAAGCCGATTCGCTTTTCACTTAAGGCGCGATAGCACTTCCTGCGCGCTTTCGACATCGACCGGCCACACCAGCAATCTGGGACCGGCACTGGTCTGGGCGAGGTTGGCTCGCACCCCGGCAGCCTCGAGTCCTTGGCGCCAGACCTCACCTTCGATATAGGTGCTTGGGGTAGCGATTGGCACCAGCATCCCGTACTCAGCAGGTGAGCCGCGCCGTGGCGCTGCGGCGACCACCGAGACCCCGCGGCTAAATGCCCAGCGCAGGATAAGAACCAGCACCACGATCCCCAGGAGGGCCAGGATCGGGCCAAATGCGAAGGAGTAGGCATTCCACGCGGGCATGGCGCAAGTCTTGCCCATGTCGGAAGTTCCCGCACAGCGGACACGGGTAGGGCCTCGCTACCCTTAGCCTGTGCCCGCCGATCAGGACCGCCCGCAGGGCAATGTGCGCCCCAAGGACAAACCCTGGTTGATCCGGACTTATGCCGGTCATTCCTCACCAGGTGAATCCAATGCCCTCTACCGCCGTAACCTGGCCAAGGGGCAGACCGGATTGTCCGTGGCTTTTGATCTGCCGACCCAGACCGGCTACGACCCAGATTCGCCGATGGCCCTCGGCGAGGTGGGCAAAGTCGGGGTGCCGATTGCGCACCTAGGCAATATGCGAGCCCTGCTCGAGGCGATTCCTCTGGACAAAATGAATACCTCGATGACGATCAACGCCACCGCGATGTGGATGCTCGCGTTATATGTGGTGGCGGCGGAAGATACAGGGGTGCCCGCCAAATTACTGCAGGGTACGACCCAAAACGACATCATCAAGGAGTATCTCTCCCGCGGCACCTATATCTTTCCCCCCGAGCCATCCCTTCGGTTGATAACCGACATGGTCACCTACACCGTGCAGCACATTCCGAAATGGAATCCAATAAACATCTGCAGTTATCACCTGCAAGAGGCCGGGGCAACGCCGGTTCAGGAGATTGCCTACGCCTTGAGCACTGCTATCGCGGTGCTCGATGCGGTGCGCGACTCCGGGCAGGTGGATCCTGCTGACTTTGGTGATGTGGTGGCACGAATGTCATTTTTTGTCAATGCTGGCGTGCGCTTCGTTGAGGAAATGTGCAAGATGCGCACATTTGTTGCGATGTGGGATCACATCACCTTGACCAGGTACGGAGTGCAGAATCCAGATCAACGCAGGTTCAGGTACGGCGTGCAAGTTAACTCCCTTGGACTGACCGAGGCCCAACCTGAAAACAATGTGCAACGAATAGTTCTTGAGATGCTCGCTGTGACAATGTCAAAAGATGCGAGGGCGCGCGCAGTTCAACTCCCAACGTGGAATGAGGCTTTGGGTTTACCCCGTGCGTGGGATCAGCAGTGGTCACTTCGCATCCAACAGGTACTTGCGTTCGAGAGCGATCTACTGGAATACGAGGATCTGTTCACCGGATCTGTGGTAGTTGAAGGGCTTGTCAAAGAGATGATTGCCGAAGCGACCATTGAACTTGACTATGTGCTGGAGCTTGGAGGTGCTGTCGCGGCGGTCGAGAGCGGGTACATGAAGCAGCAGATGGTTCAATCTCACGCGCAGCGGCGTATTCGTATAGAAGCCGGTGAACAAGTCGTTGTGGGCGTAAACGCCTTCCAGGAAAGTGAGGACAACCCACTGCTAGCGGATCTTGACGCTGCGGTGCTCATGGTAGACCCCGAGGTTGAAGCCCAGGCAATTGCGGATCTGAAATCATGGCGGGCCGAGCGCGATAATCAACAGGTAGCTAATGTGTTGGCGCAACTCGAGGCGGAGGCGAGAACCTCCACGAACCTCATGAG
Organism: Actinomycetes bacterium; assembly: GCA_014190275.1. Taxonomy (GTDB): domain Bacteria; phylum Actinomycetota; class Actinomycetes; order S36-B12; family S36-B12. The sequence continues at coordinate 4,817 of BJGE01000016.1, read as the reverse complement.
CGTGACCATCGAGTGTGTTCGTGCCGGAGTGACAACCGGCGAATGGACTTCCGCGCTGCGGGAGGTATTCGGTGAGTATCGGGCACCTACGGGTATCGGTGGCGTGATCGGCTCAAGTGGGTCAGAACTGGACGAGGTGCGTCGTGCGGTTGCGATCACTTCGGCTGAGTGTGGTTCGCCGCTTCGATTGCTGGTTGGTAAGCCGGGCTTGGATGGGCATTCCAATGGGGCTGAACAAATCGCGGTAAGGGCCCGTGATGCTGGTTTCGAAGTCATTTACCAGGGCATCAGGTTGACCCCGGAGCAGATAGTGGCGGCGGCGGTTGCCGAGGACGTTGACGTTGTTGGCCTATCGATTCTTTCGGGGTCGCACCGAGCCTTGGTGCCGGCGGTGGTAGATGGATTACGTGCCCGCGGCCTCAGCGAGGTGCCAGTAGTCGTCGGTGGCATCATCCCCGACGCCGATGCCACCTGGCTGCGCGAGCATGGTGTCGCCTCAGTGTTCACCCCGAAGGATTACGACGCAACGGTAATCATGCGGAGCATCGTTGACACGGTGCGGGCCGCCAAGTCAATGCCGCCATTGCCGAGTCCGTGCGAATAGTAATTGCCCGTTGCACCGTCAACTATGTCGGTCGGTTGACGGCGCACCTTCCCGAAGCCGTTCGGGTAATAATGGTCAAGGGCGATGGATCCGTCCTGATTCACTCAGACGGTGGCTCCTATAAGCCCCTTAACTGGATGAGCCCGCCGTGCACGATCCGTATTGAGCCGGGGGTTGGCGCGGGAAATACCGGCAGCGTCTGGGTGGTCGAGAACAAGGCGGGCGAGCAATTGCAGATAACCGTCCACGAAATCTTCTTGGAGACCGAGCATGATCTCGGCTTCGATCCGGGTCTGCAAAAGGACGGCGTCGAGGCCCACCTGCAGGCCTTGCTGGCGACCCATGTGGGCATCTTGGGGGCCGACTGGACGCTGATTCGCCGGGAATACCCCACGGCCATCGGGCCCGTGGATTTGCTCTGTCGAGACGGGGCTGGGGTCACCGTGGCGGTCGAGATCAAGCGGCGCGGTGAGATCGATGGGGTGGAGCAATTAACCCGGTATTTGGCCCTGCTGAACCGAGACCCACTCCTTGCCCCGGTGCACGGGGTATTTGCCGCCCAGGAGATCAAGCCGCAGGCCCGGACGCTGGCGCAGGACCGAGGAATCAGGTGCGTGGTCTTGGATTATGACGGCCTCAAAGGCACTGCAGATCCAAGTCTTCGGCTGTTCTGAGCAACTGACAGAATCTGCCCATGAGCCAAACCCCGATCAGCGATTCTGCGACCCCCGCCACGCCGAGTTCCATCACCCGAGTCGGGGTAGTTGGCCTAGGCACCATGGGGGCCGGGATCACCGAGGTCGTGGCCCGTAGCGGAGCACATGTCTGGGCGGTCGAGGCCACCGAGGTCGATCTCGCTCGCGGGGTGAAAACCATTGAGGGCTCAACGAGCAGGGCAGTGGCCAAGGGGAAATTATCCGACCAGGAGCGTACTGAACTCTTGGCGCGAATCACCTTCACCACCAGCCTTAGCGACCTAGCCGAGGTCGACCTAGTGGTCGAAGCCGTGCCTGAGAGCATGGAGATCAAGAGCGCATTATTCGCCGCCCTGGACGAGATCACTCCGGCCCACGCCATTTTGGCGAGCAATACTTCCTCGCTTTCGGTGACTGAAATCTCAGTTGCTACCGGGCGGCCCTCGCAGGTAGTTGGCCTGCACTTCTTTAACCCGGCTCCGGTACAAGCTTTTGTTGAAATTGTTCGCACCGTGGTCTCTTCACCTGAAGTAGTAGATACGGTGGCCGAGTTTGCCCGGCGGCTCGGCAAGGAGCCGGTGGTTGTCGGCGACAAGGCGGGCTTCATCGCCAATGCGCTGCTGTTTGGGTATCTGAATCATGCCGTGACTATGTACGAGCAAAAATATGCCACACGCGAAGATATTGACGCCTCGATGCGCCTTGGCTGCGGCCTGCCGATGGGTCCGCTCGCACTCCTTGATCTGATCGGCCTCGACACCGCCTATGAAATCCTCGACACGATGTACAAAGAAGGTCGTGATCGGTTGCACGCGCCGTCGCCGGTCCTCAAGCATATGGTCACCGCTGGGTTGCGCGGACGTAAATCTGGGCGTGGTTTCTACACCTACGAGGCACCGCACTCACCGGCGGTAGTTGTCGATGCACACACACCCAATACAGCGGGAGAGGCTGTCGCAACGCGGGGGATTGGGTCCGTCGGGGTAGTTGGCAGTGGCACGATGGCCACCGGTATCGCCGAAGCATTTGCAAAAGCGGGCCTTGATGTTATCTACGTAGCTCGGTCCGAGGATAAAGTTAAAGCTGTTCGCGGGGCTGTCGAAAAATCCCTCGAGAAGGCGGTACAGCGTGGCAAGCTCGACGAGGCTGGACGCGATGCAGCACTTGCGCGTCTAGTCGGCTCTACCAAGCTTGATGATCTTGCCAAGGTTGATCTAGTTGTCGAAGCAATAGTTGAAGAGCTGTCTGTAAAATTGGCGCTATTTGAAAATCTTGACGAAATCTGCAAGCCGGGGGCGATCTTGGCTACCACCACGTCGAGTCTTCCTGTGGTCGAAATGGCCGCCATTACTTCAAGACCGCAGGATGTCGTGGGCCTACACTTCTTCAACCCTGCTGCCGTCATGAAGTTGGTAGAGATTGTCAGTACCGTCGCAACCTCCGATGATGTAATTGCAACCTCGCGTGAACTCTGCCTGCGAATCGATAAGCACCCGGTTGTTTGCGCAGACCGTGCTGGCTTCATTGTTAATGCGCTGCTTTTCCCGTATCTCAATGATGCCATTCGTATGCTTGAAATGAACTATGCCGATGCCGATGACATTGACCTAGCCATGAAGCGTGGCTGCGGCTACCCGATGGGCCCATTCGAGCTACTTGACGTGGTTGGCCTTGATGTCTCACTTGCTATTCAGCAGACCCTTTATCGCGAATTTCGCGAGCGCGGGTTCGCCCCGGCGCCGCGTCTTGAGCACCTAGTTACGGCCGGCTACTTAGGGCGTAAGACGGGCCGTGGTTTTCGGGTCTACGCCTAATGCTGGCCCGCTGCCATGGGACGTAAACATCACCGTAAACCGGGTTCATCGGCGGAGGATCGCGGTTCAGGTGGCCCTAGCGCAAGGCGTGTTGAGGATTATGACGGCGAGGATTGGGTAGTGCAGTCCATCACCGGTTCAAGTTCCACGAAAACCTACCGGTGCCCGGGATGCGACCAAGAAATCCGACCTGCCACACCACATGTGGTGACCTACCCGGTCGATGGTCTGGGTGGTGTTGAGTCACGGCGCCATTGGCATACCACCTGTTGGGCTTCGCGCCATAACCGTGGGCCGCGCACCATGCGGTCAGCGGGTGGGCCGCGCTACTGAGATGGCAACCTCAAATATCGTTGCGAATTCAGTGCTGCCGGCGCTGCGAATGCCGCAAACGCTGACGACTTCGGACGGATTAAGACTTGTCGGCGAACTAGCGCTACCCGAGCGCAATGCGCCGGTGGCTTCGATCGTCTGCGTGCACCCGTTACCCACCCACGGCGGGATGATGGATAGCCACGTGCTTCGCAAGATGGCTTGGCGCTTGCCGGCGCTCGCCGATGTAGCAGTACTTCGATTCAATACTCGGGGCACACAAAGTGCGGCCGGGCAAAGCGAAGGTGACTTTGACAACGGGCGCGGCGAGGGGCTTGATCTGTTGGCAGCGATCGGGGAGATCGAGGCGCGATCACTTCCAGCCCCGTGGCTGGTGGGGTGGTCATTCGGTACCGATGTGATTTTGCGGCATGGCAATTTGGATCCGGTACGCGGAGCTGTCTTATTGTCGCCGCCACTGCGCTTCGCTACCGATGCTGACTTAGTGGGTTGGGCCGAATCAGGTCGGGCCCTCACCTGCGTAGTGCCCGAGCTTGATGACTACCTCGTTCCTGATGCTGCGCGTGCTCGGTTTGCGGTTATCCCGCAGGTGAAAGTGATCGGGGTTGCAGGGGCGAAACACCTGTGGGTGGGGGAGATAAACGTGCGCTCCGCCATTGATGAAATCACCAAGGTAGTAGCGCCGCAGGCGTGGCCGTTGCCGCACCGTTGGACGGGGCCAATGGAACGTTGGAGTGATCTATGAGCGATCCCATCGTGGTGCTGTTGCACGCATTTCCTTTTGATGCCCGGCTTTGGGCTCCGCAAGCGGAGGTACTTGCTGCCGCTGGCTGGCAGGTGCACGCACCTAATCTGCCAGGATTTGGTGGCACCGAGTTGTTGCTCGGTTCTCCCAGTATTGACGCGGTGGCGGATGCCGTTCTTGCGGACTTGGATAACCGCGGGATCGACCGTGCAATACTCGGGGGGATCTCACTTGGTGGATACGTCGCGATGGCGATGCTGCGCAAGCGCCCGGAAATATTTGTTGCGGCTATCTGCTGTGATACCAAGGCTAGTGCGGACACCCAGTTAGCACGTGAAAATAGGTTGCGGATGGCCAAGGCCGTCACCGATAGCCCGCAGGAGTGCGGTCGGATCTTGCAGCAGTCGATGCTCGCCGGGCTGCTTGGGCTGGTAACTCGTGACACCCGACCAGAAGTAGTTGCGCAGGTGTCAGCCTGGCTTGATGATGCGGGCCCAAAGGCAGTTGCTTGGTATCAGCAGGCGATGGCCGATCGGGCAGAATCATTGACAGCACTCGGTGCACTTGATATCCCGGTGCTCGTACTTTGGGGTGCGGAGGACACTTTGAGCCCCGAGGTTGACCAG
>BJGE01000015.1 GCA_014190275.1 Actinomycetes bacterium | reverse complement strand
CCCCGAGATCGTCGCTCGGGCGGCCTCGGGGACTTGCTCGAAACCACTGACGATATCGCTGTAAACCACCGGACCAGTACCAAAGTGCGGGGCCAACAGTCGGGCGGCTTTGGCAGGGTCGGAAAATTGCCCGACCACGGCCAGCAAGGTGGTCCCGTGGATCCCGGTCAGCAAGTTAATGCCATAGGTTTCAGCGGCGAGGCGCAAAACTTCGAGGGCGGTTTGTGGATCACCGACCGGGGATGGACCGGCGATCACCACCATCGCGGTATCACCGGACCAACCGAGGGCGGTAATTCGCCCCAGCACCGAATCATCTAGTTCACCTCGCAGCAGGGCATCGATTACCAGTGCTTCGAGCCGGGCATCCCACGTCCCGCGCGCTTCGGCCGCCCGGGCGTATACCTCGGCGGCCGAGAAGGCAATTTCGCGGGAATAGCGCAAGATGGCTTCGCGAAGCGCGGGACGGTCTTCCAGGGGCACAATTTCATCGACGGCAGATTCGACCACCGCAATGGTCGTGCGCACCAGGGCGACAGTTTGTTCAAGTGAAATAGCGCGGGCCAACTCGCGTGGAGCAGCGCCGAAGACGTTGGTGGTGAGCGCCGGCTGGCTCGTCGGGTTATCCAGCCAGGTGATAAAAGCGGTGATTCCGGCTTGGGCCACCGAGGCAACCCAGGTGCGCTCTTGGGCGCCGAGATCGCGGTACCAAGGCAGACCTTCCTCCATCAGCCGGGTTGCGGCCGCGGTTAGTGAGCTGGTTGCCTGGGTTAGGCGCGGGGAGATATTTGCTGCGGGAGGCATCCGCGTCAGCCTGACTTAACCGATGGAGATGCCGACGATGCGGCCGACGAGGAATGTGATCAGCGCAGCTCCGGCGCCCCAACCAAATTGTCGAAGGGCGGAGAACACGACGCCACGCCCCGATAGTCGGCCAACAACACCTCCTACCACCAGCAAGGAGATCATGGCCATTGCGATTGCTAGATAAAGTGGTGCGGTTGTCGAGGCGCCCGGGGCGGTGAAGAACAGGTATGGAATCACCACTACACAGGCGCCAATGGCGAAGGCGATGAAACTGGAGAGCGCAACCTTGACTGGGGAGCCGAGTTCATTTGGATTGAGGCCAAGTTCCTCGCGGGCAAGAGTGTCGAGGGCTTGAGCGGGATCGGCCATGAGTTGCGCGGCGGTGGCAGCAGCGGTTTCTTTAGTCAGGCCTTTAGCCCGGTAGATGAGTTCTAGTTCGCGTTGCTCCTCTTCGGGCTTATCGCGTAGCTCACTTGCCTCCATGGCAATCTCGCGGCGGAATAGATCACGTTGGCTCGCGACACTTATATATTCACCGGCGCCCATCGAGCAGGCCCCCGCCAGCAGCCCGGCCAGGCCGGCAAACAAAATCGTGCTGTTATTCGGAGCGGCACCGGCGAATCCCATGACCAGCGCGGTATTTGACACCAGCCCGTCGCTGATGCCGAAGACCGCAGCGCGGGTGGCACCTGATCGATCACCGCGATGCCAGGTTTCGGCGAAATCAGGCATCCCGGGGCTTGAGTCCGACACAGCGGCGCCGCGCATGGCACGAAAGCGCTCTGCGTGCTCGCGTTCATCAGCAGGCATGGTCGAAAGGGCTTCGGGCTCATCGTCATACATGCCGGCGTCATCGCCTTCGGCTTGCTCCAGTTGCGCGAGCACCCCGTCAAGCCCAGCGGCCCGGGCGCGCTTTATCAGGCCTGCGTCCTTGGCATCTAAGGTAGTGGGCGCCGGTGGCACTTCGACCCCGTATTCCTTGAGTTTTTCAATCCAATGCTCGGCGTGGTCGTCTTCTACCCCGGCTAATTCGGTGAGCGCCTCGCGACGAGCACCGGTAACGGTTTCGGCCAAGGCACGATATAAAAGTGCTGCTTTGCGTTCAGCCTCTAGATATGCCAAGAAACGTTTCGGATCGTTTGTCATCCTGATCCTTCGGTATTGCCAGCGTCAGCTGCTGCTGGGTCACGTAGTTGGTAGCGCTCAATTGCCTCGAGCACCCGAGCGGGGTCGACCTCGCCCCGCTTAGCGAGCATGGACAAAGTCTGAGTGGTTATCGACTCTGCGTCAACCAGGAAATGCCGGCGCAGCGCCCCGCGGGTATCTGACATGCCCCAGCCGTCGGTACCGAGTGAAATGAAGTCAGTGGGCACCCAGTCGCTGATCTGATCTTGAACCGAACGCATCCAATCCGATACTGCGATTACAGGGCCGGGTCGACCGCTCAAGCGCCGAGTGACATATGCCTGCTCGGGTTCTTCAGCGAGCTGCAACAGATTGTGGCGATCGACCGCGAGGCCATCGCGGCGCAATTCATTCCAAGAAGTCACCGACCAAACATCGGCCTGCACCCCCCAGTGATCGCGCAGCAACTCTTGGGCTTTAAGAGCCCAATTAACCCCAACCCCGCTGGCAAGTAGTTGCGCGTGTGGGCCGGGACCGCTGGCCTCGCTGACCAGGTGCATGCCGCGCAAGATACCTTCGACATCAACACCTTCGGGTTCAGCCGGTTGCGGATAAGGCTCGTTGTAAATAGTCAAGTAGTAATAAATATTCTCCGGGTCAGGTCCAAACATTCGGCGCAGGCCATCCTTGAAAATATGGCCGATTTCGTAGCCGAAAGCTGGATCGTAGGCAACAACCCCTGGATTGGTACTCGCGAGGAGGAGTGAGTGTCCATCCTCATGTTGCAGGCCCTCGCCGTTAAGGGTGGTGCGACCGGCAGTCGCACCAAGGACAAAGCCCCGTGCCATCTGATCCATCGCGGCCCAAAAGGCATCACCGGTGCGCTGGAAACCAAACATGGAGTAAAAAATGTAGATGGGGATCATCGGTTCGTTCTGCGTTGAGTAGGAGGTACCAGCGGCAGTGAACGAGGCTACCGACCCGGCTTCGTTGATGCCCTCGTGCAAGATCTGCCCCGAGGTTGACTCCTTATAGGAAAGCATCAATTCGCGATCGACAGAGATGTACTGCTGTCCGTGCGGTGAATAGATTTTCGCGGTCGGGAACAGTGAGTCCATCCCGAAGGTGCGGGCTTCGTCAGGGATGATCGGCACCAGTCGTGGACCGACGTTTTCGTCCTTGAGTAGATCTTTGACCAAACGCACAAAAGCCATGGTGGTGGCGATCGCCTGGTTACCGGAGCCGCGCTTGACAACCTCGTAGGCGTCATCGCCCGGCAAACTGAGCACCTTCGCGACGGTGCGACGAGTCGGCACCGAGCCACCGAGCCGACGGCGGGTTTCGACCATGTATTGCATGGCTTCGTCCTGCGGGCCCGGGTGGTAGTACGGCGGCAAATATGGATCCATCGCACTATCGGGGATGGGAATACGTAGGCGGTCGCGAAAAACGAGCAGGTCCTCCAGCGTCAATTTCTTCATCTGGTGGGTTGAGTTACGACCCTCGAAATGCGAGCCGAGGGTCCAGCCCTTGATGGTCTTGGCCAAGACAACGGTTGGCTGCCCCGTGGTTTTAGAGGCGGCCTCGTAGGCCGCATACATCTTGCGGTAATCGTGGCCGCCGCGTTGCAGAGCCCAGATCTCATCATCGGTCAACGACTCAACAAGCTTGGCCGTCCGTGGATCGCGGCCGAAGAAATGCTCGCGAATAAATGCACCGTCCTCGGACTTATAAGTCTGGAAGTCACCATCGGGTGTGGCGTTCATCAAGTTGACGAGCGCACCATCGCGGTCTGCGGCTAGGAGTTCATCCCACTTGCGACCCCAGACGACTTTGATGACATTCCAGCCGGCACCACGGAACAAACTCTCAAGTTCTTGAATGATCTTGCCGTTACCCCGCACCGGGCCGTCAAGTCGCTGCAGGTTGCAGTTGACCACGAAAATTAAATTATCAAGCTCCTCGCGAGCTGCTAGTCCAATGGCACCGACGGCTTCAACCTCGTCCATCTCGCCATCACCCAAGAATGCCCATACTTTCTGCTCGGACGCATCCTTTATCCCTCGATGGGTCAGGTACTTGTTGAACCGGGCCTGATAAATCGCATTGAGGGGGCCAATACCCATTGAGACTGTCGGGAACTGCCAAAACCACGGCATTAGGCGCGGGTGCGGGTACGAGGGCAGGCCACCTGATGGATGGGAGACCTCCTGACGAAAACCATCGAGTTGATCCTCGGTCAGCCGGCCTTCCAGATAGGCCCGGGCATAGACCCCGGGGGAGGCATGGCCTTGAAAGAAAACTTGGTCGCCGCCGGTTGGGTGATCTGGGCCACGGAAGAAGTGGTTGAAACCAACTTCGAACAAAGTAGCCGATGAGGCATAACTTGAGATGTGGCCGCCGACGCCGATACCCGGGCGTTGGGCGCGGTGCACCATGATCGCGGCGTTCCAGCGGATATAAGCCCGAATCTGCCTCTCGATAGCCTCGTCACCGGGAAACCACGGCTCGCGTTCGGGTGCAATGGAGTTGATGTAGTCGGTACTACGCAGGCTTGGCACGCCGACATTTCGCTCGGCGGCTCGCCGCAGCAGCGACAGCATCAAATAGCGGGCGCGGTAATTTCCGGAGTTATCGACCAGATTGTCGAAGGACTCGACCCATTCGGCGGTTTCGTCTGGGTCAACGTCTACGTATTGGGTGGGCAGTCCGCTTGCCAGCAGCGGGTCACGGTCTCGTGCGGGGGCCACTTAGTGCACCCTTTCATCGTGGGCCTACCGGGATCGCCGGCGGCCGGAGCGAATACTTGGTGGGCGCTCGTGGTGCCCAGACCATTGTCTCGTATTAGCGCCGCGCGGGGGTCAGGTGGGGGATTTTCTTGGGGTAATGGGGCACACTGCTTGCAATCGGGCCGCGAGTCCGATGGACTACGGGTGTGGATTTCTAAGACTATTACTTCAAACAGGTCACCTGACCTGGCCAGCACCGGGTAGAACTGCGCTAATAGTTATCGCAGTCAGACACAAAAGGAGGGGTTCTTGGTGACCGCCGCAGCGGACCGTGACGAAGCTCGAAAGCGAGCAACACGTCTGGGACTTGATCTAGGTATGACAATTCAAGAGCTTGGGTATGACAGCGATGTCGATGAGGCGCTGCGCGCTGGTATCGAAGACGTCATAGGTGGCGACCTAGTTGATGAGGATTACGACGATGTCGTGGACGTCGTCATCATGTGGTGGCGTGATGAGGATGGGGACCTGGTCGATGGATTAGTGGATGCCATCGGCCCACTGACCGATCACGGTGTGGTCTGGCTCTTGACGCCCAAGCCCGGGCGTGATGGCCATATCGAGGCCGAGGATATTGCCGACGCGGCCCCAACTGCGGGCCTGCAGCAAACCAGCACCATCAGTGCCGGTGCGAATTGGCAGGGCACCAGATTGGTAGCGCCGCGCGCCAAGAGGTAACTTAGTAAATGGCGCGAAAGTGCCGGCCTTAGTCTTTGGCGGCACAATGCTGCTTCCGCTCCCGGAGAGGAACCCCGATGGCAATCGAACCAGGATCCAAAGCCCCAGAGTTCACCCTGTCCAACCAGTTCGGCGAGAAAGTTTCGCTCGCAGATTACCAAGGCAAGAAGAACGTCGTGCTGATGTTTTATCCATTCGCTTTTAGCGGTACCTGCACCGGGGAGCTCTGCGCCCTGCGTGATCAGTACACCGACTTTGTAAATGATGACACGGTGGTCCTAAGCGTCTCCTGTGATAGCCCATACACCCTCAAGGCTTTCGCGGAGCATGATCAATTGACGCATCCGCTGCTGAGTGATTTCTGGCCGCACGGTGACGTCTCAAAGGCGTATGGGGTTTTCCTTGACGAGAAAGGCTTCGCCACGCGCGGCACCTTCGTCATCGACAAGGACGGCATGGTGCGCTGGAGTGTGGTCAATGGGCCGGGCGAGGCGCGCAATTCCGACGAATATAAGGCGGCCCTAGCGGCGCTTTAGGCGGGCGGTGGCTTTGGTGGGCCCAGCCGGACTCGAACCGACGACATCCTCGGTGTAAACGAGGCGCTCTACCAACTGAGCTATGGGCCCGGGGTGAGGCTACCGATGGGTGCGCGCAAGTACCCGGTGCGGGTAGCCTGAGGGTGTGTCGCAACCAACTCTTGGCCAGCTGGTGTCGGTCCTTGAGCTCGCCTATCCACCCCAGTTAGCCGCGGACTGGGACGCTGTTGGGTTGGTTTGTGGTGACCCAGACGCCACTGTCGCAAAGGTGCTGTTTGCGGTGGACCCGGTACTGGAGGTGGTCGACGAAGCCTTACTGGCCCAGGTCGACCTAATCGTCACCCACCATCCGCTCTTCTTGGCCGGGGTGCACTCGGTCGCAGCAACAACGGCCAAAGGCAAGATTGTGCAAACCCTAATCAGCCATGGCATCGCACTGTTTAGCGCGCACACCAACGCTGATCACGCAACACCTGGCGTGTCCGATGCCCTAGGGCAAAAATTAGCAATGACTGACTTGCGTCCACTGGTGCCAACCGAGGGGGAACCGAATACTGGCACGGGGCGGGTTGGTGAGTTACCGGAGACATTGACCTTGGAGCAGTTCGCCGAGCTGGTGGCCACCGCCCTACCGCAAACCGCGCACGGGGTGCGGGTGGCCGGTGACCCGATGACCCCGGTCCGCACCGTCGCGGTATGCGGGGGAGCCGGAGATGGTTTCTTGGCGGCTGCTGCGCAGGTGGCAGATGTCTACGTCACATCTGATCTGCGACACCATCGCGCCTTGGAGCATCTAGCCGACGGTGGCTGCGCCCTCATCGATATCTCCCACTGGGCCGGTGAATGGCCGTGGCTGGAGCAGGCCGCGGGTGCGCTGGTCGGCGGCCTTGGCAGCCAGGGCAGTAGCGTTCAGACCATCATCTCGAAGCTGCCAACCGATCCATGGACCTCGCGGGTGCTGATGGCGCCAACACTAGGGAGTACCTACTGAACGCTGAACCGGCTCTCCAACTGCGGTTACTTGAATTACAGGACCGTGATACCCACCTGGCGCAAATCGACCACCGGTTACGCACCTTGCCTGAAGCCGCCCGCCTCGCCGAATTAACCGCCAGGCTAATTAGGGTGCGTGACGAAATCACCGCGGCCGAAACTATTGCCGGCGATCTGCGGCTTGACCAAGCGCGCGCCGACGCTGATGTCGACCAGGTGCGGGAGCGCGCCAGGCGTGACCAGGAGCTACTGGATTCGGGCAGCATCAATGACCCAAAGCAATTGCAGAGCCTGCAGCATGAACTTGGTTCGCTGGCCCGCCGACAAGGTGAACTTGAAGAAATCGAACTTGAGATAATGGAACGCGTAGAGGGTGCACTCGCGGCCGTGCGGCAGTTGACCGGTGAGCGCGAAATACTAGAGGTTGAACAGGTAGAGGTGACCTCAGCACTCGAAGTGCTGATGGCCGCAATCTTGGCCGAACGCGAGGCCACCGCCGCGGAGCGAGCCTGGATCGAAGCCGAAATACCTGAGGACTTACTCGCACTGTACGAGAAAATCCGAGTGGCTCGAGACGGACGTGGGGCCGCCCGCCTCTACCGGGGCCAGTGTGAAGGCTGCCGCATGCAATTGCCGCCGAGTGAGATCTCGGCGCTTGCGGATGCGGCGCCGAATGCGGTGCTTCGCTGCGAGGAGTGCCGCCGGATCCTTATTCGCACTCCCGAATCAGGCTTGTGAGCTCCACGGTTCGATGACCCGCTCACTTATTGTTGAAGCCGATGGTGGCTCGCGGGGCAACCCCGGCCCGGCTGCCTTCGGGACCGTCGTGCGAGATGCCGCTACGGGCCAGATTCTTGCTGAGGTTGCCGCGTATCTCGGTATCGCGTCCAATAACGTTGCTGAGTATCGCGGTGCCATACGCGGGCTTGAGGCAGCCTTTGCGCTCGACCCCGATGCAACTATTGAAGTGCGTCTGGACTCGAAATTGATCGTTGAGCAGATGTCGGGGCGCTGGAAGATCAAGCACCCGGATATGCGGGAGCTCGCCCTTGTGGCCAGAGATATTTACCCGCCCGGCAAAGTCACTTATGTGTGGGTGCCCCGGGCGCAAAATATGACGGCCGATGCTTTGGTAAATGAAGTCCTCGACCTCGCCATAGCGGGCGGACCAACCGAAATTGTCCGGCTGGGTGGGGTTCTAGCGGCCGATCTTGATGTCAGCGACGTCGCCGGCGACGCCCAAGAAGCCCATTCGCAAGTGGTGGCGGACAAAGCCCGGCCGGCTAACCGCATGGTGGGCTGGACGGATCAAGGGCCGCCAACTATCACCGTGCTGGCCCGGCATGGGGCAACTGCTTTCAGCCTGGAAAAGCGATTTAGCGGGCCGGGTGGGCGAGATCTGCCGCTGGCTCCGATCGGTCTCCTGCAGGCGCAGGCATTGGCAGCTGAGCTCGCCGAGCGCGGCGGACTCGATTTGATAATTGCCTCGCCCTTGCTGCGGGCGCAGCAAACCGCACAATTGGTTGCCAAGGCCACGGGACTGGAAATCGAAACCGAAGCAGATTTTGCTGAGTGCGCATTTGGTCAGTGGGATGGGTTGACGTTCGCGCAGGTGCAGGCCGGCTGGCCCGAGCTGGTCGAGGACTGGCTGCGCTCCACCGCGGTGGCACCACCTGGTGGCGAGTCACTAGATGCAGTCAAGTTTAGAGTTGAGCGTGGCCGCCGCCGCCTCATTGAAAACCATCAGGGCCAGCGGGTGGCGGTAATAGCGCACGTGACACCGATCAAGATCATGGTAGGGATAGCGGTTGGAGCTGCGCTCGATAGCGTATTTAGGATGGAACTCTCGCCATGTTCGATCACCACCTTGGCATGGTTCCCGGATGGCAACGCCTCGATGTTTAGTTTTTCCGAGTCGGCTCACCTGCGCCAGGTGCGCTCACCGGAAGGTACCTAGCCACTTACCGAATAAGCAGTTCAAACCTCGCGGACGATGATGTCCAAAGTAGCCGCGCGCTCGGCCTTGGTGGATTCGATTAGTTCACAGTGAAAGCCCACCTCGGTGATCGCAGCGATTAGCGAATTGATCGTCTTAGGCGCCGATCCAGATTGCATCAGGGCGCGGACCAGGTGCCCCTTGGTGGCTTTGTTGTGGTGGCTCACCACCGATCTCTTTCGACCACGTTCCAGCAGGATGCGTCCGGTCACTGCGCGCCCGGCCGCCGCGGCCGGGATGGGCCCCAGTGCCACATAGGTGCCCGAGCGCAGGTCGAGGATTACCCCGGGCAATTCGTCGAGGGCGGCACTGAGCAACCCGCGCCAATACTTAGCAAGGTTGCCGACCTTCGGCAGGCTCACATCGCCACTTAACCGGTATGCCGGGATCAGATCGTTTGGCCGAAGGAACCCAAATAGTGCCGATGCGATCACCACGCGCTGGTCTAGTCGGCGGCGCTGGACACCCGTCATGGTTGTGACGTCAAGTGCGTCATAGAGCACGCCGGTGTAAACCTCGATCGCCGGCCCGGCGGGTGCCTTGGTCAGCCGCGCATTGAGGTGAACCACGTCTTGTTGGGTGGGGCCTAGGCCGAGTACTTTCGCGGCCTGACGTGGCTCCTTGGCGCACAGCGTCGTCAGGTCTTTTAGGACTTCGGCCCGGGCCGGTGTCAATTGCGGGAAGGACAAAGCCGACGCGACCACCGGTCGGCCAAAGGCCGGAGTTGTCTTTCCTTCACTTGGTGGGAGCACAATGAGCACATGGTGACGTTAGCAAAGGGGTGGGCCCCACATTTGCGGACCGCCGTGATCATGAAAGCCGTGTTGGTGCTCGGTGCGGCAGCACTAGTGGGAGCCTGTTCGGCCCCAGCTGTCGATAGCAGCTGCGAGCTTTCGGGGGCCCTTGACGAAATTGGACACATCGTTTCGGAGTCTGGGCTGGTAATGGATTCGGTTGATCTAGCGGTATGCGCTGACTCCTGGACTTATCTGGTGGCCACCATCAGCGGCTCACCCAGCGGGCCGACTTCAGACCCATTTTTGTTTCGACGCGATGCCGACATGTTGGTCTTGATGGCTCCGGAGACCGTCTGCGAGAACGTGGCCGGCAACCCCGACGGGCTGCCCGTGGTGCCTGAGCAATTACGTGCGCAAGTGTGCCCGAGTTGATGGAACCGAGTTGAATCCTCGAACATCGAATCGGTCAGTGAAGACGACTTAGATCCGGCAACCTACAGGCGAGGAAAATCAAAATGCATCGACTGCTTGCCACCACTTCCAGTGGCGTGTTGCTACTAGGCCTTGGGGTAGCCATGCCCGCGGTCGCCCAGGCCGCCACCGGGGGCAAGGTGAAAGTCAGCAACTGTGGCGAGGTGTCAGCGAAGCCGACCGGCATTATTTTGGCCTGCGCTGATGCGAACACGGCGCTGGAGACCCTGAAATGGACCACCTGGAACGCCAATACCGCCAAGGGCACCGGGGTTTACTCCTACAACGACTGTGAGCCCACCTGCGTGGCGGGCCTCTTTCACCGGTACCAGGTCAAGGTGACCCTCGCTAACCCCAAGACCGTCAAGGGCACCAAGGTTTTCACCAAGGCTCAGGTCACGTTCCCTGGTGTTACCGACCAAACCACCAAGACCTTCAATCTCGGCTAGCCGATCGCGTACGCTTAGGCCGACGAGTTGGCCGGGTGATCGCGGCGTGCGCAAGCACGTCGAGGAAAGTCCGGACTCCTTAGGGCAAGGTGGTGGGTAACGCCCACCCGGGGCAACCCGCGGGAAAGTGCCACAGAAAACAGACCGCCAGGCGCAAGCTTGGTAAGGGTGAAACGGTGGTGTAAGAGACCACCAGCACATGGGGTGACCCATGTGGCTTGGTAAACCCCACCTGGAGCAAGGTCAAGAGGGCCGCAAGGCCTGTGCAGACGAGCGGCCCGTTCAATGTCTGCAGGTAGACCGCACCAGGCTGCCGGTAACGGCAGTCGCAGATGGATGATCACCGAATTGGTCACCGAAAGGCGGCTGAGGAACAGGATCCGGCTTATAGGCCAACTCGTCCCTTTTTATTTTTCGCGGCTTCGATCCGGGCGGCTTAGCAGATAGCGCTGCGGGGCAACTCGGCGATATCGGCACCGGGGTCGATGCGCAATTCACGCACGAGCTGCTGCAACTTCAAATTGGCCGCCGCGGCCGCTGGGCTAACTTCGGCGGCCAGCTCCAGATCCTTGATCAGCCCGGCCAGGGTTGCGTCGGCGGCGGAAAACTCGTTTTGGCCCTCGAGCCGGGCGCGCTTGCCCTTAACGATTGGCGCCAGCGGTCCGAGCTCCAAGACATCCAAAATGCGATCGATCGGCAAACCCAGTTGCCCGCTGACCACCAGCGCCTGCCGAATCGCCAGCAGCACTTCGGCCAGGGCATGATTTGAGACCAATTTGGCGGCTGCTGCCGCCTCCGCGCTGTCAAATTCAAGCTGGGCCTGTGAAAAAGCAGCAAGGACCGGCCGGGCCCGGTCAATGGCAGTTGGGGCACCCCCGAGGATGACAGTTGCCGTGCCGGTGTTGATGGCCGGCACCGAGCCCATCACCGGGGCTTGTGCGTAAATAATCTTGTTCGAGGTGAAGAAGGAGTCAAGTAGTTTTGCCTCGCTGGGAGCAATGGTGCTGGTGTTTATCACCAGGGCATCGGGTGCCAACTGCGGTTGCACTAGTTCGCTAACCTCAATGCAGGCTCTACCGTCATACAGGCTCATCACCACCACTGATGCGCCCGCGAGAGCCTCGGCGAGCCGTGTCTTTGCAGCGGAATCTAGGTTGCCATCGCGGTTCCACCTAGTCACCTCAAATCCCGAACCGGCAAGCCTGTTGGCAATGGCAGTACCCATTCGGCCCAGGCCGAGAGCAGCAAGGAGGGCTTTGCCATTGCCTGCCGACGGAACCGGTGCTGGTGAGTTAGTTGCTGGCACATGCGCACTCTACGTGACCTACGCCCTTGCTACGCAAGGAGCGTCTCGCCGATATACCCGCCGGGGGTGGTGCCCGGGGGAGTCGCGAACGCTGCGCTCGCGGTGTGCTGGATATATTCATTGAGGAGATCATTTTCACTAAGTTGACGTTGCAGGGCGACGAACTGACGATCTAGATCACGCTGATAGGACATGAAGAAGAGGCCGACATCCGCTGCACCTTTGGCGTCGTCGGAGTTGGCGTAATTAAATGCCCGCCGCAGAATGCGGACTCCGCCATTTTGCTCAGGATGAGCAAGGGCCACGTGGGACTTTGGGTCAATGACTGGTTTGCCACTCGGGGCCAGCTTTGCGAAATCCGGCTTGGTGAATTCGATACCCCCTGAAAGTGGCGCACCGGTTGATTTCTTACGGCCGAAGACATCCTCCTGTTCTTCTAAAACCGAGTCATCCCAATCCTTGATTAGCATCCGGATTTGCCGCACCGCTAGATAACTTCCGCCGACCATCCACGATGCACCATCGGCTGCCTTGGCCCAGACGAATTCGTCCATTGCGGCTTGGTCACTGGTAATAATGTTGTTGGTGCCATCGCGGAAACCAAAGAGATTGCGCGGGGTGGTCGTGACCTGTTGGAGGGCAGCGGCCCGATTGAATCCAGTTTGAGTCCAACGCACCCGCGCCCTGCTACCGGCCACTCGCATCAGGTTCCGCACCGCGTGCATCGCGATCTGGGCATCATCAGCGCAGGCTTGAATGCAGATATCGCCACCTATCCGCCCGGCTACCAGCGCATCACCCTTAAAACTTGGAAATTGTCGTAGCCCGGGCGGTTGTCTATCCGCGAGTCCGAATCGGTCGCCTTTGCCGGGACTGGAAAAGAGCGCGGGACCAAAGCCAAAGGTTATGGTTAGTCCGGCGGCGGGGAGATCCAACGCCTCGCCGGAGTCTTCCGGAGCCAAATCTGGCGGGCCGTTTACCGCGCCGGTTTGCCCAACCGGCAGCGCCGCGGTCAGCGCGGCTGCGGCCAAGGTCAGGTCCCGCATCAACTTGATGAGGGCCGAGCGTGAGGTGACCTTGGTATCGACTGCCGCGAACTGGAGGTGCGCTTGGGGCGCGGTAGCGATACCGGCCTGGTTGCGCCCGTAGAACGAAAGGCCTGAACGTGGCCTTCCTGAGCCGGCGCGCCCGTCGTGGTGCTCGTGAGCCGATGCGGCAGTTGCAGATGCAATACCGACCGCGCTTAGGCCAACGGCTCCGAGCAGGGTGCGGCGCGTCAATTGGGCACTAGAGCTGGATCCGGAATCTTTCGGCATAACCCCTCCAAGTTGGTTGACTCTTGGAGGGAGCCTCGCTGGTCTAGTTGAGAATTGGGCGATACGAAGATGTGGATTTCCTGTGAGTTCCTCGCCCGGTGGAGGTCAGGGGGTGGGAATAGTCAGCTGTACCCGCAGCCCGCCCAAGGGACTATCGAGGAGTTCAAGTCGCCCGCCGTGGGCGGCAATGACCGCACCCACAATGCTCATGCCCAAGCCAAAACCACCGCTGGCGGTGGCGGGGGTCTCGTCCAGCCGGGTGAAACGTTGCAGCACGGCCGCCCGTTGACCCACCGGTATCCCGGCGCCAGCGTCATCAACTTGCAGGACGGTCTGGCCGTCATGGCGATGCAGGTGCACTTCGACGGCAGAGTCAACCGGGGTGTGGCGCGAAATATTCTGCACCAGATTCGAGATCAACTGTCGCCAGGCATCGGGCTCGCCGTTAATCAGGCATCGGTCTAAATCTAACTCGATGCGCCGGTTTGGGTTCAGCGCCGCGAGATCCGCGAAGAAGTCCCGGACGATTTGGGATAGGTCGAAAATCCGGAAGGCTTGCTGGGCAAGGGTGTCCATCTTCTCCAGCACCAAAAGCTGGGTCACCAAACCTTCGAGGCGGTGGCTCTCGGAGGCAATACGCGCAAGGGCGCGGGCCTGAAGGTCCGAGGCATCCGGGCTTTCGTTTTGCAGCAGTTCGACGTACCCGCGAATGACGGTGAGGGGTGTGCGAATCTCATGCGAGGCATTGGAAACAAATTTTCGGAGTTGCACTTCCGACGCTTCAACTCGCGTTATCGATTCGGTTAGGGCACCGATCATGGCGTTGAGGGCAGTGGAGAGTTCACCAAGTTCGGTGCCAGGCTGGGCTGTTGGCACCCTACGTTCGGTGTCACCTTGTGCAATTGCTGTTGCTGATTCGACCATCGCGTCGACCGGGCGAAAGAATCGGCGTACGACGGCCCACGACGTAAGGGCGCCAATAATTGTTACTAGGGCAACCCCAATGAGGATCGAGACGGCAAGTTGCGTCAGATTGCTTTCAACATCGGTGAGTGGGGTGGCAGCCACCGCCATCGCCCGGTTTGGGTCGGGCTGGCGGGCCAAGACCCGATAGGTGATCGGCCCCGGCACGGTGATGGCCGATTGCTGTGCCTGGATTATTTGGTCCGCGGTCACAGTCGGAAATGGCAGCGGGTCGGAGCTGTAGCCGGCCTGCCTTAATACCGTGATTGACCCATCGCGGTTCACTCGTCCGATTGCCATCTGAATAAATGCGTCTGCCGGCGCAGGGCGCGGTCTGTCGGCCATCGCCGGCACTCGGGCATCGGCGACCGCAGACCGTAGGCCATTATCGATGGTTTGGTATTGGATACTTGATGCGGTGAAATACACGAATGCACCAAGAATGGCGGTCGAAAAGAGGATAAGCAAGGCGGTGAGAATAGTGATTCGAGATCTAAGGCTCATGATTTCTTCTTATCGGCGAGCAATTGATACCCGACACCGCGTACGGTTCTGATGGTCGCCGCACCGCCTAGTTTCTTGCGCAGATAAGAGATATAGGTCTCAAGTACCGTGGTTTCGGTGCCCGCATCAAACCCCCAGATCTGGCGCAACAGTTGGTCTTTTGTCATCACCTTGTTGGTGTTTTCCATGAGCGTTTGTAGTAGGCGGAACTCGGTGGCGGAAAGATTCAACACTTGCTCAAAGCAACTGGCCTCGTGGGTCTCGGGATCGAGTTTCAAGGCCCCAACAGTGAGTAGGGCTGAGTGTTGCTCACCTAGTGACCTGCGCAAAACCGCGGCAACCCGCAAGGTCAATTCCTCGATCCCAAAAGGCTTCTTGACGAAATCATCAGCGCCGAGTTTGAACCCAGCATTGGTGTCATCTCGGTCTTGGCGAGCGGTGAGGATGATGACCGGGGTGGTGTCGCCCGCTGCGCGCATTCGGGTCAGTACCTCATAGCCGTCCATTTTCGGCATATTGATATCAAGCACCACGAGGGCGACGGGGAATTCGCGAAGGGAATTTAACGCCTGCATTCCATGGGAGGCCGAGCGGGTCTGGTAGCCGGCTAGCCTTAGGGCGTCGCAGATCAGGTCATTAACACCGGGCTCGTCGTCAACGACCAAAATTGTTGTGGTCATTGATCCTCCCCGAGGCGGCACCATCTATATCGAGAGTTGTGGTTAGCGGTAACTGTACGGCGGCCGGCCCAATTATGGGCCCGGCCGCCGTAGTGATCAGTGACTTAGCTGGCGGTTTGTGGCGTGGTTTGCGCGCCACGGCCACCGGCACCTGAGCGCTCCGGGTGCGCAGCCTTGATGGCATCGGCCTGCGCCTGGGTGATCGTTCCATTGGCTACGAGCGCGGCAAGTGGGCCGCCACGCGTCCCCTCGGCCGCCCCGGTGCGGGCAGTGCCTTGCGGACGTGCAGGTCGAGCGGCCTTGATGGCATCGGCCTGCGCCTGGGTCAAGGCCCCTTCGCTGACTAGAGCCGAGAGTGCAGCCGCTTCAATCACGGCGCAATCCGTTGAGGTGCCCGCAGCCACGGCAGCCTGCCTAACCTCATCCATCTCATACCGGAAGGTCGCCTTCTGGGCTTCGGTGATGGTGCCCGCGGTTACCAGCGCTGAAAGTGCGGCGCCTTTTGGTCCCTTGGCGCCGGTGCTGCCCGGGGAGTCAGCGGCAAATGCGGTGCCGGCACCAACGCCGACTACAAGTGCGAAAGCACCCGCGGTGATCGCGGCGCGAGTGCCCCAAGTTGCGATGCGGTTCATCTTCATCTCCTTTGGTTAGGACTTCAATCGGTGAGGCCCTTGGTTGGTTAAGGCAAGGTTCCCCCGGGCATTTGTGATGCAGGTTAATTGAAGATGTGAAATTCATGTGAATGCGCATGAGCCCTTGGGTGGGCCGGACTAGCCGGATTTGACGATGCGCCAGGTGACCACGTGGGCCGGATCGAAGGTGACGATGTCACCGGTGCGCCTTTGAACGCTGGTCAACGTCTGGAGTATGCCGACGAGCTCAGTTTGGCCGCCGGGCTGATTCAATCGCATCGTGACGCGCAGGCCGATCTCGTCGTGACCGGGGTGCGGTGGGTGTTTGGGTGCCGCGGACATGGTCCCCATTGTTTCGGATCGAGCCCAAGTACAATCAGCCCATGCCTGCGAATTTCCCAACCGATGCTTTTGAGGATGTGCTCAAGGCGAATGCGGAGTTCACCAAGTCCTTTGCTTTTGCCGGGCAACCGGGCCGGGCGCAGCGTGGCCTAGCCATCGTTACCTGCATGGATTCGCGAATTAGCCCGCTCGAGGTGGTGGGCATGCAGGCAGGCGACGCCAAGATCTTGCGCAATGCCGGCGCCCGCGTGACCGAGGACGTGCTACGTACCTTGGTGCTGGCGACGTATCTTTTGGGAGTGGACCGCATCTTGGTGATGCCGCACACCGACTGTCGGATGGCACAGGCCCAGGAGCCGGAGATCCACGCGACAATTGCCGAGCAGTACGGGGTCGATACCCGCAGCCTGGAGTTTCGAACGGTGATAGATCAGCGTGCGGCATTGATCACTGACGTGACCCGTATCCGGTCCTTCCCGTTAATTGCCGATCAGGTGGTGGTGGCCGGAGCGATCTACGATGTCCACACCGGATCCCTTGATCCGGTGGACTGCTAATCCAACTTGGTTAACCAACCCAGCGCAGGTGGGTAAGGCAGACGTAAGCCTCCTGAACGCCGATGCCGGGAATTTGCACCGTGGTGCACTCGGGGGTCGATGGCCGTGCCCAAGGGGGAATACTTCCCCAGAAGGTGTCGACCTGTTGCCGGTTGGGTGCGTACATTGCAATTGCTGTCGGCCTGCTGAGCTCAAGGCGATCTACGTCATCGCGGGTCAAAGTTGCCGCGCCCGTGACATTGTTGTACTTGCCCCAAAGCTGCATTGCGGCAACCGACGACAGCATGCGATCTGGGTCAGTCCAGATACCGACCTTGTCAGTCGCCGAGGTGTTATCGATAAGCCACTGCTCAGCCTTGATCTTTTCGCGCATGATTTGCTCGCCGCTGAAATCCACATAGGCCGCCCTGAATGGATACTGGCCGTAGATACCGATAAATCCGCGACCATTTTGAAGCAATTGCATACCGATTGCGATGATGGACAGTGCGACCAATACGGCAAGCGCCGAGGGCAGATTTGCGGTTCGACGGGCAATTATCGCGGCTACGAAGAAAGTCAGGCAAATCACAATTGCGATCAGCACGCCTTGGGCGCGGTCGATTACCAGGTGCCACCTGCCACTCCACAAAACCAACGGGAGGGCTGCCAGTGGCACGATGAGCGCAATCGGTGGGAGACTTCGTCGCTTCAGTAAGACGGCAGCAGCGAGACCGATCGCGGCGAGTGAGCCGGGCCAGAGCTTGGCAACATAGTGCGGGGCTTCCAGCCAGGGCCCCGGCACGAGTGCGAAATAGATTGCGGTGAAGGCGATATTGGCGCCGGCGATCACGACCGCGGTAAGTGCCCAGCGGTTACCGCGGGTGGTGAGTGCGGCGATTGCAGCCATCACAAGTGCCGAAATCGGAACGAGTAGGGCAATGTCATTGGTCCAAATCATCGGATCACTGATGAAGCTGGCGTAATCGAGGCGCCCGTTCCAGTCGAGGTAGGTGCCGATCCAACTCCTGCCAGGAAAGAGCCGTAACCCTAACCCGAGGAAGGTCAAGAGGGCGACGGTGAAGCCGACGGTAGCGGCGAGAACATCGATGAGGAGTACCCGCCAGCGTCTTGCCGTGGCCACACAAATGCCAACGATTCGCACGCCAACCCACATCGAAAGTGCCAGAAAACAGGCATACGGATTCAGCATCAGGAGCCACCCAGCGGTGGCACCAGACAGCAGCGCGGGTAGCCAACTAATACGCGGAGTGCCAAATACGCACCAAGTGGCAAGGGCGATGAGGAGCAAGGTGGCCGCGATAATGGTCCCGGTCAGGTATGGGTTTCCCACATAACTGAGAACCATGGTGTTCAGTGACGCGAATAGGGCAATTACCGCCGCCAGTTGGCGGGTGCTCCGTTGTCGAACCAGCCAATACAAGGACGCGGCGATAAGGGCGATGAGCAGGAAACGCCAGAGCGCGAACCCGCCCCACGGACCCAAGATTGACACCACGGCTCGAACTGGTGCGATGAATCCGAGTCTGGTCCAGTAATACGCAGGCTCCGGTGCTCGATCGGTAACCTCGTTACCGAATAGGGCGAGTGATGCGTAGAACTCGGAGTCCGGCGAGTTGAACCCGGCCCATTGCTTGGATCCGGATAAGAAGGCACTGAAGATACTGATGGCAGCGACAATTGCAGCGTCGCCAGCAACTGGCCTTAGTCTCGCGGAGAGAGCAACCGGCGATCCTTCTTTCGGCACAGCCTCAGCGTATCCGAGGCCAAACTCAGGTCTCGGTACTCAAATCGCGGTACTCAAATGAAGGAAACCACAATGGGTGTGTTGCACAATGGGTGTGTTGGGACCTTGGCTTATCCGTTTAAGGGTCATGGGGGCCGGTTCCGTGGGATTATGGTGAGATGGTGAGCAACTCGAACTCCAGGCTCCCATCCGCACCGTGGCTGGGAGAATTACTGAGTTTACGGGTTCCTGGGTTGGTTATTTTGATGGCCTCAATCCAATTGCTACTACCACCTTCGCTCACCCTTGGGCCTGTCTGGTTGATCCCGGTTATTGAGTTGGCAGGGATTCCCCTTTGGCTGGTGTCACGTAAGCACGAAAGCGAATCCGGGAGAGTATGGGCAGTTTTCGCACTGTCATATTTGAGCCTGTTGGTTGCGGCGAGCGTGCTTAATGCTGCACTCGCTTTAGCCACCTTGTTCACTAAAACCACGGACCCTGCCGGCTATTTGTTGTTCGGTGGGTTTGGGGTCTTGGCGGTAAACGTGCTGAGCTTCGGCTTGGTTTATTGGTGGATAGACGGGGGCGGGCCGAAGGTGCGCGAATCCGGTTCGGTGACGACCTGGGATTTCCAATTTCCGCAGCAAGGTAGCCCGGTAACTGGGGGTGATGCCTGGGCCCCGCAACTGTTCGACTACATCTACACGGCATATACGAATATCATTGCGTTCAGTCCAACCGACACCATGCCGCTGTCGCACCGGGCTAAATTTCTATTCATAATTCAGTCGGCGGTATCGCTAGTGACGATCTTGGTCACGGTCTCCCGAGCGATTAATTTGATTCCGGACTGATCGCGCTTGCAACCTTTTGGCAGGCAGCGCCGAGGGCTTTGAATTCGGATTTGGTTAGGACGTCGACCAGGTGGGTGCGCACGCCGGCGACATGGACTGGCGCCGCTGCAACGAGTGCCTGCCAACCGGCTTCGGTTAGGGTCGCAAACGAGCCTCTGCGGTCCTCAGTGCACTCCGCTCGATTAACAAGTCCGGC
Organism: Actinomycetes bacterium; assembly: GCA_014190275.1. Taxonomy (GTDB): domain Bacteria; phylum Actinomycetota; class Actinomycetes; order S36-B12; family S36-B12. The sequence continues at coordinate 16,478 of BJGE01000015.1, read as the reverse complement.
GGCTTCCATTCGCCCGACTTGATGGGAAAGGCGGCTCCGGGAGGCCAATGTCAGTTCGGCTAACTCACTCATTCGCATCCGGCGGCCCGGGGTTTCACTGAGTCGAACGAGGATTTCATAATCTGCGATGGTCAAGCCATGTTGACTTTGCAGGTCTAGGTTCAGTTGGTGGTTCAGCAAGGTCCAGGCGGTGATGAATGAACGCCAAGACTGCTGTTCATCGGCGCTGAGCCACTTTGTCACGCACCCAGTCTACTGAAAATAGTTGAAATTGGTACTTCCCGGAGGATTTCGATTATCCGGATGCTCACCAACTTGATATTCCGGTAGCCAGTGTCAAGATCTCGGCTCCGGCCGCGGTTACCACCAAGGTGTGCTCAAACTGAGCGGTCCGGCGGAGGTCCTTGGTTACGACAGTCCAGCCGTCAGACCACATGTTGTAATTGTAGGTGCCCAATGTCAGCATCGGTTCGATAGTAAATGTCATGCCTACTTCCAGAATGCGATTGGAGCCGGGGTCGTCGTAGTGCGGCACGACCAAGCCCGAATGAAATGCCGTGTTGATTCCGTGACCGGTGAAGTCACGAACCACCCCATAGTTGAATCGGCGGGCGTAACTTTCAATGACGCGACCAATGACATTGAGTGAGCGCCCCGGCGCGACGGCCGCGATCGCCCGCCGGGTAGCCTCCCGGGTGACGTCAACCAACTGCCTCGACTCCTCATCGACGCCATCTCCTACCAGGAATGTCGCATTGGTATCTCCGTGCACCCCGCCGATAAAGGCGGTGATATCGATATTGCAGATATCGCCGTCGACCAACTCCGTGGAGTCTGGGATGCCGTGGCAGATGACTTCATTGACCGACGAGCAAAGTGATTTGGGGTAGCCGCGGTAGCCCAAAGTCGAGGGGTACGCACCGTGGTCGCAAAGGTACTCGTGCCCGATGCGATCTAGTTCGTCGGTGCTTACCCCGGGTGCCACCTTCGCCCCGACTTCGACCAAGGCATCAGCTGCGATGCGCCCGGCAATACGCATCGCGGCCAAGGTCTCCTCATCTTGGACGTCAGAGCCGGTGTAAGGATCGGGAGCTGGCTTGCCGACGTATGGGGGACGGGCGATACGCGTTGGCACTGGACGTTCGGCCGATAGCCTGCCAGGGGTAAGGGGAGCGCGCGTGGATTGGGGCATGAGCGCAGTCTAGGCAGAGCCGATTTTTTCGCGCGCCCAAGTAGAGCAATACAAGGGAATATGCCAGGTGAGCGATAAGGGAACCCAGCGATAAGGGAACCCAGCGATAAGGCAACTTAGCAATGTGAAAGGCCCGCACCAAATGGTGCGGGCCTTTCACATTCACGCTTTGGGCCGAACTAGGCCTTCTTCGCGACGCGACGACGTGCAGCCTTGCGCGCTGGGCGCTTGGCGGCTTTCTTCGCGGCCTTCTTTGCTGGGCGCTTTGCAGCCTTCTTGGCTGGGCGCTTGGCGGCCTTCTTGGCTGCCTTCTTTGCTGGGCGCTTTGCAGCTTTCTTTGCTGGGCGCTTTGCAGCCTTCTTGGCTGCCTTCTTTGCTGGGCGCTTTGCAGCCTTCTTGGCTGGGCGCTTGGCGGCCTTCTTGGCTGCCTTCTTTGCTGGGCGCTTTGCAGCCTTCTTGGCTGGGCGCTTTACTGCCTTCTTGGCTGCCTTACGGGCCGACTTCTTCGCCGGCGCCCTCTTGGCTGCCTTCTTTACTGCCGCCACGTTGCCTCCCGTGTCGTAGGTCCCGGCTCTGGTGCAGGAACCTTCAGTAGAACCTTGACAGAAAACATGGCGAAAATCGCGCATATTCATGTCGGTGTGTCATTTCGTGTCGCGGGCGTGCTATGAGACCAACTTCTAAGTTGGAAATTTTATTGACCACGGTGTCCCCGATTCGTGGTTGTCTGCGATGTCTGGCAGTATTTCGCACTATGACCGAGGCCGTAGTAACTCCTGACCCACGAATACTTCCCGATGTTGCAAAACTGCGCATCGGCGTCCTAGGTGGCACCGGTGAACAAGGACGAGGACTGGCTCGGCGGTTGGCGATAGCCGGTCACCAAGTCGTTATTGGTTCCCGCGATGCAACGCGGGCACAGGATTTAGCAGCCGGTTTGGGGCATGGTGTGACCGGGGCGAGTAATCAAGATTGTGCGGCTAATTCGGATGTAATTATCGCGGCTATACCTTGGGATGGTCATGGTGAGCTGCTGACTTCGCTGCGCGCCGAACTGGCCGGGAAGATCCTGATCGACTGCGTAAACCCATTGGGCTTTGATAAGCAGGGCGCCTTTGCCCTGACCGTTGCGGAGGGATCAGCGGCCCAGCAGGCGGCCAACTTATTGCCCGATAGTCAGGTTGTGGGGGCCTTCCACCACATCTCGGCGGTTCTCCTGCTAGACGAAAACATTGACTCGGTAGACACCGATGTCTTGGTCCTCGGGGATGACCGCGCCGCGACCGACATTGTGCAGGCGTTGGCTAATCGAATCCCGGGGATGCGCGGGATATTTGCCGGGCGCCTTCGCAACTGCCACCAGGTCGAGGCATTTACCGCCAACTTGATTTCAATGAATCGGCGTTACAAGGCACACACCGGGGTGCGAATCACCGACGTCTGAACTTCTATTTATAGGTGTGTTCCTCCGCCGGGTAATCGCCGCTGGCGACCTCGCCGGCCCAGGTGGTTACGGCTTCGGTCATGATCAAGCGCAAATCGGCGTAGCGCTTTACGAATTTCGGTGCCGGCCCTGACGTTAAACCGACCAAGTCCTGCCAGACGATGACCTGGGCATCGGTATGGGGTCCGGCGCCAATGCCGATGGTTGGAATTGTCAGAGCTTGACTTACTCGGGCCGCAAGATCAGCAGGAACAAGCTCGAGTACGACTGCCGTCGCCCCGGCAGCCTCCATTGCCTTGGCATCGCGAATGAGCAATTCGCCACTTTCGCCCCGGCCTTGCACCCGAAAGCCGCCGAGCAGATTGACCGACTGCGGAGTAAGGCCTAGATGTCCGATAACTGAGATACCTGAGTTAGCGAGCAATTCGATCTGGGGCAGTACTGCGGCCCCGCCTTCGAGCTTCACCGCATGGGCGCCACCTTTTTGCATGAACAACACGGCAGTTGCGAGGGCCTGGGCGGGCGAGGCTTGATAACTGCCGAACGGCAGGTCGGCTACCACGAGGGCGCGCTTGGAGCCCTTGACTACGGCGCGAACCAGCATGAGCAGTTCATCGACGGTTACCGCAATGGTGGTGTCGTGGCCAAAAACCACCATGCCCGCGGAGTCACCGACGAGTAGGGCCGGGATACCGGCTTCATCAAATACCCCGGCGCTGAGCGCGTCATAGGCGGTGATCATGGGCCAGCGCTGGCCCTTTTCGGTGGCCAGTTGGAGGTCGCGCATCGTAATGCGGCGCGCCGGGTCACCGCCATAAATAATCTGCTGGGGGGCACTGCTCACAAGTGGCGTGCGGACTAGTTCCATGGTGCGCTCCAATCTCGAGGCTCCCCACGGAGTCCCCGGACGCGATAAGCATGACAGGTGAGCCGGTATTAGCGCTAGTGGCGCCCCGCAGTTAATTACGATACATTCACGTATCGAATTACTGGAGCGCCCGCAGTTTCTCGGAAAGGCAAAAAGGAGAGCAGATGACCCAGCAGGTCAAGACGGATCAGGCTTGGATGGCTTCGGGGGAGGGCCACCCGCGGCGGTGGGCAATTTTGAGTGTCCTGGTGGTAAGCCTGCTGGTGGTGGTGCTCGACAACACCATCCTAAATATCGCGCTACCAACTATCCAGCGGGATCTAAATGCCAGCCAAGGTGAACTTGTCTGGGCGGTGGATTCCTATGTCCTCGCTTTTGCCGCGCTGCTCTTTACCTGGGGGGTACTCGGTGATCGGTTGGGGCGCAAGAAGATCCTGATCTTTGGCTTGGTGCTGTTCGCCGCGGCCTCGGCGATCTGTGCTTTTTCGTCGAGCGCCGGCATGCTGATCGGCTTTCGGGCGGTAATGGGGGTGGGTGGTGCGGCGGTGATGCCAACAACTTTGGCCATCATCACGGTCGTCTTCCCCCCGCATGAACGTGGTAAGGCCATTGGCGCGTGGGCCGGCGCGGTCGGCGCGGCGGTAGCCCTGGGCCCGATCCTTGGCGGCGTGCTGCTGCAAAATCCCCAGTGGTCAAATTGGTTGACGGGTAATGATTGGGGCTCGGTCTTCCTAGTCAATGTGCCTATTGTCATCGTCGGCCTGATCGCCATTATTCGGGTGGTGCCTGAAACTAAGGATCCAAATCCGCGACGCCTGGACCTGCAGGGTCTGGCGCTTTCGGTAATTGGGCTAACGGCATTGATCTACGGCATCATCCATGCCTCCTCGACCAAGAGCTGGCTTGATCTGGGCGTTGTGATCCCTGTGCTTGCCGGGCTTGCGATTATCGCCTTGTTCTTGTTCCTCGAAGCGCGCAGTGATCACTCAAGTTTCGACGTCACATTGTTTCGGAACCGCGGTTATGCCGTGAGCCTCGTGGCCGTATCGCTGGCCTTCTTTGCGCTCTCTGGCATCACATTCACCTTGCCCTTTTATCTTCAGATCCTGCGTGGCTACGACACTTTGATTGCGGGACTTTGCTTCGTACCGTTTGCAATCGGCCAGATCATCGCGGCACCGAGCAGCGCCAAGACGGTGCTGAGATTTGGCTATCGAAAAGTAATGACCGGTGGGCTGATACTTGTGACGCTGGCACTGGTCGGGCTGGTCTTCTTGCAGCTCGACACCCCGATTTGGCTGCTGCTGGTTGTATTCTTCATATTCGGCCTCGGCATGGGCAACGTCATTGCCCCAGCTTCAACGGTAATGCAAAACGTGTTGCCGCTGGCCCGGGCCGGTGCGGGATCTGCGGTCCAGAACACCGTGCGGCAGGTCGGCGGGGCGCTCGGCGTCGCGATCATCGGCACGGTGCTCGCTACGCAGTACGCGGCAAACCTAAAGGGCACATTGACTCAACTGCCGCCGCAATTTCCCGAAGCGGCCAAGCAGGCGGCCTCGGAGTCAGTGATTGCCACCATGGGCGTCCTGAACCAAGCGGAGGCAGGCGGCCTACCGGCCAGCATCGCAAACTCGGTACGCGAGGCGGCTTATGCTGATTTCTTGACAGCTAGCCACCTGGCCTCATTGATTTCACTTGTGGTCGTGGTCATCGCGACACTGGTGGTGGGCTTTGGGCTACCGCATATCACTCCGCTGACAAAGAAGATCGAGATGGGTGCCGGCCCGGCCCCGGTGGACGCGGCCGATGCCATGGTGGAAACCGAGGCGGCGGATTACCGTGGTCAGGCCCAAGGCGAATACCCGACGGGCAAAGAGCAGGTGTAGCCGTGGCTACCCAGGTACCGGTGCGGGCTAAGGGTCGACCGCGCAGCGCCGTTGCTGACTCGGCGATCGACACGGCCGCCTTGGAACTATTCGCCGAGGAGGGCTTCCAGCGCTTCTCGGTGGAAGCAGTAGCGGCCCGGGCTGGGGTTGGTAGGGCGACCATCTATCGGCGGTTTGCCAATCGTGAAGAACTACTCGCCCATGCCATGCAGCAATTAGATGCAGACGTACGGGTAATTCCAGAACCCGGTGACTATTGGCAAATCCTCACCAAGTTATTAGATGACATACGCGAATCCTCATTGGACTCCTTGAAAAGCCGCATCATGATCAGGGTCCTGAGTGAAGGTGCGCGTTATCCGCAGCTTCGATCCATGGTTGTGGAGCGGGTGATACGCCCGCGGCAGGCGCGCCTGCGCGCGGTCTTGGTGCGTGGGATCTCCCAGGGCCAATTGCGGTCCGACCTAGATATGGAGGCAACAATCGCCTTGCTAATCGGACCGATGGTTTGGTTGAAGATGCTGGGGCTGACGCCGGAGGCAGGTGCAGCGAGTACCTCATCTATTGTTGCGGCGCTTCGAACTGGTTTGGCTCCCGCCAGCCATTTGTGATGGGCAGCCGGCGATCGCGTCCAAATGCCCTTAGCGAGATTTTGGTTCCCGGTGGTGACTGCCTGCGCTTGTATTCGGCGGCGTCCGTGAGGCGCAGAACTTGATCGACCAAACCCGCATCGAATCCGGTGGCTACCAGTTCCCTTCTGCCCATGTCGCCGGAGATATAAGACTCAAGAAGTGCGTCAAGTACTTGGTAATCTGGCAGGGAGTCACTGTCTTTTTGAGCTGGGCGCAGCTCGGCGCTCGGCTCCTTCTCGATACTGCTTTCCGGGATCGGCGGGGTCTGTCCGTTTGCGATTGCGAAGGCATTGCGCCACCGTGCCAATTCCCAGACCAAGGTCTTGGGTACGTCTTTGATGGGAGCGAACCCGCCCACGGAGTCACCATAAAGGGTTGAGTAGCCAACCGAGAGCTCGCTCTTGTTGCCCGTAGTTAGCACCAGGTGACCTTCTTGATTTGAGATGGCCATCAATGTGGTGCCACGGATGCGGGCCTGCAGGTTCTCCTGTGCCAATCCGGTTAGTGTCATGGCTTGCAGAAAAGAGTCGACCATCGGTGCGATCGCGATCGTGCGGAGATTCAGCCCGGTACGTCGGGCGAGGTCAAAAGCGTCGTCCTTGGAGTGCTCGGAGGAATAAATACTTGGCATGCAAACGCCAAAGACCTGCTCAGCCCCGATCGCATCGCAGGCAAGTGCGGCGACCAAGGCCGAGTCGATGCCACCGGAAAGCCCAAGGATGACACTTTGGAAACCGTTCTTCTTGACGTAGTCACCTAGGCCGAGCGTCAGTGCCTGATACACCTCCTGCGGGTCGGTCAGGCCGGGGGCGACTTCGGGCTGATAGGTGACTTGATCTTTCCAAGTGATGTGGGCCAGGTCTATGCAGGTACTTGGCCTAGGGCTGGTCGATATTTCTAGGTCGATTGTCACCAAGGTGGGCACAAACTGTGGGGCTCTGGCTAATAAAGCACCGTTGCGATCGACCACAAGTGAGTCACCATCGAAGACAAGTTCATCCTGCCCGCCAACTAGGTTTACGTAGGCGAGGGCGCAGCCGGCTTCGATTGCTCGCAATTGGCATAGCTTTAGCCGAGCGTCATCCTTATTGCGCTCATAAGGGGATGCATTGAGCACCAAGAGTAAGTCGGCCGAATTTTCGCGCGCCCAGGTGACCGGTCCACCGGTTTGCCATAGATCCTCACAGATTGCGATTGCAATAGTGCTGTCGTTAAGCCGTAATAGCAGTGGCTCGGTGCCGGGGATGAAGTAGCGAGCCTCGTCAAAGACTCCGTAATTGGGGAGATGGTGTTTGGTATACCGAGCCACCACGGCGCCGTGGTGTAAGACAGCAGCCGCATTGATGGGCGCATTGCGTGGGCCGGTTTGGGTCTCGAAGTCCAGTCGATCGAGGTAGCCCACCACACAAATGAGCTCGCCGAGTCCATCTTCTTGTAGGTCGCGGGCCAAGGCCAAGAGTGCGGATCTAGAGGCTTCCAAGAAGGAGGGACGCAGTGCCAGATCTTCAACCGGGTAGCCGGTCAGCACCAGCTCGGGAAAGGCGATTAGGTGGGCCCCGGCGGCCTTGGCCTGCTGGGCCGCGTCCCGCACCAGCAGGGCATTTGCGGCTAAATCGCCCACTTTGGCGTTCACTTGGGCGAGCGCGAGCCGGATGACACTCATGGAAGCAGGCTACTTCAGACGGTTTAACCCATTCGTAACACGGCCTAGTCCACTATTGGCACATGGATAAGCAGGCGGAGTTCGTCCTTAGGACAATAGAAGAGCGCGATATCAGATTCGTCCGGTTGTGGTTCACCGACGTCTTAGGCACCCTGAAGTCGGTGGCCATTGCCCCCGCTGAGCTCGAGGGGGCATTTGCCGAAGGGATTGGCTTTGACGGATCGGCGATCGAAGGCTTTGCCCGCGTTGCCGAGTCGGATATGTTGGCCAAGCCAGACCCCGCTACGTTTTCGCTGCTCCCTTGGCGCAGCGAAGGGCCGGGCGTGGCCCGAATGTTCTGCGACATCTTGACTCCTGATGGCGCACCCTCTTATGCCGACCCGCGTTATGTGCTCAAGCGCACACTGACCAAGGCCGCAAACCTTGGGTTCACGTTCTATACGCACCCCGAAGTTGAGTTCTATTTATTCAAGGAGTCACCGGTCGCCGGTCAGGTGCCGATCCCGGTGGACCAGTACGGGTACTTCGACAATGCTCCTAATGGAGTCGGGCACGATTTTCGGCGCCAAGCGATCACAATGCTGGAAGCCATGGGCATCTCGGTCGAGTTCTCCCATCATGAGGGGGGCCCGGGCCAGCAGGAGATTGACCTGCGCTACGCCGACGCCTTGACCACGGCGGACAACTTGATGACTTTTAGGCTAGTCATGCAGGAGGTAGCCCTAGAGCAAGGTCTGTTTGCGACATTCATGCCAAAGCCGTTCCGGGACCATCCCGGCTCAGGTATGCATACCCACCTTTCGCTTTTTGAAGGTGACCGAAATGCTTTCTTTGAGGCAGGTGCCCCGTATCAACTGTCCAAAGTCGCCCGGTCGTTCATCGCTGGGCTAATCGCCCATGCCCCCGAGATTACCGCCGTTACCAATCAGTGGGTGAACTCCTATAAACGACTTGCCGGTGGGGCAGAGGCGCCATCGTGGATCTGCTGGGGGCACAACAATCGCTCGGCATTGATCCGGGTTCCGATGTACAAGCCGGCCAAGGGCAACAGCACCAGGATTGAATTCCGGTCCATGGATAGTGCGTGCAATCCGTACCTGGCGTTGGCGGTGTTGCTTGCGGCCGGCCTGAAGGGCATCGAAGCGGGCTATGAGCTACCCGATGGCGCGGAGGATGATGTTTGGGGTCTGACCGAGGCTGAGCGCAAGGCCATGGGCATGAAGCCGTTACCTTCGAGTCTCAACCAGGCAACCTTGATTATGGAGCGTTCGGAATTAGTTGCGGAAACCCTCGGCGAGCATGTCTTTGACTTCTTCCTGCGCAATAAGCAGGCCGAATGGGAGGAATACCGACGCCAAGTCACGCAGTGGGAGCTGGACCGCTACCTTCCACAGTTGTGACCAAGATTTTGGCCCCTGACGCCAGCACCGGTTCAACGCCGGTGGTGCTGGCGATTCAAAATGATCCCACCGACCCGCCCCTGATGGTGGGGCAGTGGTTGGCCGAGGCCGGTATCGCGGTTCAGGTGATCAAAGCATGCTTCGGCGAGCAGGTGCCGGCCGTGGTGCCACCGGGGGTGCACGGGTTATTGCCACTCGGCGGCGTGATGGGCGCCACTGACGATGAAGTTGCCCCGTGGCTGGCGGCCGAGCGGGCGCTATTAGCCGATGCGACGAACCGCGGTATCCCCATCCTCGGGTTATGCCTTGGGGCGCAACTGCTGGCGGCTGCGAGAGGTGGTCGCGTTGAGTTAGGACCGATTACCGAGATCGGCGTGGTAAGCGTTAATCGCACCGCTGACGGACTGACGGACTTTGTGATCGGTGCGATTGGGGCACCAGGATCTGATATCCCGGCCGGCCAATGGCATCAAGACCACATAGTCGAACTACCAGATGATGCGGTGTTACTGCTAACGAATTCCAGTTGCCCGGTTCAAGGTTTTCGAATTGGTGAAAATGCCTACGGCCTGCAGTTGCATCCGGAAGTCGACGCTGACACTTTCGAATCCTGGGCGGGGATGGCCGATGAGGCCCTGGAGCGTTCCGGGTGTGATACCGCGGAGGTTTGCATTGAGTTTCGTGCTGCCGAACCCGACTTAATTCGAGCATGGCGACCGATGACGCGGGCTTGGGCTGATCTGGTTTGGCAATACGCGAGCGCCTCGTAATGCAAAGTGGCAGGTCCGTAACAAATAACGCCAGACTTGCGCGTCTGGGATTTTCAGATCTTGACCGTGCGACGCGACTGCTTGAGAGTCCGGCACTTTTTGGAATGCGCACCGAAAGTGCAATCACCGATCTTGCTAATCAAGGTGACGAGGTTGGTGATTTCGCGGCTCAGGTTGCGACTGCGGCAGACCCGGATCAGGCACTGTTGCTGGTGACGCGTTTCCTCGAAGCCTGCAGTGATCAACAACGCCGCCGTGTTTCATCGGCCTTACTGGCCGACACCGACGCCATGGGGCGACTCCTTGAAGTCCTAGGAATGTCCGAAGCACTGGGGGAGTTCTTAATTCGGCACCCGGAGCATTGGGAAATCTTGGCGGACGCTGAGGCCCTGGCGCTGGCACCGGCGGCCAGCTTGGTGCGAGCGGCGTTGTTGGCGTCGGTGGGAGCCGATTCGCAGGTATCCGAACCGGTGGCTGACGGGGATACCGCGAAGGTACTGGACCGGTTGCGCATTGCCTATCGCACTCAATTATTAGGCATTGCGACTCGAGACCTTGTCGGCTTGACACCGATGGACTCGGTGGGCGCGTGGCTGGCCGATCTGGCGGACGCCGTCTTAGAAGCGGCGCTGGCGATCGCGCGTGCCGGTTTGCCGAAGGGTGCTGCTGATTGCCGGTTCTCGATCATCGGCATGGGCAAGTGTGGTGGGCGTGAATTGAACTACGTCAGTGATGTCGACGTAATTTTCGTTGTAGAGGCCATCGATGCTGACGAGTCAGGTGCGCTCAGGACGGCCACTGACTTGGCTACGGGGGTCATGCGCGCCTGCAATACGGTCACCTCCGAGGGTTCGATCTGGGAGGTTGATCCAGCGCTGCGCCCAGAGGGCAAGCAGGGTGCGCTGGTGCGCACAATTGAGTCACATATTGGCTATTACGAGCGCTGGGCCAAGACCTGGGAGTTTCAGGCACTACTTAAAGCTCGACCATCCGCTGGTGATCTTGAACTGGGTAACCGTTATGTGGAAGCGGTTGCGCCATTTGTCTGGAGTGCTGCCGATCATGATGGATTTGTCAGTGATGTGCAGGCAATGCGCCGTCGCGTGGAGAAGCAGGTACCGGCTCGGATCGCCGAACGTGAACTGAAACTTGGCCCTGGTGGCCTTCGCGATGTTGAATTCTCGGTGCAGTTACTGCAATTGGTCCACGGCCGAAGTGACGTAATGTTAAGAAGCTCGACAACCCTTGTCGCTTTGGAGGCACTGGCCACCTGGGGTTATGTCGGGCGCGATGATGCCTCGAGCCTTGATGAGGCGTACCGGTTTTTGCGCACCCTTGAGCATCGGCTACAGCTATATCGACTGCGCCGAACCCACACCATGCCTGAGGATGAACGTGATCTCCGCCGCCTGGGTAGATCACTTGGATACCGGGGCGATCCGGTCGGCGAACTCCATGCGCAGTGGCGTAAGCAGGCGCGGGAGGTACGCCGGCTGCACGAAAAACTTTTCTACCGGCCGCTACTGCAGGCCGTTGCTCGCCTTGATGCTGGTGCCGCCCGCCTGACCCCCGAAGCCGCCGAGCAGCGCCTTCGAGCCCTAGGTTATCGAGATCCTGCGGGGGCACTTAGGCATCTGGAGGCCCTTACTGCTGGAGTTAGCCGGCGGGCCGCGATTCAACGTACCTTGCTGCCCGTACTGCTCGGGTGGTTCGCCAATGCGCCGGATCCAGATGCGGGCCTGCTCGGATTTCGGCGGGTAAGTGAGGCGTTGGGGTCAACCCACTGGTACCTGCGACTACTGCGCGATGAGTCAACTGCCGCCGAACGCATGGCGCAGGTCCTAGCGTCGAGCCAATATGCTACCGAGTTGCTGCTCCGAGCACCGGAAAACGTGTCCATGCTCGCAGGACAAAGTGAATTAGAGCCGCGATCCTTGGACACGCTGCTGGCCGAGGCGGAGTCGGCAGCGGAACGGCACGATGATCCAGTCATCGCTGTGGGTGCCGTGCGAGCACTTCGTAGGCGCGAACTCTTTCGAATTGCCGTTGCCGAGTTGCTGCACCTAGCTGAAATAGATCGGGCACAGGTTGCGCTCAGTGATGTTGCCACCGCGACTTTGGCTGGCGCCCTGCGCGTTGCAGAGCGTGTAGTTGGTAATGGTTCACCATTGCCGATGCGATTCACAGTCATTGGCATGGGACGTTTTGGTGGGCGTGAGTTAGGTTTGGGTAGCGATGTTGATGTCATGTTCTTGTATGAGCCAATTCCCGGGGCCGATGAGAGCGCTGCGAATACGGCGGCCTTCGCGGTAGCAAATGAGTTACGCACGCTCTTGATGGCACCGACCAACGACCCGCCATTGGATATTGATGCGGATCTGCGCCCCGAGGGGCGCCAAGGCCCGCTAGTGCGCTCCCTTGCCTCCTACGAGGCTTACTACGGGCGTTGGTCGGCCGTATGGGAGGCCCAAGCACTCCTGCGCGCCAATGTGGTTGCCGGTGACACCGATCTAGGCGCGAGGTTCTTGGCATTAATTGAGCCACTGCGTTATCCAATCGGTGGAATCCCCGAGGCGCAGGTTCGTGAGATTCGCCGGCTCAAGGCGCGGATGGAGGCAGAGCGCCTGCCTCGCGGGGCCGATGCGACCTTGCATACCAAGTTAGGCCGGGGCGGGCTCAGCGACGTTGAGTGGGTGGCTCAGTTACTGCAAATGCAACACGCGTTTGAATATCCGTCCCTTCGAACCACGGAGACTTTGCCGGTCCTTACTGCGGCAGCGCAGGAGGGCCTCCTGGGTGCGACCGATGCCGATGCCCTCAAGGCCGCCTGGCGATTGGCCACCACCGTCCGCAACGCCGTAATGCTTGTTCGTGATCGCGCCTCCGACATGGTGCCAACCGAGCTAAATGAGTTGGCCGGAGTTGGCTACGTCATGGGTTACCCGCCCGGGGCCTCGGGCCAACTCGTTGAGGACTACCGGCGGGTTACTAGGCGGGCTCGCCAAGTTGTTGACCGAGTTTTCTATGGCGAAGATGCACTAGGGTGAAAGTGGCGAATTAGCCAAGAACTGAAAACTGTCGCGTTTGTACGGGTAGAGGAAACGGTCGCAGCCCTCGGCAATTGACGGATCGAGTTTGCGGCATAGTGGCGTGCCATTTATCTTATGGCGGAAGTAGAAGCCGGCGGTCCACCAGTTATTCATGTCGAGAACCATCGCTTCTTGGGCTCCTGCTCCTACCAAGGTATCTGCCAGCCCATCGGCTGAAAGAAATGGGGAACCGACATAAATGATGCTGCCATCTGCGAGTTGGCCGATGGCAGCCCGCCACGCCAAATTTTCTTTATCGGTCGTTGCTCCCCAAACCACGTTGTCGGTCGGGCTGGAAACTTTCGACCTGCCTTTATCGACGATGAGATTGAGGTTCTGCCGCACCGCTTGGATATCGTCGGTAATCTTGAAGTCCCGGCCCCATTTACCTACTTTTATGGACCCGTCCTGATAGAAGACGGTGCTCGCCTTGCCATCGACGAGCGGCTTGACAATCTCGCCACCGTAGTAGTAGCCCCCCATCGAGTCCTCGAGCCGAAATGCGCCATTGAAGTTCGCGAGCACGATGGGCCACAGTTCCTTAGGCAGCGCCCCATTGAATGGATTTGGGCCGCCGGGCTCCTCGTAGCCGGGGATGAACATCGCGTCGGCCAGCAAGGTATCGATCCAAAGCACCGACGCGTAGTAACTGGTGTGGACATTGTCGGCCCGCACCCTGGCTACATACATGGCCGGAACGCCGGCGACACGGCTGCCGACCGGCTGCCAGATACCTTCATCGGGCTCTGGGTTGGGGACCGGCGAAGTTAGGGGCGGGGGCGGATTTAAGTGTTCTACCACCAAGGTGGCACTGGGGCTGGGCGCAGCACTGGCTGCAGCACTGGCTGCAGCACTGGCTGCAGCACTGGCTGCAGCACTGGGAAGACTAGGTGGTTCGAGGTCTGCTGGATCAAGTCCGGCCGCATCCTCTGCGGTGACGTCCGCAGACAGAGTAGGGGTGCCGCCCACCTCCGGTTTACTGACGTAGGTGTAGTACAGGTCCTCGAGCTTGGCAACCAGTGGGCCCATACTGTTGTCTCGCATCCAGGTCGCGACAATAACCTCGGTGGGTTCGCCGTTGGCTCGTGCATACGTGCCTTGGAAAGTGAATCCGGCCCAAAATGCTGTGCCAAGTAACGCCAGTGACACGACTAAGAAAATCAAGCGCAGGATCGGGCTACTTCTACGGGCATGACGTTTGCGCTCTGGCGCAGTGACTTCCGGTAGGTCATTGCTCATGACCTACCCATCTTAAACCCCATTACTCAATAAGCGGGGCGGGCCACCGAAGTGACCCGCCCCTTTCCCCTTGCACGCGAGGCGAATCGACGCGAAAGGGAACCTGTGTTTTTAGATATCGTAGTACAACTCGAACTCGTGCGGATGTGGCCGCAGACGAATCGGATCGATCTCATGGGTGCGCTTGTAATCTATCCAAGTTTCGATGAGGTCGCTCGGGAAGACCCCGCCGGCCTGCAGGTACTCATTATCGGCTTCGAGGGCCTCTAGGACCGCCGGCAACGACCCTGGCACCTGGGGGATGCTCGCCATCTCATCCGGTGGCAATTCATACAGATCCTTATCAACCGGGGCATGGGGCTCGATCTTGTTCTTGATGCCGTCCAGGCCGGCCATCAACTGGGCGGAGAAGGCAAGGTAGGGGTTACTGGAAGGATCTGGCACCCGGAACTCAATGCGCTTGGCCTTTGGTGAGTTTCCGGTGACGGGGATCCGGATGCAGGCCGAACGGTTGCGTGCGGAGTACACCAGGTTGACCGGGGCCTCGTAGCCGGGCACCAGGCGGTGGTAAGAGTTCACCGTCGGGTTGGTAAATGCCAGCAGTGACGGGGCGTGGTGCAGCAGGCCGCCGATGTACCAGCGCGCGATATCAGAAAGCCCGCCATAGCCGCGCTCGTCGTAAAACAGCGGTTCGCCGTTCTTCCAAAGCGATTGGTGGCAGTGCATCCCCGACCCATTGTCACCGAATAGCGGCTTGGGCATGAAAGTCGCGGTCTTACCGTGTGCCCAGGCGACGTTCTTGATGATGTACTTAAAGAGCATCAGCTCGTCCGCGGAGCGCTGCAGTGAGTTGAACCGGTAGTTTATTTCACCTTGACCCGCGGTACCAACCTCATGGTGTGAGCGCTCGACATGCAAGCCGACCTGCAGCAGCTTTGTGACCATGTCATCGCGAATATCGGCGAAGTGGTCAACCGGCGGTACCGGGAAGTAGCCACCCTTGTAGCGAGTCTTGTATCCGCGGTTACCGCCCTCTTCCACCCGCCCGGTATTCCAGGCGCCCTCGACCGAGTCGATGTGGTAGTAGGACTCGTGTTGGTTGGTCTGGAACCGCACATCATCAAAGACGTAGAACTCGGCCTCGGCCCCGAAGTAGACGGTGTCGGCGATGCCGGTTGAAGCCAGGTAGGACTCCGCTTTGGCTGCCACATTGCGCGGGTCACGGCTATAGCGCTCATCTGTGAACGGGTCCAGGATCGAGAAGTTCATGACCAAGGTCTTCGCACTTCGAAATGGGTCGACGAAGGCGGTGGAGGGGTCTGGGACGAGTTTCATATCTGACTCATGGATGGCCTGGAACCCCCGGATTGAGGATCCGTCAAACATCAGGCCGTCATCGAACACGGATTGATCGAAGGACTCCACGGGCATGTTGAAGTGCTGCATCACGCCGGGCAGGTCAATGAATCGCACGTCGACGAACTTCACGCCCTCGGCTTTGATGTAGCTGAGTACCTCGGCTGAACTCTTAAACACGAAACCCACCTTGACCTTTCCAATTCGCTGCCCACTGGATTGATCCCAATGGATTCTCGCCTCGCACGGTGGCAGCCGCCTCCGGATGAAGCAGACCTTAGGAAGGCACCGTGTCATGGGTGTATCCCGACTGTTTCGGACATGTTAAAAAATGCGCAAATTTCCGGCCCCGGTAGCGTGAGCGGGTGACTTCCGTCCCAGCCGCCCCAGCGGTCACCCCCGGCGAGAGCGCAGGCATTGGGCGCCGGGTGGTGGCAATCTGCCTGGATTGGCTGGCCAGCATCTTGCTGTCCCGGATAATTTTTGGCCAGGTCGCCTATGGGTCAGCCGAAGGCTCGGTCGCGGTACTGTTGCTGTTCGCCGCTGAGGTGATCATCTTCACCTGGCTGATGTCGGCCTCCTTCGGGCAACGGATCATGGGGATCTCGGTACTTCGAGTGGACGGCGGGCGCCTTTCACTTTGGCGCATTGCCCTTCGTACCCTGCTCATCTGCCTGGTGATTCCGGCCTTGGTTTATGACTCTGAGGGCCGCGGGCTCCAAGACCGCGCGGTGGGCAGCGCAGTATTTCGCACTCGAGGTGGCGCGGTTCACTCTCCGTAAACAACCGGCCCCGGGCCAGCAGCGGTCAGGGGCCAGCAACAGGGTTTAAACACCCCACCTAGCGGTAGGGAACGGTGCTACTCTTCCTCAAAGGAGCAGGGACAATACCCGCAGACAGCCCCGGAACACCCGCACCCGCACCCGTGCCCCGACAGGG
>BJGE01000014.1 GCA_014190275.1 Actinomycetes bacterium | reverse complement strand
TAAATAACACCCGTGTAAGTGTCGGACCCCTGCGCTTTGCTCAACTCCAGACGATTTTGGTGGAGACCAGGGGGTAGCGGTGCAGGATCTTCGAACGGCGCGGCTGAATTTGCGGCTGACCCCGGACGAATTGGCTTTGATCAGGTGGGCGGCAAAGGAGCAGGAACTGGCGGTAACCGCGTTCGTGCTGGGCGCGGTAATCGCGTGGGCGCAAGAAATCGCGAACGCTGGGAGAGACCCCGCGGCGGCTCGGGTGCATTAACCCGGAGCGTCGGGGCCAGACCTACTCATTGGGCCGCGGCATACTGAAGGGGTGATGGGTGACCCTGGCCCGTGCCCGGCCTGCGAGACGGTAGCGCTGGAGCGTCGTGGCGGCAAGGATATGTGCCCCAAGTGCTATTACATCCAGCCCTGCTGCGACGGTGGGCAATGCAATTAGGTCAGTTCGTTAGCCGGGCTTGGGAGATTGGGCCACCTGAAGTCTTAGTCCGCCGGATTGATGTTGCGGAAATTGCACTAGGAGGCAGTGTTGCTATCGGGCCGGCTTTCGTGGCAGCGCTGACATCCGGTGAACACGAGACTTGGCAATCCTTAACAGCAAGTGCAAGTCGCCAGCACGAATGGTTACTCGGGCGGCTGGCACTAAAGGATGTGGTGCGGGCATGGGCGAGTGAGCGTGGTCAAACTCTCGAGCCGAGTGATATCGAGATTCATATAGATGACGAAGGGGCGCCGTTCGCCCGCTGCGCGGCATTGTCGGGGGTTGGCGGCTCGCCGGTGATTTCGCTTTCGCATAACTCCGGGGTGGTGGTGGCCGCCGCCGCTGATCCGGGGGCATTGATCGGTATCGACATCGAATACGCTGACCGAAAAATAGATGTGGTGGCGCGGGCTTTGTCCGAGACTGAGCAAGCCTTCGTGGATGCCGAGGCTGCTTCGGTGCTGGACATCTTGGTTGCCAAGGAGGCGGCGACCAAGGCACTTGGTGTTGGCCTTGGGGGCGGGGTGTCGCGTTGGCCGGTGGTGTCAGTTACTCCGTTGCCACAGGGGGTGATGGTGGACGTAACCTCAACCACGGATCTTGGGTTAGTACTGCCGGTGTTGGTTTTGCATCCATTGGATACGGTGCTCGGTATCTGTTACATCGCTCCCGATATCGACGCGGCCTAGAACTATGTCTGCGGATGAACTAGCGGCCCTGAAAGCACGGTGGAATGACGTGCTGTTCTATCTGGAATCCCAAAGCCGGGTCGCTTGGCTGCTCTACTTCGACGCACGGTTGGTGTCACTCGACGATGACGTACTGACGATCGACTTCTCCGATCCGCAGCGTTTTGACCAAAGCCAGACTTACCCGCTCAGCACCGATGCCCGTCATAGTGATGCGCTGCTGGCCGCGGTGACAGCGGTGACCGGTCAAGTGATTACCCTTCGGATTGCGTGAGCCGGTAATGCTCAGTGTGGTGACGGTCAACGTCAACGGCGTGCGCGCGGCCCATCGCCGCGGTGGCCTGGACTGGCTGGCCGAGGCGAAACCCGATGTGATTTGCCTGCAAGAGGTAAGGGCAACCCACGAGCAACTCCATGCCACTCTCGCCGACTCGCCATTGCACGGTTGGCATGTCGCCCACGCACCGGCACCGCAGCTTGGTCGCGCGGGGGTTGCGATCTTGACCCGCAGCAGCCCGACCGAGGTGCGCGCGGTGCTGAAGGATCCGGTGCTGGCGAACTCCGGGCGGTGGATCGAAGTCGACCTCGAAACCAAGGGCGGGCCGCTGACCGTGGCCTCGGTTTATGTCCATACCGGTGAAGCCGACACTCCTAGGCAAGTTGATAAGTATGAGTTCCTCGCAGCGATGGATGCCCGTCTGAAGGCATTGCGTGCGCGAGCTGCGCGTGGAGGTGGCGAGGTGGTGGTCTGCGGTGATTTCAATATCGCCCACCATGAGGTTGATATCAAGAATTGGCGCGGTAATCGCGGCCGCGCTGGGTTCTTGGAGCAAGAGCGCGAGTACCTGGATCGCTGGTTCGCCAAGCAGTGGGTTGACCTGGGGCGCACCCTCGGTGGTGACGGCCCCGGCCCCTACACCTGGTGGTCGTGGCGCGGGCGCGGGTTCGACACCGATGGGGGCTGGCGCATCGACTATGTGATCGCGACCCCGGGCTTAGCCGGTAAGGCGGTGGCCGCGGTGGTCGGCAAGGCACCCACCTACGCCGAGCGGTGGAGTGATCACGCCCCGCTGACGGTGACTTTCAAGTCGTAGACGCCCAAAGCTGCTGGGCTACCAATTCAGCGACCAGGGTCTCGGTTAGCAGTTTGACGTCGTCGTTCTCATCGCCGCGATAGCGCAGGCTAGCTGAAGCCGCAGGCAGCTCTTGGCCGACTGCGACCACCGTTGAGCCTCGCTCGGTGACCCAACGCAGCAACTGCGGTTCCCACGCCGACCCGGTAAGCAGCAGCATGCGGTAATCGGTGCTCTTGGTCAGGTAGACATCCACGTGGCTCCAATCACCCGTCTCGCAGGCAACCGCGGCAAGGCGCGGGCCTTCGCGCAGCATCAGCGCCGACTGCTGGGCAGAGCTGAATCGACGAGCCGGCGCGACCACGTGGGTACCCTGCGGCCCCAACAGCAGTTCGCTGATATTCGCCAGCCACTGGGGACTGCGGTCAAGTAGATCCTCGGTGGCGTCAGCGCTCGCCCGCAGGAGCCAAGGAACGTCACGTCCGCCAACGAGGTGACACTGCAACGCGAGGAGGAGAGCGAGGGTGTGCTGAAACGAGCGGCAGGCAACCCCACCTTTTTCGTCATGGGCTTGCATTAACACCGAAGATTCAGTCAGGTCGGTGATCTTCGACCCAACCGTGTTCGTCAGGGCGATGGTGCGAGCACTGCCCTGGTAATGCTCGAGCGCCGATAAGGTCTCAACCGAGCCACCGGAGGCAGAGACGGCGATTACCACGGTGCCCGCGGTGACCTTTGGCAGGAGATCGCTGCTCGCGAGCTCAGCCACCGCGCTGATGCCGGCGCAGCGTAAGCGGGCGGCCGCAACACTATTGGCATAGTGGGATGAGCCCATGCCGAGGAACACCAGTTGGTTCGCCGGGGTGATGTTCGCCCAGGGGTTCTCGCCCGAGAGCTGGTCGGCGAGGCCGCGAAGCGCTGCTGGTTTTTGCTGCAGATCGGCTGCGAACAACTCGGGATTCATGCCGGGGTTTCCAATCGATCCAAGAGGGCGGGTAATGCAGCATCTGGAACATATCGCCAATGCGGCAGATGCCGCACCGAGTAGACGAACTCGCGGCACTCCTGTTGCACCAAGAAGGCACCGAGTAGTCGCTCATCGAGCAGGTAAGCGGCCCGGCCTTTGCTGAGCTCGCCTCGATAGGTCATAAGGAACATCTCCTGCGCCACGGCGATCCATGCTGCCACCGCAGCCGCGTCAACACCGGGGGTTCGATAAATCACCACGCGCCCCACATGGTCAAGTGATGCGAGCATGCCGGCCACATCTCGGGCCGCGGGTTGGCGTTGCATTCGCTTTAGTGCACTTTGCAGTGGGTTGCCGTCGAAGTCAATAACGCTGTAGGCAGATGGCTTCGCAGTACGCAGCCACTGCCCGATATGCAGGTCACCGTGCACGTCAATAAGTGGGGTTCCAACGCAACCTGCCAATGGCCGTAAAGCCTTCTCGATGCGAGTAGCCAGCGCACGCAGGCGTTGGCCCTCGGCGCCATCGATCAATTCAAGTGCCTCCGCGAGATCACTTTCTGCGGTTGCGCACCACTCGTGAACCTGGGCAGCCGTAGCAGTGTCGACACCGGTGCGCGCGAAAGCCAGATGCATTTGCGCGGTAATTACCCCGAGCTCGATGGGGGCGCTGAGCGCGCCGGACTCCGCCCCGCGCACATGGGCTCGCACATCTTCGACCGCCCACTCCCAACCGTCCTGGGTGCCCGGCAGATATTCGGTGACGATCGCGGTTAGTTGCAAGGCTCCGCTTTGGGTGTTGCGTTGGTGCAGTAGGCCCCAGGGCCGAGGCATCGCGGTGAAGCCGGCGTCAACCAGCGCCTGCAGTCGGGCCGGCGCGGGGTGCCCGGCGGGATCGGTATGCAGTAGCCATTTGACCACCGCCCGCTCACCAACCACCACTGATCTATTGGTCTGATCCACCGTGATCTCGCGTTCACCGGCAGCCGGTTCGGCGTACCAGACCGTGATGGCCTCATCGAGGTTAGGCGCCCGCCCAGCAACCAATGCCGCAACCAGCTGATCGGCATCACCTGGGTTAACCCCGCGCACCGGCTTCACGCGGGTAGGCCGGCCGCCTTGAGCACAACGGCCTCGATGACGTCGGCGCCCGCCCGCAGCCCGTCGCGTTCGCGAATAGCGGCACCATTCTTGGTGAGCTGGGCGCGCAGTTTTTCGTCACCGAGCAGTTTGTCCAGCGCATCAAACATTTCCTGATCGGTGAATGCGTAGGTCGAAAGTCGAACCCCGAAGCCGAGTTCGTCCATGCGCTGCGCATTGTCATATTGATCCCAGAACAGGGGGAGCAAGATCATCGGCTTGCCGAAGTGAAGTGATTCGGTGGTGGTGTTGTTGCCACCGTGGGTTATCACCAGGTCCAATTGGGGGATGACCTTGGTCTGGGGCAGGAACTCCATGCCGACCATGTTGTCGGCCAACTCAAAAGCTTCATGCTGTGGGCCCTTGCTGACGATGTAGCGATGTGGGGTTCGGCCGAGTACCTCAACCAACCGCTTCATTAGATCCACGTCGGCGCTGCCGAGTGATCCCAGCGATAGGTAGATCAAGGCGCTGCCAGCTGGTCGATTGCGCGCGAGCTCCGGCAGCTCAAAGTCCTGGTCGGTCTCGCGGACGCTGGAGTCCATCCGGTGCCAGGTGGGATCAAGTGGTCGATCGCTGGTGTAATCCGCCTCCTTCGGGAACACATACAGATTCGCATCCGCAGATTCATGGATGAACTGCAGATCGGGCAGAGGTGCTGCCCCCTGCTCGATCACCCACTCGTTGAAGTCAGCCCAGGTGGCTCGGTGGGTGCGGTCGTATGCCGCGCGAAATGCATCCCATTCACTGCGGTCACCGGCTGGGTAACCCGAGTACGCGGGGGCGATATTTGGCCCGGTTATCTCAAGTGGGTTGCAGGAGACAATGCGGACGAACGGGACTCCGGCGGTCATCAAGGCCGGGAAGCACAGCACGTTGTCCTCTACGACGACATCGGGCCGAACACGCTCGAGGATTCGCTTTAGTTGCGGTTCGCAGAACTTTGCACCGTCAATTAGGGCCTGCCAGGTGGGCAGCATGAAGGTTGACAGCTGCTCAATGGTGGGCTTGCGAAACTCTGGTGAGGTATCACGAATGAAATCCTTCCAAAACTGACCGGCATCTTGCTCGACATCGGTGTCGGGCGGGGGAGCCAGGTCGACGAGATCCTCCTCGAAGCCCAGCGCCGTCAACTTGCCCTTCCAGGAGGCCTCGGCGGCGAACACCACCCGGTGGCCGCGTTCGAGGAGGACTTTCCCGATGCCGATGCATTGGTTGGTAGGGCCGTAGGCGGACTCCGGCATGAAGAGGATGGTTTTTGGTGTCGTTGTCATGTGTTCTCCACGGGGAGCGGGTGGTTGGTTGCTAAGCGGGCGTAATCAAGGATGAGCTGGGCAGCTACTTCATGATCCAAAGTGGGGTGGCTGGCCATGATGCGATAGCCGTAGGCGTCTTCGAGGGCAACGAGGTTTCGGGCGATGGTGAGTGAGTCTGCGGCAAGCTTGAAGACTCCTTGTAAGGCACCGGTGTCGAGCAGGGTCTGGTACATCGCAACCTGCCGATCAAATAAGGCGGTAAGCAGCACCGCGTAGATAGTATTTCGCGCCGCCTCACCACCAAGAGCACACAGCAGGCGAACTTCCTCATCCTCTTGCCCAAGTGGCAATCCGGAGGTGATGGTGACGGTGAGTCGCTCAGCCGGGTCGCTGATGCCTTCGAGGGCGGCGAGGCGTTCGGTATAGAAGCGCTCCATGCCGGCGCGATTTGCATCGACCAGTAAGTCCTGGAGGTCGGGGTAGTGGTACAGGATCGCCCCCGAAGTCATCCCGGCGTGCTCGGCGACTTGATTTAGGCGGACAGCGGTGCCATGTTCGGCCATGGCCCGTTGCGCCGCCTCTAGGAGGTCGGCGCGCTTGGCACTTTTTTGACGGGACTCCCGCCCGGTGGATTTGGCCATGGCTTGGTCACTCTAGCGATCCGGATTCACTCTTAAATCCAAATTCAGGAAAATCAGATAAATATTTGCATACCATAGCCAAAAGTGCTTGCAGTTCTTGCATTCGTGTGTAACGCTCAACCATTGCCGGGCGAGCTAGCCCGGCTACAAAGTCGGCGCCCGGTGTGCCGGATAGGAGCCAGCAAATGCGAGAAAGTGCAAAAAGGATGGGCAGGATGGGTGCTGTTGGGGCAGTCGCGGCCAGCGCGGCCCTGCTGCTGGCGGCATGTGGTGGCAGCAGCAGTGCGCCCGCCGCACTGGATCCAAATGCTGACCTCACCAAGCAGAGCCTTACGGTCTCGAACTGGGCTGGCTATTACCCAGAGGATCTCCCGGCCAAGTTCCAAGGGGCCGTTGGTGCACCATTGACGATCGCCAACCACGCGACCAACGAAGAGATCATGGGCAAGCTGACGGCAGGTGGTGATTCAGGTATTGACGTGGCATTTGTCTCGGGCCAATACGCCCAGGCGTTAAACGACGCCGGGCTACTTGAGCCGATTCAGCCCGATTTGATCGCGAACATGAAGAACTTGTCGCCGGAGGCAACGCAACTGGCTTTCGATAAGGGCAATGTCTTCTCGGTTCCCTACACCTGGGGCACGACAGGCATCTGCTACCGCAGCGATTTGGTGAGCAAGGCACCTGACAGCTGGAATGACATCTTAAAGCCGTCGGATGAGACCAAGGGCAAGATCACGGCGCTTGCCACTGAGCGCTGGCTCTTGCTGCCGGCCTTGAAGTCCTTGGGCTACTCGATTAACACCACCGACGATGCGCAACTCCAAGAGGCGAAGGATCTGCTGATTGCGGCGAAGCCAAATCTGTTGGCCTATGACGACACCACTTACTTCTCCCGGCTGGTTTCGGGTGAGGCGGTCATGTCGGTGGCCTGGGATGGCTGGTGCAACTACGGCATCGCCGAAGACCCGAACATCAAGTTCGTGGTGCCGAAGGAGGGCAGTGACCTTTGGTCGGACACCATGGTGATCTTGAAGACGTCGAAAAACAAGGAGGCGGCACATGCCTTCATCAACTTCATCCTCGACCCGGCGAACCATGCCTGGGTTGCCGAGAACATCCTCTACAAGGTGCCTAACAAGGCCGCAATGGATCAGGTTGGGGCAGCCTTGGCTGCGGCCTACCCGAATATGGGGATGTCAGCGGCAGACCTACTCAAGGAGGAAGTCGTTGTCGATGTCGGAGTCGATAATTCGAAGTACACGAAAATCGCCACCGAGGTCACCTCTAACTAGTTAGTGAGTTCGATGGCTTCCACTGTCGCCCAAGGGCGCGGCGCAACCAAGCGCCGCGCCCTTGGGGCGCGTACGGTGTTTCTTGGTCCCGGGCTGCTCTACGTGACAGCATTCATGACCATCCCAATCCTGCTGGTCGTTTCATACGCTTTCTTGACCCGTGGCCGATTCGGCGGGGTCGAGTTCCCGGTCACCTTGGAAAACTTCGCACGAGCCCTTGACCCCATTTACCTTCGAGTGCTGTGGAATTCGATCTTCATCGCCTCGGTTACGACCCTGCTGGCGCTACTGATCGGCTACCCGACGGCGTACGCCATTACCAAACTCCCTGCCAGGTGGCGCACGGTTGCACTTGTTCTCGTCGTGCTGCCATTTTGGACCAACTTCTTGATCCGCACTTATGCCTGGATCGTGCTCTTGAATTCGCAGGGTCCGGTCAATAAGACATTGGAAAGCTTGGGCTTGATTGCTGAACCCCTGGAAATGCTCTACACCCGAGGTGCGGTTATCGCGGGCCTGCTGTACGCGTATTTGCCATTGATGATCTTGCCGGTATATGCGTCAATCGAACGCCTGGACCGCTCACTGCTGGAAGCAGCCACGAATCTAGGTGCCAGTAAGTTCCGGAGTTTCGTCACCGTCACGTTGCCGCTGACCCTGCCGGGCACGATGATCGGGGCGATTTTCGTATTCGTGCCGAGCCTGGGGAATTTCATCGTGCCGGAGTTACTCGGGGGCGGTAAGACGGTGATGGTCGGGAACCTGATCCGGGATCAATTCCTAAAAGCGCGCGACTGGCCATTTGGCGCAGTTCTCGCGTTGGTGATGGTGCTATTCCTCGCTGGGTTATTCGCGGTTCAGGCGATGGTGGCGCGCCGAATTAATGGGCGTGGCGCCCGTGCGTAATCTCGGCTGGCTGCGTCTGCCATTTCTGCTGACTTTCGTGTTCTTGTACCTGCCTTTGGTGGTCGTCGTCGTGATGTCATTCAATGGGAGTAAACAGCCATTTTCGTGGGGTGGGTTCAGCACCAGGTGGTACGGCGTCTTGGCGTCGGACACCGCGGTGCGGCAGGGTTTGATAAACACGTTAATCGTGGCGGTTGGTGCCACCATTTTAGCCACCATCCTCGGGACGTTGTTAGCTATCGGCCTCTCGCGGTTCACCCGTTCGGCGCTCCTTGAGGCTTACTCGCTAACCCCGGCGATCATCCCCGACCTCGCACTTGCCATCGGGCTGCTCGTGCTCTTCAGTGCGATTGGCATGACCCTCGGGTTGCATTCGGTGCTTCTTGCGCACGTGGTCTTCGGGATGGCATTCGTAGCCGCCGTGGTGACGGCACGCCTAGGGCAAAATGATCCGAGCTTGGAGGAGGCCTCGGGTGATTTAGGGGCAAATGCGGTTACCACCTTCTTCAAGATAACCGTGCCCACGCTGCTGCCAGCGATAGTGGCCGGGGCGCTATTGGTTTTCACCCTGTCCCTTGATGAATTCGTCATCGCCTTCTTCACCGATGGACCGGCGACTCCGACTCTGCCGATAGTCATCTATTCGATGGTGCGCTTCGGCGTGACGCCGGAAATCAACGCGCTGGCTGCGCTACTGCTCCTAGTTAGCTTCACTGTCGTGATCGCTGCCCAGCGCATCACCCGACTGACGGATGCCGTATGACACAAAAACACCTGGTGGAGATTTCCGGCCTCAGCAAGAGTTACGGGGACGTCGTCGCCCTTGATGAGGTGAGCATTTCAATCAAGGAGAACGAGTTCTTTGCGCTACTTGGCCCGTCCGGCTGCGGAAAGACAACCCTGCTGCGGGTTGTCGCAGGCTTCGAGGAGCCGGATTCAGGTGCGGTGCTGTTGGGCGGGAGCAACCTGCTTTCGCTACCCCCGCATAAGCGACCGATCAACTTGATGTTCCAGTCCTATGCCCTCTTCCCACATATGTCGGTTGAGCGAAATATCGCCTACGGATTGGAGCGGGAGAAACTTCCGAAGGACGAGATCCGCGCGCGTGTCGGTGAAGTCCTTGAAACTGTCGGGTTGCGCGATAAGGCCCGCACCCGGCCCGCCCAATTATCAGGCGGGCAACGGCAGCGGGTGGCACTCGCCCGCGCGATCATCAAGCGGCCACGATTATTGCTCCTTGACGAGCCGCTATCAGCCCTTGACCGCAAGGTGCGTGCCGAAATGCAACTTGAACTCAAGCGGCTGCAACATGAGGTGGGTATTACGTTCGTTGTTGTCACGCACGACCAGGAAGAAGCGATGTCGATGGCCGACCGGATAGCCGTCATGTCACTTGGCCGGGTGCAGCAGGTAGATACCCCGGTGGGGATGTATCAGCGGCCTGCCAATGTTTTCGTCGCCGACTTCATCGGCACCAGCAACATGTTCGAGGGCGTTGCGGCACCGGGTGGGGTTGACGTCACGAATATCGGTTTTCTCCCAGCGCAAGATCCAACGCCGGCGGTAGCTGGTGCCGCGTACTTAATGGTGAGACCCGAAGACGTACGGATAGTTGATGACGGCGGACTCCTCACCGGCACCGTGCTGGAAACCCAGTTCTTCGGTGGTGCATCAACCATCGCGGTGCAGGTTGCCGGCCACGGTGCGCCCGTGGTCTTGACCTGTCAAGGTGCCGCGAATGTGGAACGCGGGGCGTCAGTGAGGCTTTCATGGCCCGCGGACAAGGCAGTGGTGCTAGAGAGATGAGTATCTTGACGGCCACCGCTAATGACGCGCTGCGGGATGCAACCCCCCGCCCCTTTTGGATTGATCGAGATGACCATCCGGCGAGTTGCTCACCACTTAGTGGGCAGGTCAACGCGGATTTGGTGATTGTCGGCGGTGGCCTGACCGGTTTGTGGGCGGCCATTTCGGCGCGTGAGGCAAACCCGGAATCCAGCGTGGTGCTGCTGGAGGCTAAGTCCATCGCTTTTGGCGCATCCGGTCGCAATGGCGGATTCATCTCGGAGTCACTAACCCACGGCATTGCGCACGGCATAGCAATGTGGCCGGATGAAATGTCGACGCTGCTGCGGATGGGCCGGGAGAACCTAGCCGAGATAGCGGAATTCGTGGCGGCGGAGGGCATTGATGCCGGGCTGCGCATCTGCGGCAAGACAGCGGTGGCGGTACGGCCCCACCAGGTGGAGCAATTGCGCGCATCGGTTGAATTGCATAAACAATTTGGTGAGGACGCGGAGTTTCTTAGTGGCGAGCAAGTGCGCGCCGACGTCAATTCACCCACTTACCTTGCTGGAATGCGACTGCGAACCGGTAGCGGGCTCCTTGATCCCGCGCTGCTGTGTTGGGGACTCAAGCGCGCGGCACTGATTCGAGGGGTGCGCATTCACGAGGGCACCGAAGTCACCGGCATCAAGATGTCAGGGGCGGGGGTGGCAATCAGGACCGCACTCGGGGCGGTCCGGGCCAGGAGGGTGCTCCTCGCCACCAATGCGTACCCACCACTCCTCAAACGCCTGCGCTCATGGGTGCTACCGATTTACGATCACGTATTGGTCACCGAACCGCTAAGCGCGACCCAGCTCGCTGATATCGGCTGGCTCGAGAATCAGGGCATGACGGATTCGGGTAATCAGTTTCACTACTATCGGCGCACCCCCGATGACCGGATTCTCTGGGGTGGATACGACGCGGTCTATTACTTCGGCAATAGGACTGACGCGGCACGTGAACAACGTGATCGATCGCATCAACTCCTCGCCAGGCAATTCTTTGACACGTTTCCGCAGTTACGAGGATTGCGCTTCACCCACCGCTGGGCCGGCCTAATCGATTCGACTTCCAGGTTCACGCCGTTGATCGGCACCGCACTGGATGGGCGCATGGCCTACTCGGTTGGCTACACCGGCTTGGGGGTTGCGGCCTCTCGGTTCGGTGCGCTGACAGCCCTAGACCTCCTGGGGGGCCAAGACACCGAGCGCACCCGCCTTGGCCTGGTGCGAAAGCAACCGATGCGATTTCCGCCGGAGCCGCTTAGGTATCCGACGGTGCAATTCACCCGGGCGGCCTTGGCACGCGAGGACCGCACGGGCAAACGCGGGGTATGGCTTCGGACCTTGGATCACTTCGGGGTTGGCTTCAACAGCTGACCACGAGCAGTAACCCACTAGTTCACCTGTGTTCGGCACCCGAAGTCACCTGTGGTTGGTCGCCAAACTGCTATTCCTCGTTGCCGTCAAAGCACAAGCAAGAGCAAATGGCGGGTGAAAACGCGGGCGTTGCAGTGCGCTCGGTGCCGGCGGCACCCGGGCGGGCCCAGCTCAGCTGGAGGGTTAGGCGGTCGGCTGGTGCTGAGCTAATGGGGGCCAAAACATCGAAAATTGGCATCTGGTCCTATCTCCCTTAATAAGTGGCGGCCTTCGGTGCTCACTTGGGCCTGCCGACGGGGCCATTGGAACACCGGATGGGCCGAATTCAGGGTAAAACCGTGGAAATCGCGGACCAGCTTGGGCCCTACCGGTGGCAACCGGCCAGGGGTTGGCCCATCCATTTGCACTCTAGGGGTCAGAGTGCTAACTTTTGGGTTAGCACTCGACACCCGAGAGTGACAACTTACGGACGTTCCCGGAGGAACTGGCCCCATGGCAAAAATGATTGCATTTGATGAGGAGGCCCGCAGGGCCCTCGAGCGCGGCATGAATGTGCTTGCCGACGCCGTCAAGGTCACACTCGGCCCCAAAGGCCGCAACGTTGTCCTTGAAAAGAAGTGGGGAGCACCCACTATCACCAACGACGGTGTATCCATCGCCAAGGAAATCGATCTCGAGGATCCTTACGAGAAGATCGGCGCCGAGCTGGTCAAAGAGGTCGCCAAGAAGACCGATGACGTAGCAGGCGACGGCACCACCACCGCAACCGTGCTCGCCCAAGCGCTCGTGCGCGAAGGTCTGCGCAACGTGGCCGCTGGTGCAAATCCAATGGCCCTTAAGAAGGGTATCGATCGCGCCGTCACGATTGTTAGTGACGAGCTGCTCGCGATGGCCAAGGACGTCGAGACCAAGGAGCAGATCGCTTCGACGGCCGCGATCTCCGCTGGTGGCGACCAAGAGGTCGGCGATCTGATCGCCGAGGCAATGGACAAGGTCGGCAAGGAAGGCGTAATCACTGTTGAAGAGAGCAACACTTTCGGCCTTGAGCTGGAGCTCACCGAGGGTATGCGCTTTGACAAGGGTTACATCTCGCCTTACTTCGTCACCGACCCAGAGCGCATGGAGGCCGAGCTCGAGGATCCATACATCCTCATCGCCAACTCCAAGATCTCTGCCGTCAAGGATGTATTACCAATCCTCGAGAAGGTTATGCAAAGCGGCAAGTCGCTGGTCATCCTCGCCGAAGATGTTGAGGGCGAAGCCCTTGCGACCTTGGTAGTCAACAAGATCCGTGGCACCTTCCGTTCGGTCTCGGTCAAGGCCCCAGGCTTTGGCGATCGCCGCAAGGCCATGCTGCAAGACATCGCGATCTTGACCGGCGCGCAGGTGATCTCCGAAGAGGTTGGCCTCAAGCTTGATGGCACCACGCTCGACCTGTTGGGCCGCGCCCGCAAGGTTGTCGTCACCAAGGATGAGACCACGATCGTTGAAGGCGCAGGTGACCCGGAGCAGATTCAGGGCCGCGTCAACCAGATCCGTGCCGAGATCGAGAAGTCGGACAGCGACTACGACCGCGAGAAGCTGCAGGAGCGGTTGGCCAAGTTGGCCGGCGGCGTTGCAGTCATCAAGGTTGGTGCTGCGACCGAGGTCGAGCTCAAAGAGCGCAAGCACCGCATCGAAGATGCCGTGCGCAACGCCAAGGCAGCGATCGAGGAAGGCATCGTTGCCGGTGGCGGCGTGGCACTCATTCAGGCCATGAAGTCAGCAACCGCAAAGATCGATGCACTCGGCCTGACCGATGAGCAGCTCGTGGGCGCGAACATCGTTCGAGTCGCCGTGAGTGCACCGCTCAAGCAGATCGCTGAGAATGCTGGCCTTGAAGGTGGCGTAGTGGCCGAGAAGGTGCGCGAGCTCCCGGTCGGTCATGGCCTTGATGCGTCCAATGGCGAGTACGTGGACATGATCAAGGCGGGGATCATCGACCCAGCCAAGGTAACGCGCTCGGCCCTGCAGAACGCGGCATCGATCGCGGGGCTGTTCTTGACCACCGAAGTTGTGGTCGCTGACAAGCCGGAGAAGGCTGGCCCACCGATGGGCGGCGGCGACGGCGGCATGGGCGGTATGGACTTCTAACGAAGTTTGAAGTCCCGGTAAGCAGGACTTCTGCAACACGGCTTCACGCAAAGGCGGTTCCCCGAAGGGGAGCCGCCTTTGACGTGAACGCGCACGTGATTGTCGTGAAACGGGCCCAAAATCAGGTTTTCACGACAAAAACGTGCGCGTTCAGCGGACCCGACGGTGTGAGTGCTGCCCCCATCTGGCACCTTGCACCATGACCAAAATATCTGGACTCGCACTTATTACCGGCGCAAGTAGTGGCATTGGCGCTGCCTGCGCCCGCCAATTAGCCGATCTCGGGTATGAGGTGATTGCCGCAGCGCGACGCCTTGAGCGACTCGACCAGCTGGCCCTTGAGCATCGGCGTATCACGGCCTGGGAGCTCGATGTCACCGATCAACGAAGTGTGGATCGACTGGTCAAACACCTAGCCGGACGACCAATGGCGGTATTGGTTGCTAATGCCGGAGCAGCATTTGAGGCCGAGCAAATCGAGAACGCCGATTTAGCGGGATGGCAAGCCGGCTACGAGTTAAACGTCATCGGTCTGGTGCGAACAGTTAAAGCTTTCCTGCCCAATATTGAACTGTGCGGACATGGCCTCATCGTGCTGATGGGTTCAACCGCTGGGTATGTCCCCTACGAGAATGCCGGCAGTTACACCGCGACCAAGCACGGGGTTGCGGCGATAGCCGGCACCTTGCGCCTAGAGCTGTCCGGGCGACCGATCCGTGTCACTGAAATCATCCCGGGCATGGTTCGAACCGATGAGTTCTCGGTCAAGCGTTTCGGCGGTGATGAAGTTCGGGCGGCCAAAGTGTATGAAGGTGTCAAGGAGCCACTTACCGCTGACGATGTCGCGTCAGCTATCGCCTGGGTCGCCGGTCTTCCCGCGCATGTCAACATCGATCGGATGGTTATCCGCCCGGTCGCGCAAGCGGCGCAGCATAAGGTGCATCGGGTCCTAGGCGACTGAGGCGCCTGCAACCATGCGGTTCAACCGGCATGGCAAAGTAATCCCATGAGTGTTGGCAAGTGGGAGATCCGCACCGTTGATGGCGCCGATGTTCGGTTGCGGAGCGGACAAAAAGGTCTCCTGAGCCTTGATGTTGTAGCGCCGGTGTCCAGCGGGTTACTACATGTCACCGCACATGAAATCAACCTCACTTTGCAGCTGGCCCTTGACCAACTGGAGACCGGAAACTTCCTGCTGCAGTCCGCGGCCCGCAGCATTGTCCGCAGATATCAGGCGCACACCTTGGTTTATTCGGGCAGCGGCCAAGCGGGTGGAACCTGGTCGGTTTCCGGTGCTGCGCAGGCAGGAACCATCGAAGTCGATCTTGGCTTGACCATTACCCCCATTGCGTCAGCGACATCGCCAATGGGCGAGATTGAGATCACCGGCAGCGCCAGCATGGGCACCGTGCATCTGCCGATACCGGGGATGGGCACCATCGACAACTTCAGTTTCGATGTTGACGCGAAACTCGAACTGCGTGCCTCGGCCGGCTAATCGACGCTGACCAGGCTCCGAACCACCTTCTTGATCTCCGATACCGACATCAAGCTAGTCGAGATATTGGCCGTGGTGGGGAGATGGCCGCCACGCGCCGGTAACTTCGGGATCCAGGTTTCGCCGGTGCCGGGCTGCTGCTGCATTAACTCCTCGGGCGTGGCCGTTGATCCGGTTAGGCAATCGGCGTCACTAGTTGCACTGGTGTTCGGGCAGGCGGTGGTGATGGTCAGGTTCTGGCCTTTGGCTTTGAAGCTAGCGACATCGGCCATCGGGGCGGGTGGGTCTGAGCAGCGGTAAGACTGAACCAGCACCACCATCGGGCTTTTGCCTCCGCCGTACTGGGTGGTCAGGTAGTAGGTGCACTTGCCCGGGTTCGGGCCGACTGCCTGCTCGCTGTATTTGCTAAGTGTGATGGACGTAAGTGGCACATGCGCGGTGAATTTCGGGGTGTAAACCGTGAACGGAACCTTCTTTTGAATTGCCGCCAGGTTATTTCCGTCCGCGGCCAGGGCGGCAGGCGCAAAAGCGAAGGCGAAGCCGAGAAATGCGACCGCTGTGCACATCGCGGTGAGCTTGGTGCACATTACTTTAGGGTGCATTGGCGTCCTTAACTAGTGGGAATGCAACTAGGTGGTTTTTAGTTGCACGACAGCTGGTCCTTCAACTCCAACAAGTTCAGGGTCACCATTGCCGCACAATGCGGCAGAACCGGTGCAAGGGCCCATGCTCAGTCCGTAATAGTAGGTGCCCTTGACGCTTAGATCGGCTTTGATGGTGAAGGTGCCGTTCTTCTTAACCGGTGAACAGGCTTTGGTAAGCGGTGTTCGCGGCATGCTGCTGTCGTTATTGGCCTTGGCCGGGTAGCGATCCAGGCAAACGGTGTTGGCCCCCGTTGTCCAGTCGGTCAAGGCCGATATGGCCTTGGTGCTCAAGGTTCCGGTGAAGGTGGCGGTTTGGCCGGCGGGCACCGGGGATTTGGCGACGAAGAGGCAGGCATAGGTCTTGGTGGTGGGCTCGCCATTCTTGTAGGTATAGGTGCAGGCGGTATCAGATGGCACGAGCTTGACGGCCTGCGCGGGTGCTGCGAGCGCAGCAGCAGCGACGGTTAGGGCACCGGCGATCAAGGCGATGATGGCAACGTGGCGTGGCTTCATCTGTGCTCCAACTGGCCGGCGGCTCATACGGCTTCCCACTTACCGGAGTGTATGTCCTCGGCATCGATAATTCGATAGGCATAACCCTGTTCGGCCAGGAAACGCTGGCGGTGCTGCGCGAAATCAGCGTCAACGGTGTCACGCGTGACAATCGAATAGAAGTGCGCGGTGCGGCCATCTGATTTCGGGCGCAGGATGCGGCCGAGCCGCTGGGCTTCTTCCTGCCGAGAGCCGAAAGTCCCGCTCACTTGAATCGCAACCGCCGCCTCGGGTAGGTCGATCGAGAAGTTTGCGACTTTACTGACCACCAATAGTTGAATCTCACCGACGCGGAACGCCGCGAATAAGCGCTCGCGCTCTTTGACCGGGGTCGCGCCGGTGATAATCGGCGCCTCAAGGTGTTCACCGAGCTCGGCAAGTTGGTCGAGGTACTGGCCAATGACGAGGATTCGATCGTTGGGGTGGTGAGCGATAATTTCTTCAACGAGTCGGTTCTTCTCGGGCGCGGACGCAGCGAGCCGGTACTTATCCTCCTGCTCGGCCATCGCATAGGTCATGCGGTCACTGTCGGGCAAGGTGACGCGCACTTCGATGCAGTCGGCAGGTGCGATGTAACCCTGGTTCTCGATGTCCTTCCAGGGGGCGTCGTAGCGTTTCGGGCCAATGAGGCTAAACACATCACTCTCGCGCCCATCCTCGCGGACCAAAGTTGCGGTCAAACCGAGGCGCCGGCGCGATTGGATATCAGCGGTGAACCGAAAGATAGGCGCGGGCAGGAGATGCACCTCGTCATAGATGATCAAGCCCCAGTCGCGTGAGTCGAAAACATCGAGGTGCGGGTAGATGCCTTGGCGCTTAGTGGTCATGACCTGGTAGGTCGCAATAGTCACCGGGCGGATCTCTTTCTTCGCACCGGAGTATTCGCCGATCTCATCAGCGGTGAGGGTGGTGCGCTTGAGTAATTCATCACGCCACTGCCGGGCAGCGACGGTGTTCGTGACGAGAATCAAGGTGGTGGCCTGGGCCAGGGTCATGGCCAGTGCGCCAACGATGGTCTTGCCGGCACCACACGGCAGCACAACAACCCCTGAGCCACCATGCCAGAAGCCTTCGGCGGCCTCTTGCTGGTAAGGGCGGGGTTGCCAGTCCTTGGTAATGAGGCCGATTGCATGCCGTTCGCCATCGACGTAGCCTGCGACATCCTCAGCCGGCCAACCGAGTTTGATAAGTGCTTGCTTCAGGTGTCCGCGCTCACTTGGATGCACGATGACGGTGGTCTGGTCAACGCGCGCACCGAGCAGTGGCGCTACCTTCTTACTCCGCAGGACTTCTTCCAGCACCGCTTCATCAAGGGCCTGCAGCACCAGGCCGTGCACCGGATGGTTATTGATCTGCAGGCGCCCATAACGTGACATCGTCTCGGCAACGTCAACAAGGAGAGCGTGCGGCACCGGATACTTCGAGTAGCGGATGAGGGTGTCAACAACCTGCTCGGCATCGTGCCCGGCGGCGCGTGCGTTCCAAAGCCCAAGGGGGGTAAGACGGTAGGTGTGAATGTGCTCGGGGGCGCGCTCCAACTCGGCAAATGGTGCGATCGCGCGTCGGCACTCTTGGCCTTGTGGATTGTCAACCTCGAGCAGGAGGGTTTTGTCGCTTTGCACGATCAAGGGGCCTTCAGTCATTTACCTCTCCATCAAGTGTGGCTTTAATAATTCCGGCCGTTAAGGCAGCCCGCTCGACCATGGCGAGGGCCGAAGCCCATTCATGATCCGCGTGGGCGCCATCGCCGACTGCGCCGAGGCCATCAAGGGTGGCGACGCCTGCGGCGGCGGTGAGGTTGCCATCGCTGGCGCCACCGACCGCGCATGACTTCAGTTCGGGCAGACCGAGATCTTGTGCCACTTCTTTCGCTAGTGCAAATAGGCCAGCGGATGCAGACAACTCAAGGGGTGGTCGGTCAATCCCACCGTCGATCTCGATGCGCGCCTCGAGGTGGCTTACCCGCCACGCTCTAACAAATGCATCGACTCGTTGCTGCTCGGCAGCAGACCACGCCCGGACGTCAAGGGTTAACTCCGCTAAGACCGGCACGGTATTTGCCGTGGTGCCGGAGTGCAGCAGGGTTGGCGTAACGGTGGTGCCGGCCACTTGATCACCCCAAGCTTGGGTTGCCATGACGAATGCGGCGGCTTCAACGGTGGCATTAACCCCTCGTTCGGGGTCAAGGCCGGCGTGGGCGGCTCGCCCGTGGAACTTGATTCGGTACCAAGAGGTGCCCTTGCGCTCGGTCTTAAGGGCGCCACCTGCGGATGGCTCAAACACCAGAACCGCTTTTGCGTTGGTGCTGGCTGCTGCGATCACTCCGCGCGATGCCCGCGACCCCGTCTCCTCATCGGTGGTCAGCAGCAGGCCGACGGCTGAGACGTCGGTGCCGTCAGCGATAAGCAAGGCAACCGCGGACAAGGCCTGCACGATGCCAGCTTTCATGTCAAAGACACCCGGGCCCGTTTGCTGGTCATCACTTAGTTGCGCAGGTAGGCGAGTTAACGTGCCAACGGGCCACACGGTGTCGAGATGACCAAGCAGCAGGACCCTTGGGTGGTCGGGGCCCCAGCGCACAACCGGGCAGCCATCATGGACTTCGATGCGGGCAGGGCTCTGGAGCCAATCACCTGTGAGTTCAGCGGCGATTTCCGCAATGCCCGCGCAGGCAGCGAGGTCGTGGGTTGGTGATTCGGTGTTGACTAGGAGTTGCACCGCTTCGATCATGCGGGGCAGTAGTGCCGTTGCCGATGCCAGGCCCTGGGGCACGCTGCTCCTTTCGGTACGGTGGTATGTGTGACTTTGGCGGACAGTCCGGCGGCCGATCTCCGGCGCGCGCAGGAGCGCGCAGGCGTGGAAGTCCGTCCAGTAGTAGACCCTACTGACTTGGCTACCGCGCGGCGAATTTTCGATACGGTCTGGCCCGGTGAGGGCACGCAGGTCCAGCAGAATCTGCTGACCGCGTTGATCCACGCCGGTGGGTACTGCGCCGCTGTATATAAAGGTGGTGAACCAGTGGGGGCGGCCCTAGCGGTAATCGGCCGACACCTAGACGATGGGTGGCAGGTGCACCTGCATTCGCATATGGCGGCGGTGCTCGAAAGCCATCGCAACCGCCATATTGGTACGGCGTTGAAACTACATCAAAGAATGTGGGCACTAGAACGTGGAATCGAAACGATCTCGTGGACTTTCGACCCGCTCGTTAGGCGCAATGCCGTCTTGAACATTCTCAAACTCGGCGTTGATGTCAAAGGATATGAAATCGATTTCTACGGGCAGATGCCAGACGCTATCAATGTTGGTGATCCCACCGACCGGGTATTCGCGTGGTGGCACCTGTCATCGGCCAAGGTTGCTGACGCGGTCGCGGGTCGACTGCTACCGCTGGACGCCGCGATGCTAATTGAGGCGGGACGAGATATCCGCGTGGTAGAGATCCCGCAGGATATTGTCGAATTGCGGGGAGTTGATCCGGAGGCGGCACGGCGATGGCGGCTCTGCCTTCGCGAGACTTTGACCACTGCGTTGGCCGAAGGCTATTGCATTATCGGGGTTGAATTGGCCGGCAATTACGTCCTGTATCGGGAGCGCGTATGAGCATTGAGTTGTTTCGCCTGCATCTGGTGAAGATGCCGTTAGTTCGCCCGTTCCGCACGAGCTTTGGCACTGACACGGTACGCGAGGTCTTGATTGTCGAGGCGATCTCAAGCAGCGGCACCAGCGGCTGGGCCGAATGCGCTGCCTCCTCCTGGCCCGGGTACAGCTCGGAATACACCGCAGGGGTCATCGGCGTAATGACCGATCACCTGATCCCGGCATTACGCGAAACGACAATGGCCGCAGAGCCCGAGGAAGTACGGGCGGCACTTGACGTGATCCGCGGTCATCCGATGGCTAAGACCGCGATCGCGACTTCGATGCTCGATGTCTGGTTGCGGGAGCGAAATCAATCAATGGCGAGCTTCCTGGGATCGACCCGAACCGAAGTTGACTGCGGAGTAAGTGTTGGCATCCCAACGACTGAGACTTTGCGTGAGTTGTTGGATGAAGTCGGCGTCTACGTGGATGCCGGCTACCGCCGGATCAAGTTGAAGATCGAACCGGGCTGGGATCTGGAGCCGGTTGCTGCGGTACGTGCGCAGTGGCCCGAAATGCCACTGCAGGTCGACGCGAACCAGGCCTATGCGCGTGCTGATGCGGCCCATTTGGCGAAACTTGACGAGTTCGGTCTATTGCTCATCGAGCAGCCGCTGCCGGAAGAAGACTGGCTCGGGCACCGGATGCTTGCCGATAGTTGCTCGACACCGATTTGCATGGACGAGTCCATTTTGTCGGTGGCCTCGGCGGAGGCGGCGCTGGAATTTGGATCGGCGACCATCATCAACATCAAACCGGGCCGCGTTGGCAGCTACCTAACCGCCCGCGATATCCACGACATGTGCCAAGAGCGCAACTCACCGGTGTGGTGCGGGGGCATGCTCGAGACCGGGATCGGCCGGGCCGCGAACCTAGCGCTCGCCGCCCTGCCGAACTTCACCCTGCCGGGTGACACCAGTGCGTCCAACCGGTACTACGCGGTCGACATCACCGAGCCATTCGTGCTCCAAAACGGCCGGCTGCCGGTGCCGGCGGGCCCGGGGATCGGGGTGGAGCCGATCCCAGAGTTACTGGCAGATTTTCGAATCTGGACCAGAGATCTCCGAGTCAGGTAGCAAGGGGCGCGACCCCGCTGATTCGCGAAATAGAGAAAGTTCGGACCTGCTCGGTGCGGTGGTCAAATGCGGTGACCGATCCACCACCCATGCGGATCGGGTCGATGATCTGCTCGGTGGTGGTGCCATCGGCGTCGGCGTAGCCAATCCAGACCGGGGTGGTCTCGGCGATCGCAACCTTAAGGGCGGCAAGGGTTGCGGCACTGCTCGTGCGCGGGACCTCGTTCGTGCCGGCGGGCCCGACCACCATCTCACCGCGGGGTGTACGTGCTGCGCGGTCACCTGAGCGCAAACCCTTGACCACACTGGCGATCAGTGCATCGCTATCGCGGCGACCCGAAGTGACCTTGCGCGCCAACTTTGAGCGCACTCGGCGTTCATCCGGGCGCAACACCACCACCGCGCCATCGGGAGTTTCGGCAGCCGGCGCGTAGCCAGCATCGCGCAGTGCTGCCATGAACTCATGCGGGGTGGCCTGGCTGATCAAGATATTGGGCGCGGTCTGTGAAAGTTGAAGGCCGCGTAGTCGGCGATCGCCGAGGATTGCTTGAATCGTGCCCTCGTTATCGCACCTTAGATATGCCGAGGCGGCACCAACCCGGATGGCGCCGTGGCGACGGGCTAAATCGTCGATCAGGTAACTAAGGGGCTGCGGCAGCCCGGTTGTCGAAGCGCTATTTAGCACCTGGTGCACTTTCGCGGCGTCCCACCCGGCATCGAATGCGCGCCGAAGGGATTGCTCAGAAAGTCGATAGACGGTGGCATGGCCGCGGGATTCAACATCGGCGAGCAACCGCAATTTGCGCGCCAGTTCCGGGGCTACCGGGCCGGGGGCGATCATGGTGAGATCCGCTTGAATGAGCACATGATCAATCTCGAGTGGCATCAGTGCACCGATTGCATCGGCACCAGCGGCAGTGCTGCTTGTCGGTGCGGCCCCAATCAGGGCACGCCCCGGGCTGGTCAATGCATTTGCTCCCATCAATCCAAGCAAGGTGGCTTCGCGATAAGTCGCGTGCACCACCTGGGCTTGCAGAGCACCACTTCGTCGCGGTTGCGCGTAATTGAGCACCTCGATCAAGGCGGTGGGCTCGACCGGGTCGGTGGTTGACGCCAGCAGTTTGAGTGCCTGGGCGCGTAGGGTGACAACCGCCCTGCGCTCGGAGTCGGTAGCTAGCAAGGTCGACTTGTCATTAGCCAGACTCGAAAGGCGCGGCGAGGTGAGCCACGCTTGAGCCAGGGCCACCCATTGCTCGGCCGCTGGTTTGCCCAGCCAAGTGTCAAACCGATCTGTTGGCACCCACGATGGGCGTTCTTCGCCGTCATCATCGAGTAACCCGGCCGCGTGTGCGATCTCGATCCAGAGTGCGGCCGTTGGTGCATCTGTGTTTAGGTCACGTGCGGCGGCGGCAAAATCCCGCACGGCTAGACCACCCGCTCGTAAGACACTCGGTGGGTCGACGGCCCAGGCATCAAGTAGGTCGCGTACCTGCGCAATCGCCTCGCGGGCGTGCACCCCGGCCTGCTCGTCACTGATCGCGGTATTGGCACTTTCGGTGGTGGTCGGCAACTGCGGCGGCGGCCAAGTTGGTGCGGTTGCGCCCAAGATGTGCTCGCGCACCGCATGGATGGCGCGAATCTCATCATCGGTACCCCAAACCAGGGCCAGTTCAACCAGGTCTTGCAGGGCCCTCTCGGCGAGGTCGCGGGCCGAGTCATCCAAGTCCTCGATAACGCTGCGGATGACTTCCTTGGGCAGTGCGGGCAGCTCGACCGACTGCCTCGCAACCACCGCTAAGACGAAGAGGGTTAAGGCATCGAGGGTGTCAAGACAGCGGGAAACGCTGGGACCGGTGGTGGATCGGGCCGCCAGATTGGTGATATCGGAGGGGATCGGATGCAGCAGATCGGGGCGCCGGTGCAACAGGGCGGCGAGGGCTGAGTCATCGCGCTGCCGGAGGGCATCGGCCAAGCTGCGTGGACTCACCTGCACCACCCTAAGGGTGGGTCGGTAGCCTTCACTCATGCCAACGGGAATCGTCAAGTGGTACGACGCGGAGAAGGGCTTTGGCTTCATCAATTCAGATGAAGGCGAGGATGTCTTCGTCCATGTGTCAACCCTGCCCGCCGGGGTGCCCTCGCTCAAGCCAGGCACCAAGGTGGACTTCGGCATTGTCGACGGCAAGCGCGGCAAGCAGGCCCTGACCGTCTCGATCATCGGGCCACCACCGTCGGTGGTTAAGGGTTCACGGAAGGACGCCGGCGATCTGGCCGGGATTGTCGAGGATCTCATCAAGTTGCTCGACGGGGTATCGAATCAACTGCAGCGAGGTAAATTCCCGCCGGACGCCGCAGCGCAGAAAATCGCCGCGGTGCTCCGCGCGGTCGCTGACGACCTAGATATCTAATCGGTCAGCCAATTAGGCCGGGGCAAACTCGGCGATCGCCCAATTTTCGTCGGTGCGCGCGTTTTTGTCGTGAAAAAGCCAAAAAGCCCGGATTTCAAGACGAAAACGCGAGCACCCAGCAAAGTCGGTCGACGGGCCGAATTCAGCAACCCGGCGGCATGGGCATAGGGCGGTTGGCTCGGGCGGGTGCCGGTGGGCCACAATCGGGTTATGCAAAAGGTGCTTGAAGATCAGGATTTGGCTGCGGCCACCGAGTTGGCGCGCGCCGCCGCCGCCGCCGAGGCCGAAGCCGAGTATGTCGGTGCGCACCTGGGGATGGCGATGGAAGACGAGCGCCTAGCCACCCATCTGTTCACCTGCCTGCACCCTGGCTACGTTGGCTGGCACTGGGCTGTCACGGTGGCGCGGGCCCCTGAGCAAACCGAAGTCACCGTGTGCGATGTGGTTTTGCTACCGGGCGCAACCGCGTTGGTCCCCCCGGCTTGGGTGCCCTGGAGTGAGCGGGTGTTGCCCGGTGATCTACGGGTCGGCGATGTGCTTGTCACTCCGCCCGACGATTTACGGCTGGTAGCCGGGCTTACCGGTGAAGACGATCTGGAGACGGCCGCCTCGGCCAGCCCACTTACCGGGTTCTGGGAACTTGGGCTGGGCCGGGTGCGGGTGCTATCGGTGGTGGGCCGCGATGAGGCCGCCGAGCGTTGGTACGAAGGTGACGTGGGTCCGGCGGCGGCGATGGCTAGGTCGGCAACGAATAACTGCAGCACCTGCGGGTTCTTGCTGCCGATCGGTGGACCACTGGGTCAAATGTTCGGGGTCTGCGCCAACTTGATCGCCCCGACCGATGGGCATGTGGTGGCAATGGATTACGGCTGCGGTGGGCACTCTGAGGTGGTACTCGACCCCGGTGCGCCACCGGCCGAGAACGCCACCGATGAAGTTGGCTGGGATCACCTTGATCTAACGGAACCGGATTCACCTGAGATTGACTCTGGGGTGCTAATCGAGTCACCGGGTGATTCAACCGGCGCTGGTATTTCTGATGAGACGCTGCTCGCGACGGGCGCGGTACTGGAGATAGATGATTCCGCCGACACCGCAGATGAAGCCGACGCCAGCGACACCGACCCACCAAATTTCGATACCGAGTTGGGTGTGGAAGAGAGCCAAGGCGAGACCGACGATTAGCCAAACTCCTGTGCCTATTGTGACAGGAATTATCGCATTGTCCTGATGTTGCGCAGGTGGCGAACTTACTGTTAACGCTGCGTCATCATCACCTGAATTAACCATGACTCCTACGGTACTATCCTCGCGGAACGTCGGGCTGCTGCTGCGTCAGTTTCCCCTTGGCCGGCTACCCCGGGACATCACCAGTGCCCCGTTGGACATCGTAGACCGGAGGAATAATGGCCGTTTCTGCCCCACCAGCGCCAAATAGCAGCATGGATCGCTGGTTTTCGCTAAGTGAGCGCGGTTCAACATACGGACGTGAAATTCGAGGTGGCTTCGTCACCTTCTTCACCATGGCCTACATCGTGGTCTTGAACCCGTTGATCATCGGTACCGCCAAAGACATGAATGGCAACTTCATCGGCGGCACTACCGATGTGGTCAAGGCCATCACCATGGTTACAGCTGCCACGGCCTTGGTCGCCGGGTTGATGACGATCTTGATGGGAGTATTCGGCCGGTTCCCGATCGCGGTTGCGGCGGGCCTAGGCCTTAACGGTTTCGTGGCGTTCACTTTGGCCCCGCAGATGACCTGGGCCGATGCGATGGGCTTGGTAGTCCTCGAAGGTGTGCTCATCTTGCTATTGGTGCTCACCGGATTTAGATCTGCGGTATTCCACGCGGTGCCCGAGCAGCTCAAGTACGCCATCGGTGTCGGTATCGGCCTATTCATCACCATCATCGGGCTGGTCGACTCCGGCTTGGTACGCCCAGGCCCGGTTCTGGTGACCTTCGGCCCGGCCGGTGCGCTGGCCGGCTGGCCGATCTTCACCTTCTGCTTCGGCCTTATCCTGACGATCATTTTGGTGGTCAAGAAAGTTCGCGGCGCGATCCTAATTGGTATTTTGGGGACGGCCGTGGTCGCGATCATTATCGAATCAGTTGCCAAGGTGGGCCCGAAGTTCGGTGCAGATGGCGCCGTCAACCCCGTCGGCTGGGGCTTGAATGTGCCGAGGGTGCCAGATCAGTTCGTGGCCACCCCGGACCTTGGGCTCCTCGGTCAGTTCAATCTCTTCGGCAGTTTCCAGGTCATCGGGGTTATCGCCGCACTACTCGCGATCTTCTCGCTGATGCTCAGTGACTTCTTTGACACCATGGGCACCGCATTTGGTCTCGCGGGTGAGGCTGAACTACTTGATGAGAAGGGTGACATCCCGCACTTCGAGAGCATCTTGGTGGTGGACTCCATCGCAGCCGTTGCTGGTGGAGCTGCCTCGGTATCGAGTAATACCTCGTATATCGAGTCAGCATCGGGTATCGGCGAAGGTGCGCGCACCGGTATCGCCTCGATCATCACCGGTTTACTGTTCTTGGTCGCGATGTTCATCTCGCCACTTGTCACCGTCATCCCCTACGAGGCGGCTACTCCGGCCTTGATAGTTGTCGGCTTCTTGATGATGACCCAGATTCGCCATATCGATTTTATGAATTATGAAATCGGGATCCCGGCCTTTTTGACCATCGCGTTGATGCCATTTACCTACTCCATAACCAACGGGATTGGTGCGGGTTTCGTGACCTGGGTCATCATCCAGATTGCAGTTGGCAAGGCCAAGAGCATCAACTGGCTGATGTGGGTGGTGTCGATCGCGTTCGTCATCTACTTTGCGATTGATCCAATTCAGGGGGTACTTGGTCTGGGCTAGGGGGTCGTAGGCTGGGTGCATGGACCCACGAACGCGACGCATCATCACGCTCGTGGTCCTATGCTCCACGGTGGCCGTTGTGGTGATCGCCGCCCTGATTAGAAGATGATGGGCAACTACGGGACCGGCAAGGCTGTGAAGACCAGCGTGCGGGCCGTAATCTGTTTTTGGATTGCGGCCCTCACGGTTGTCTGGGCGCCGGCGGCGACCGCCCAAACCACGGTGGTCTGCACTTTCAAGGACGTAAGGTTTACCGAAATAAGCGGACTGGCTACCTCAATCCAGCACCCACACACCATTTGGCTGCACAATGACTCATCCGGTGGCCCGGTTATCTACGCGGTCGATTCCAAGACCTGTATTACCCGCGCCACCATCAAAATCTCCGGCGCGAAAGCCCGCGACTTCGAAGCTATTGCGGTGGGCAGCGACAGGCGTGGCCGGCCGGTGATCTGGCTCGGCGACATCGGCGATAACCGAGACAGCTGGCCGTATGTTGAAGTCCTGCGAATCCGTGAGCCGGCGAGGTTGGCCTCGCAAACCGTGCCCGCCAAGGCTTACCGATTCACCTACGGCGACCGACCCCATAATGCTGAGGCGCTGCTCGCGGATCCGTCCGGTCCGCGGCTTTGGGTGGTCACCAAGCAACTCGCACACGGGTCGCTGTATTCGCTGCCGTATCCACTACGGCAAAACGCCTTGAACATTGCGAGGGAACTGCAGATCGAGGGTGGCCTGATAACCGATGGGGCCATCTCACCGGACGGCACAAAATACGTTTTGCGCGATTACGTCAACGCGGTGGTGTATTCGGGTCTTCCGCCGGGCCGTGAAGTAGCCCGCATTGCGTTGCCGTATCAGTTTCAAGGCGAGGCGATTACCTGGACTTCTGATAGTCGAGCCCTGCTCATAGCGAGCGAACGCGATGACCGGCTGCTGACGGTGAACATTCCTTGACCTAATTGGTCACCGGTATCTCGCGGACAGGTTTAATGAGCAGTATGGCTAAACCGGAGATCAAGAAAACGGGCATAAGCAAGAACGCTAGATGAAACCCGATGCTCTGCGACAGCGCGCCGAGCGCAAATGGCGCAATGCCGGAAGCAATGCTCGCCGCGACAGATGCCAGACCAGCCGCCCGGTCGGTGAGACCATCGGAGGCCACCACCGCCCGCGCCACACTAAGTGGCCAGTGCACGGAGATACTTAATCCGGTTAGGAATAACCCGAGAATGACCACGGGCCACCAGGTAAAGGCCCAGGCGATTGCGAAGGACACGAGGGCACAGGTCATGGCAACTCGCAGTATCGACTCGGTGTTGAAGGCCCGCGCCAAGCGAGAGCCGAAAGCTCGGCCAATGAACATCCCGCCGACAACCGAGGCAAGTGATGCCGCAGCAGCGGAGGGCCCGAAGCCGCATCTTTCGCGCAGCAGATCTGCGCCCCAAAAAATTATGGAGAACTCAGCGCCGATAACGCAGACGAGTAACGCCCAAGCCCACCAAAAAGCCCTCGGAATCTTGCCGTGTTCCACCTTGGCTACTACCTCC
The DNA here is from genome assembly GCA_014190275.1 of Actinomycetes bacterium. Lineage (GTDB taxonomy): Bacteria > Actinomycetota > Actinomycetes > S36-B12 > S36-B12. Next base: position 9,162 of record BJGE01000014.1, on the reverse strand, counting down.
GGCGGTTCACCAAATGCAAAAGTGTTGCGCCCGCGCCAGATCTCCACCGCGACCAAAGCGATGATGACTACGTACATGCCAGCGCGCCAGCCGAGGAAAGTCGCCGCACCGATGCCGACCACCAAGGGCCCGAGGAGGCCGGTGAAGCAGGCCAGTGCATTCGCCTCGGTTAGGGCGGCTGGGCCAGCTGGACCCTCGTGATCGAGTAGGAAAGCATTGACGGTGGCCACGATGAAAGTGCCGAAGAAGCCGGCGAGGAAGACCCCGAGGAAGGTCATGCCGATACTCACCCCGGGCCAGGTCAAGACCAAAGCCCCAAGAATTGTGCCGAGTGAGCCAAGGCGCAGGATGCGCCCGCGCCCATAGCGCAGCATGAGCTTGGCGACGATGACCGCGGCGAGGAGGCCGCCGATAGATAGGAAGGTGCCGTGCAGTGATGCGAGAACTAATCCGGTGCCCTGCTCATCGCGGAGCAGGGCTTGGGTAGCACCGAAGCTGTACATGAACCAAGCGAAGAAGGAGATCTGCACATAGGAGATCCAGGTAACCCGATCGCGTACCGGGGTATGGGTTGTCGCGACAGCTAAGCTCACGAAAGCTGGCTGATTACGTAATCAATGCAGCGGGTGAGGGCGCGCACATCATCGGGTTCAACCGATGGGAAGACGGCAATTCGAAGTTGATTGCGACCAAGCTTGCGGTACGGCTCGGTGTCGACGATGCCGTTTGCCCGAAGTGCTTTGGTGATGAGCGTAGCGTCGATGGAATCGTCAAAATCGATGGTCACAACTACGGCTGATCGTTTCGCTGGGTCATTGACAAAGGGGGCGGCGATGGGGTTCGCCTCGGCCCAGTCGTATAGCACTCCGGATGATTCAGCGGTGCGTGCGGTGCACCAACCCAGGCCGCCTTTGGCATTGAACCAGTCAACCTGCTCGGCCATCAAGAAGATGGTTGCCAAGGCCGGCGTGTTATAGGTCTGATCAAGTCGCGAATTATCTATTGCCGTCTGCAGGTCCAAGAAGGGCGGGATCCACCTGCCACTTGCCGCGATACTCGCGGCGCGCTCGATTGCCGCTGGCGACATCAGCGCAAACCACAGCCCACCGTCCGAGCCAAAACTCTTCTGCGGAGCGAAGTAGTAGGTGTCGAACTGCGCAGTGTCAACGGGTAGGCCACCAGCACCCGAAGTGGCATCAATGATGACGATCGAGTCAGCATCGGCGCCGATCGGGCGAAGCGGTGGGATCGCGACACCGGTTGAGGTTTCATTATGTGGTGAGCAGTAGGCATCGATGCCGGCTTCGGCCACAAATGCCGGCGCATCACCGGGTGCGGTGCTGATGATGGTCGGCTCGCCGAGGTATGGGGTTTTTTGCACCCCGTCGGCGAACTTGGCGCCGAACTCACCGAAAGTAAGGAACTGGGCGCGGTCCTTGATCAGGGCGAATGCCGCGATATCCCAAAACGCGGTCGAGCCACCGTTACCGAGCACCACTTCATAGCCGGCGGGGAGGGCGAATAGCGAAGTGAGACCGGCGCGAAGCCGGCCGACCTCTGACTTGACGGTCTTTTGCCGGTGCGAGGTGCCCAGATAGGTCCGCCAGACCTGCGTCAACGCGGTGACCTGCTCCTCGCGCACTTTAGATGGACCAGCCCCGAAGCGTCCGTCGGTGGGGAGTAACTCAGCGGGGATGCGAATCTCGTTCAACTGTTTGCTCCTGGGGTTGGGGTGTAGCCGGTGGGGGCGACCATTACCGGATCCCAGCCGGGCACCGCCTCTGGTTTCCTGGGCGCCGGACCGAAATAGCGCGCGGACGGACGAATCAGCCGGCCGGTCTTCTTCTGCTCCAAGATGTGGGCGCTCCAGCCGGCGAGCCGGGCGCAGGTGAACATCGAGGTGAACAGCGGCGCCGGGACTTCGGCAAAATCGAGCACGACCGCGGCCCAGAACTCCACATTGGTTTCCAGGACGCGGTCGGGGCGCCGGGCGCGAAGCTCACTAAGTGCGGCCTGCTCCAACGCGGCTGCGACCTCGTAGCGTGGTGCGCCTAAGTCACGTGCGGTGCGGCGCAGCACCCGGGCCCGGGGGTCTTCGGCGCGGTAGACACGGTGCCCGAAGCCCATCAGGCGTTGATTGCTATCTAGTACGGAGCGCACATATGCGTCGGCGTCGCCGGTGCGCTCGACTTCCTCGAGCATCCCGAGGACTCGGGCAGGTGCACCGCCATGCAGTGGTCCGCTGATGGCGCCGATGGCACCGGAGATTGCTGCGGCAACATCGGCTCCGGTGGAGGCGATAACCCTGCTGGTGAACGTGGACGCATTCATGCCGTGCTCGGCGGCTGACACGAAGTAGGCATCAATAGCCTGAATGTGCTTAGGGTCTGGCTCACCGCGCCACCGCAGCATGAACCGCTCGGTGATAGTCGAGGCCTCGTCGATCCGAGCCTGCGACACCATGGGTAGGCCCAGCCCGCGCGCGGCCTGCGCGACGAACGACAAGGCCATGACGGAAACATGGGCTAGGTTCTCGCGCGCGGTGTCGTCGGTAATATCAAGTAGTTGGTGCAGGCCCCAGGCGGGAGCTAGCATCGCGATCGCCGACTGCACATCGACCCGGACATCACCGGAGTGGATCGGGATCGGAAACGGCTCCGCCGGTGGTAGGCCGGGATTGAATTCATTGTCGACGAGCAGGCCCCAGACGTTACCGAATGACACCCGGCCGACCAGATCTTCGATATCGACCCCGCGGTAGCGCAGGGCCCCGCCATCGCGGTCGGGCTCGGCGATTTGGGTCTCGAAGGCGATGACGCCCTCGAGTCCGGGCACGAACTCTGACACAACTCCTCCTTGGAGTGAACGGGATTAGGCACTATCCAACACTTATTGCGGGGTGAAGTCGCCGCCGGGTGGCGCTGATCCATGAACCCGTGGTGAGATCAGGGGGTGGAACAGCAGATAGCCGACTTTAGGGTGTCCTATGACGCCGGTGCCCTAGCCCCCGCTGACCTAGGGGGTGAACCGCTGGCTGCATTTTCGGCCTGGTTCGGGGGGGCGGTAGCCGCAGGCGTAGTCGAACCCAATGCGATGGTGCTGGCCACGGCCGATGCCGCCGGAGCCCCGAGCACCCGGACGGTGCTGCTCAAAGGCGCTGATGCCCGCGGCTTTACTTTCTATACCAACCTCGCATCTCGTAAGAGCCGTGAACTGCGCGCGAACCCCCAAGCGTCGGTGACGTTCCCGTGGTTCTCGATGCACCGACAGGTGGTGATTGTCGGACGCGCCGAACTCGTGGCGCGCGATGAGGTGGCGGCGTACTTTGCCTCCCGCCCCCGCGATTCGCAACTTGGGGCTTGGGTCAGCAGGCAGTCAGAAGTTATCGAGGATCGCTCGATACTAGACATGCGCTTCCATGAATTGGTGGACGAGTACGCCGACACTGACGTGCCGCTGCCCGATTTTTGGGGTGGGTGGCTGATTCGGCCGGTGACCATCGAGTTTTGGCAGGGGCGCATCTCGCGACTACATGACCGACTGCGCTTCACGGCGCGCAGTGCCCAAGCGGCTTTGGATGACCCAAGTGCCTGGACCTTAGAGCGGCTATCGCCGTAATCCTTAAGTGGTTAGCGCGATAACCCATTTCAAGTCAAGTACCGACGTTGGGCATAGGTTGTCGCTGTGGCTCGAATTTTTGCTGACCTAACACCACTTCGGGTCAGCGCCCCGTATCGACGGCTGTTTATCGGGCTCGGCGTCAGCAATGTCGGACAGCAGATGACTTCGGTGGCGGTGGGCCTGCAGGTTTATGACCTAACCAAATCCAGTTTCATGGTGGGCTTGGTCGGGCTCTTTCAATTAATCCCGCTAATTGGGTTCGGCTTGTACGGCGGTACTTTGTCTGACGCTTTTGACCGGCGCCTGGTTGGGCTCATCAGTGCGCTCGGGCTAGGGGGCTGCTCAATCTTGTTCCTGCTTCAGTCCGCGCTCTCAATCAACTCCGTGGGGATTCTCTTCTTGGTAGTCGCTGTTCAGTCGGCGTTCTTCGCGGTGGGTAATCCGGCGCGGCAGGCGATTGTGCCGCGGTTGGTGCCAACGCAGCTGTTGCCGGCGGCCAATGCGCTCAGCATGATCACTTGGAATATCGGATTCACGATCGGGCCACTGATCGGTGGCATTGTGATCGCCGCATTTGGCACCGTTACCGCTGCCTATGTCATCGACGTAGCCGCATTCGCAATTGTGGTTTGGGCCATGTGGCGATTGCCGAGCCTGCCACCGATCCTGATTGCCGGTGATGAGCGCCCGCGTGCCGGTTGGGGCGCGGTCAAGGAGGGCTTCGTCTTCCTCAAGGGCAAGCGCAATCTGCAGATGTCGTTCTATGAGGACATCATCGCGATGGTTTTTGGGATGCCGCGCGCGCTATTTCCGGCGATTGCCGCCTTGTGGTACGGCGGATCGATGCGCGAGGTCGCTACCGTCTTGGGTTTCTTGGCTGCAGCGCCGGCCGTTGGCGCGTTGCTATCTAGTGTTTTCAGCGGTCGGTTGGGCCTGGTGCGCGCGCAGGGCCGCTGGGTGGTTATCTCGATCGTCGTGTGGGGCAGTGCGATTGCCGCATTTGGCCTCGTGCGTTGGTTGCCGTTGGCGCTGCTATTCCTAATCATCGCCGGTGCGGCCGACAACGTGTCGGCGATCTTTCGCACGACGATCTTGCAGGCGGCCACCCCGGATGAGTATCGCGGGCGGTTGCAGGGGGTGTTTACGGTGGTGGTGGCAGGCGGGCCGCGGCTTGGTGATGTCGAGGCCGGTGCGGTCGCGGCGCTTGCCGGGGAGGCCTTCGCCGTTATCTCAGGCGGGGTGGCCTGCGTAGTGCTCGCCTTGGGCTTGAGTCGAGCGATGCCATCGTTTTGGCGTTATGACGCGCGCCACCCGATACCGTGACCGCGCCCTTGAGCTAGGGCGTGGGTCAACCCCGGGTGCGATCTCGCAGGATGGCGTTGATCAATTGCTTAACGCTTAGGCCGCGCTTTTCAGCTTCGATGCTAAGTGCCTTGCGCACGGACTTTGGGATGTCAACTTTGATGGTGACAAGCTTTTCTTTCTTGGGTGCGCGCATCACATCTGAGGTGGCGCTACCCGCCTTGCTACTCAGGTCATCGAGGGGCTCGAGTTTGGGGGTGGTGGGATGCAGATCGGCATCGGCGGCTTTGACCAGGGCTGATCGTTGAGTTGGAACGCTCGGCTCACTCATGGTGATCCCATCTTCAGGCCTGGCAGGATTTCGTCATAAAGATCCTCGAAAAGATCTGAGATCTCGCGGGCACCGGGTGAATGCCAAGCGTGGATCGGGATACCGGCGCCTTGCGCTTGGGGTACCGAGGTGCGTTCGGGCAGCACACTTGGGCTTACCAGGTCGCCATATGCCTCGCGAAGTTCGGTGATGCGCACCTGTTGCTCGGCAAGATGCGGCCGGGCGCGATTAATGACGATGGCGGCCGTGCGCAAGCCGGGGTTGGTGGTGCCTCGAATGACTTCGACTGCCTCGAGTGCTTGCGCGGCGCCATGCAATGCGAAATAACCGGGCTCGGTCACCACCACGGCCAGGTCAGCGGCACTTAGTGCATTGCGGGTGAGTTCACCAAGTGAGGGTGGGCAATCGATCACCACTAGGTCATAGGACCGCGGCAGGCTGGCCAGGGCGGTGCGCAGGCGAAGGGCTGAGTGGCGCCCTTCATTGACATTGCGGTGCTCCAGGGCCCGCTCGGCTGCAAGGACTTTGATATGTGGTGCCCATCCGGTGCCGGTAACGGCATCGGCGGCGATCCCGGGTCGGGCGTCAGCCAGCACGTCGTTTGTTGTGAAGACGGGGGACAGCACATCAAGGCCCATGGTGGCGTTGGCCTGTGGGTCAAGGTCGACAATTAAGGCTTGTTGGCCGCGCTCCCACGCCACGCTGGCCAGGCCCAAGATGATGGTGCTCTTGCCCACGCCGCCTTTCATGGACAGCACGGCGATAGTGGGCATGGGCCAATGCTAGGCCGTCGGCTTTTTGATCGCCGAGTAGTTGGCCAAGGCGACTTCGCGCTCTAGGTGGTGGTCCACGATTCGCTCCGGATATCCGCCCTGATAGCCATCGGGTCGTAACCACGGCTCATGGGCGGCTTTGCCGGGTAGGTGGGCAAGTTCAGGGAGGTAGCGGCGCACGTAGTCACCGTCCGGGTCGAATTTCAGGCCTTGCAGGACGGGATTGAAGACCCGGTAGAACGGCGAAGCGTCGGTCCCGCAGCCGGCGGTCCACTGCCACCCGTGGGAGTTACTCGCCAGGTCGCCATCGCGGAGCCAATACATGAATTCGGCGGCGCCGCGCTGCCAGGTGATGTGCAGGTCCTTGATCAGGAAACTGGCAACCACCATGCGCACCCGGTTGTGCACCCAACCTTCGGTGCGCAGTTGGCGCATGCCGGCGTCAACGAATGGGTAACCGGTGTTGCCCGTTGCCCAAGCCTCGAAGGAGTCGTCAGCGTTATCTGACCAACGCATTTCCTGATCAAAGCGGGAGTCAAGGGACAGGCGTGCGGTCTGCGGGTTCTGTGCCAGCACATCGGCGTAGAACTCGCGCCAGCACAATTCCTTGCGGAAGACTTCATCGTCATCTGATAACTCAGCAAGCAGACTGCGCGGGTGGATCTCACCCCATTTGAGGTAGTGGCCAAGGGCGCTGGTGCCGGCGAGGTCGGCCCGATTTCGGAGTTCGGAATAGGTCGAAAGTCCGGCGGTTCGAAATTGCTCCCAGCGTTGCCAAGCGGCCTGCTCGCCGGCCTCCGGCAGGGCCAGTGCCCCAAGGTCTGGGGCCACGGGTAAGCCGTGGCACGCCATGGCCTGCCACCAGTTGGCGTCGGGGGGCACATCCGCGGCCGGCTTGGGCCAACCATGCCGCATCCAGCCGCGAAAGTATGGGGTGTAGACGCGGTAAGGGGTGCCGTCATCCTTGGTGACTCGGCCCGGCGCGACTGCGTAGGGCGAACCGGTTCGAACCAGCGGCACCGTGCCGAGTGCGAGTTCAACAGCTGAATCACGTTGGCGGCCATAGGGCCCAAAATCGGCGGCGATGTGCACGCTGCTGGCGCCCGTGGCAGCAACGACCTCTGGCACACCTTCGATCGGGTTCCCGTGGCGGATCAGGAGATTGCCGCCCAAGGACTTATCAAGTGCGGCCAAGGATCGGGACAGGTACGCCTGGCGAACGGGGCCGGCGGCATCCCAAAGCACCGGATCGACGGTGAACAGCGGGACGACCCGGCCGTCAGCTGAGGCATCGGCCCGCGCCGCAGCCAGCGCGGCCAGCAGGGCCGGGTTGTCAAGGAGCCGTAGGTCGCGGCGAAACCACATGATGCTGGGCACCGCGCCAGCCTAAAGGGTTGTGCCCACCTTCGCTTTAGGGCACAGTGTCACGGTGCTAGCTGCGATGTTTTGGGGTGCGGTCTCGTCGGCGACGTTGATCTTGGGCGCCGTCTTGGCTTACGCCTTCAAACCATCGCCACGGCTTACCGCGATAGTGATGGCAGCCGGTAGTGGCCTGTTAATCGGCTCCGTCTCCTATGACCTAGTTGCCGATGCCCAGCTAGCCCTGAACCTTCCGCTCCTGGCCTTATCGCTTTTCGCTGGTGCTGCGGTTTTCGTGTTCGGGACGAAAATCTTGGAAAGTCGCGGAAGCAAGGACCACGCGGTCGGCAAGAACGATGATGAAAGTAGCGGCACGGGCAGCAATCCGCTCGCCATTGTTCTAGGTAGCGTGCTGGACGGAGTGCCGGAGTCATTTGTTCTGGGGATCAGTGTTCTTTCCGGCGCGGTAAGCCCGACACTGCTGGCTGGCGTCGCACTATCTAATCTGCCAGAAGGCATGGCGGCCTCGGCCGGACTTCGCACCAAAAAGTGGAAATTAGCGAAAGTCTTGCTCATGTACGCCGCGGTCGTTGCGACAAGTGCGATCGCATCCGGACTTGGTTACACCCTGTTGGCAAGTGACGATGGCACCATCACCGGCGTCGTGCAGACTTTCGCCGCCGGTGCGCTGCTAGCCATGATCGCGAACACCATGATCCCGGACGCATACCAAGTTGAGCGGGAGTGGACGGGAGGGCTGGTGGTGGCGGGCTTCGCGCTCTCCCTGCTGCTCGCCTCGGTACTCGGGTAGGTTGGCTTCCGTGAGCGACCTCATCGACACCACCGAGATGTACCTGCGCACCCTTTTCGAACTTGAAGAAGAAGGTGTGTTGCCGATGCGGGCACGCATTCGAGAACGATTGGCGCAAAGCGGCCCCACGGTATCTGAGACAGTGGCTCGCATGCAGCGCGATGGCCTAGTGATGGTGGCCGACGGCGATCACCATTTGGAGTTCACCGCCGCGGGGCGCGAGGCGGCCACCAGAGTCATGCGTAAGCACCGAATCGCCGAATGCATGCTGGTCGAAGTAATCGGGATGCCCTGGGAGGATGTCCACGCGGAGGCGTGCCGCTGGGAGCACGTAATGAGCGATGCGGTCGAGCGGCGGATGCTAGAGATCCTCGGCAATCCGAACGTCTCACCATATGGAAACCCAATACCCGGCCTGCAGGAGTTGCGCCCGGAGTTTGATATCACCGAAGTCATTGTTGGCGAGGTGCGACCACTCTCACTGATATCAAGCCCTGAGTTACTCGGCGTGACAGTGCGCAGATTCGGTGAGCCAATCCAAGTGGACGCGCAAACCATGACTCGCTTGCGCCGCGTTGGCGCGCTGCCGGGCGCCTTCGTGCAGGTGCGTAGATCACCCGGCGGAGTTTCGATCGGCAGTGCCGGCGAATACACCGAGCTGGCCGATGAGTTGGCCATGTACGTGCTCGTTGATGCGGTGGCATTTGGTGTCTGAGAAATCTTTGGCTGAGCAACTCTTGTCGGGCCGCATCGCAGTGGTTACCGGCGGCGGCACGGGTATTGGCCGGGCGATAACACTCAAACTTGCCGAGCTGGGTGCACAGGTTTTCATCCTCGGTCGCACCGCTGAAACCCTCGAGCAAACGGCCGGCATGGCGCTCGCAGGCCGGGTGCTCCCGATCGTCGCCGACGTACGCGAGCCCGAGCAGGTTGATGCCGCCCTCGAGCGTATTTTGCAGGAGACA
>BJGE01000013.1 GCA_014190275.1 Actinomycetes bacterium | reverse complement strand
TTGCCAAAATCCGTTCAGGCTTCACGACGTTTGGATGAGCCTTCGAGGGTGCATGGGCGAAAAAGCCAGCTAGCGCGCCGGCTCGGGTCCAACCCAATACCGAAAGTGAATGCCCGTCATGCTTGCCCTCTTCGTTAACACCATGTGGCTCAGTGCCTTCACCTGGTTTCTCACCATGGCGCACGAACATTATTACTTCTGGGGCACTCTCTGGTGACTCTTGTTCCATGCCAGCAGATATTACAGTGCGGTAACCCTATGTTTGCGCCATATCCACGAAGCGGCTGTAGTGACCTTGGAATGCAACAGTGACTAGGCCTGTTGGGCCGTTGCGGTGTTTGGCGATGATGAAGTCGGCTTCACCGGCACGTGGTGATTCTCGTTCGTAGGCATCCTCACGATGCAGTAGTACAACGACGTCCGCATCTTGCTCCAGGGAGCCCGATTCGCGGAGGTCTGCGAGCATCGGTCGTTTATCTTGGCGCTGCTCAGCACCACGGTTCAACTGGCTGATTGCTATCACTGGTACTTCAAGTTCTTTGGCCAGAAGTTTAAGTGAGCGCGAGAACTCCGAAACTTCTTGCTGACGGCTTTCGACACGCTTACCACTTGTCATGAGCTGCAAATAGTCGACAACCACTAGGCGCAGATCATGGCGCTGCTTAAGACGGCGGCACTTAGCGCGGATCTCCATCAAGGTCATGTTCGGTGAATCGTCAATGAACAAAGGGGCTTCACTGACCGTGCCCATCTTGCTGGCCAACCTCGCCCAGTCACTCTCACTCATAGTGCCAGAGCGCATGTGGTGCAGGGGGATCTGGGCTTCGGCTGAAAGGAGGCGCATGACGATCTCGTTGCGGCTCATTTCCAGGGAGAACATGACGCTGCTCAGACCGTGTTTGATGGACGCATTGCGGCAAATATCCAAGCCGAGAGTTGATTTACCAAGTGCTGGCCGAGCCGCCAAGATGATCAGCTGGCCTGGATGCAGGCCATTGGTCAAGGAATCCAGGTCAACAAACCCCGTTGGCACTCCGATCATCTCGCCGCCGCGATTTGAGATCGCTTCGATCTCGCTCAATGCGTCGTTCATGATGTCGCGCAGTGGGCTGTAGTCCTCGCTCAGGCGCCGGTCGGTTACGTCATAGACCTCGGCTTGGGCGCGGTCCACCATCTCGTCGACGTCACCGGTGCCGGTGTAGCCCATGCTGACGATTCGAGTTCCGGCTTCGACGAGCCGGCGCAAGATCGCCTGCTCGCGCACGATCCGGGCGTAGTAATTGCCGTTCGCTGCCGTCGGTACCAGCGATACCAGGGTATGTAGATACGGTGCGCCACCGACCCGCGCGATATCGCCGTTCTTTGTTAGCTCAGCGGCAATCGTGACCGCGTCAGCGGGTTCGCCTTTGCTGTACAGGTCAAGAATTGCCCCGTAGATCGTCTGGTGCGCTGGCCGATAGAAGTCAACTTCGCGGACGGTCTCGACTACGTCGGCGATGGCGTCCTTGCTGAGCAGCATTGCGCCCAAGACTGACTGCTCGGCGGCCACATCATTGGGTGGAGTGCGGTCTTGACCGCGGGGCTCAACCGGCAAGGGCAACTCAAGGACACTCATCTAGTTCTCCTTTCCGGCTGCCGGCTGCGTCGTGCCCACCTGCTCCAATAGGAGGGCCTAAAAACCTGTTCTAACAGGTGGGTCTGACGTAACCTATGGGCGACGCGCCGGCAGTGTCCAACCTCCTTGTGGACCGCCCTGTGGAGGGGTTGGGGACCGCCTGCTCCTACCCGGTAAACCCTTGGGGACAGCATGGGGACACCAAAAATAGTTCCCGGGGCTGCCTTCATGACCGCAACGGTTTCCCCTTCCCTAGCCTGTGGATAGAACATTTTTCAGCGAGTGGGTACTCTCAAGCCGTGTCAAACCCCTACCGCATCACGGTCATCTGCCTGGGCAATATCTGCCGCTCTCCGATTGGGGAGGCCGTGCTCCGCGATCGCATCGCTACCGCCGGCCTAGCTGGCGAAGTCGCCGTTGACTCCGCCGGCACCGGCGACTGGCACATCGGCCAGGGGGCGAACGTCAAATCCATCACCACCTTGAACGAGTACGGGTACGCACTTGACCACACCGCCCGACAGATCACCCCGAGTTGGTTTGCCAATATCGATTTGGCCCTGGTAATGGACACCAGCAACTATGCCGATGTTGCCGCACTCATCCAAACAAGTGGCGCCCACGTCGAACTGCGAATGATGCGCGCCTTCGACCCAGCCCTGCGCGGCATCACTGAACCTGATCCGGCCCTTGATGTTCCGGACCCGTACCACGGCACCATGGAGGATTTCGTCACGGTGCTGCGCATGATCGAGGCCGCCGCGGCTGGGCTGGTGTCCGAGTTACCCCTGCGCGTATCTTGATTTCCAATTCACTTGAAGGTGTTTCTTCAACAAGTGGGAGACTGTCCGAACGGCGCCACACCTTTAGAGGTCTCGCGGTGGATAGTGGCGGCTCAAACAACCACCGGGTGACGATGAGCGAGAAATGACCCGGAGCATGCCTTGGGGGCCTGACCCAGGCCAACTACCGCATGGACAACCGGCGCATCCGAAATTCTCCAATGCGCCCGCGCTCCTGCCAGACTAAGGGCTCGCGACTATTTGGACGAACGGGCCCGATCCGGAGCCGATCAACTGGCCCGAGAGGAGATCATGACCGACTTGCAGCAGTGGCTGCCCAAGGGCGTCGCCGCGATCAGTGCCTGGCAGGACACCTATGGCGCCTTCGAGCAGCACCCCTCGCTCGTCGTCTCCGATGACGCGCTCGGCGCCGCCCTTGATCGCCTAACTGAGCGGCTCCGGGATAACTATCCGTTCGGCAACCCGCGATATGTCGGCCAGATGCTCAAGCCCCCGCACCCGGCGGCCGTCCTCGGCTACGCGACCGCAATGCTAATCAACCCGAACAACCACGCGCTCGACGGCGGCCCGGCCACTGCGCAGATGGAGAAAGAGGTCGTTGCCCAGATGGCGACGATGTTCGGCTTCAAACAGCATCTCGGCCATCTCACCTCCAGCGGCACCATCGCCAACCTAGAGGCCCTGTGGATCGCTCGGGAGTCACACCCGGGCAAGCAGATCGCCTATAGCGCCGATGCCCACTACACCCACTCCCGCATGTGCCAGGTGATCGGAGTCGCAGGAGTCGCGATCCCGACCGATGCCATGGGACGCATGGATCTGCAGGTACTGGACCAAGAACTCGCCTCTGGCACCATCGGAACTGTCGTGGCAACGCTCGGTACAACCGGCCTCGGAGCCCTCGATGCCTTGCCCCAGATCGTTGGCCTCGCGAGATCTCACGGCGCTCGCGTCCACGTCGATACCGCTTACGGGGGCTTCTTCTCGCTCATCGCCGACGACACCGCCGACGGAGTCGCCAGTGCGCCCTATGCAGCGATCTCAGACGTCGACAGCGTCGTCGTCGATCCCCATAAGCATGGCCTCCAGCCTTACGGCTGCGGCACCGTCCTTTTCTCCGACCCGAGCGTCGGGCGCTTCTATGTCCACGACTCCCCCTACACCTACTTCAGTTCCGATGACCTCCACCTCGGAGAGATCTCTCTTGAGTGCAGCCGAGCGGGCGCTGCCGCCGCCGCGCTCTGGCTCACCCTCGAGGTGCTCCCGCTCACCCAGGCAGGTCTGGGCCAGGTGCTACGGGCGAATCGCCGTGGAGCCCTCGAGTGGCATCGCCTGCTCGAGTCGTCGGGCGCCATGACGGCCTACCAAATGCCAGAACTCGACATCATCACGTACTTCCCGACCCGAGGTCGCATGTCGGAGATCGACGCGGCGAGCAATGCGCTCTTCCACGCGGCCGCTGACTGCGACCCAACCGAGCAGATCCACCTCGCGACCTACACGGTCAAGGGCGCCGATCTTGTGAAGCGAGGCCACGAGGTCGAACTCGACGGTGCCACGGCACGCATCATGCGCAGTACCGTTATGAAGCCGGAGAGCGAGGCGCACATCCCCGCGATCCACGCCCGCCTTGCAGCCCTATCCACACAATAGCCGTTTGATCCGAAGGTCACGTCCGGACGAATTCCAGCAACGCACCAACATTTGCTCGGTCGCCGCGTTGGTGGTCCCGACACTAGCCAGCGTGGAGTCAATGGGGAATGTCGCACCTGGTTGCTGTTCCCGCTGCACGTTGATCGGGTACTTGATCTGGCGGTCGGCCCTGACGGGGGCCAGGGAGCGCAGCATGGGCCGGTTAATGATGCCGGGCGGCGCCGCCCGCGTAGGGCACGGACCCGGCTCAATCATTGCCTTCATTTCCTGGGCGCCCGCCTCATTTTAAAACGGGCCCGGTCAGGTGACCGGGCCCGTTCAAATTCAACCTTGATTACGCAGGTTCAGGTCCGTACTTATTGTCACCGGGTGTGCTCTTAAGCAGAGCCAGAACGAGTAACAAAATAATGCCGATACCGCAGGCGAGCATCAACACGTAGCCGAGCAGCACCAGCCACCCCGACTTACCGGAGTCGTGTACCCGGCGAACCATCACGCCAATCCCCGGTAGCAAGGTTGCCAGGCTCCAAATCAAGCCCAGCACGCCAATACCTGGGAGCTGCGTCGGGTTATTGCCAATCATGACTTCCTGGGCGCCAATTTGGATGCCTGTGAACCCATCAATTACTAACAAGATTATGCCGACTACGTAGACGAACAGAAAAAACCACCAGAACTCTGAGCGCTTCGCGCGGCCACTGAAGGTGGCGTACTTCCTAAAACAAGTCGAGATTGCTTGACCGAAACTCATGCTTCCTCCAATAGGCTTTGTAATCTAATTCTTCACCGAGCAATCAGGCAGCGGGCGGGCCATAGGCGTTGTCACCTGGCTTGGACGGCTGCGCCCAGAAGATGATCAAGATGATGATTCCGACGCATGGGATCACTAACAGCAGCTGCAGCCAGCCTGACCTGCCGGTGTCATGTAGTCGGCGGCAACCAACCGATAGCTCAACCAATAAGAAGATGATCCCGATGATGAACGAGAAGACGCCATAGAGCCCACCTTCGCCATTTAGGTTAAACAGGCTGGCAATAATGTTGATGACGATGCCGAGCAATAACAGGAATAGGTAGAAATACCAGAATTCTGAGCGGCTGGCACGGCCCGAGAAAACACCTATCTTGCTGAAGCAGGTCGAGATTGCTTGACCGAAACTCATGCTTGGCTCCTTTGGCAGACGCCCCCCCTCCGGGGCGAACTGCCACAGTCTTACCTACCTTGGCCAAGATTTGTGGGAATTACACCGATTCAGGGCCATAAATGTTGTCACCGGGGGTACCCCCAAGCACCCAGAAGACGATTAGCACAATTGATCCGCACGGCACCAATACAAGTAATTGCAACCAGCCCGATTGCCCGCGGTCGTGCAGGCGCCGGCAGCCCACGGCGTAGGTCGGCACCAGCATGGCTAGGCCCACCAATAGCGCCATGACGTAGAAAATCACGCCAACGACCAGCAGTGGCCCATTCGCCTGAACGTCAGGGCTGCCGGCACTCGCCCCAATTATGAATCCGACACCTATGAAGGCTAAGACGCCCGTAACCAAGGTCTGGAACAGCGCCCACCACCAAAACTCCGACCGCTTTGCCCGTCCGTCAAAAGTTCCGTACTTTTGAAAGCAAGTACGAACCGCGGTTGCGAAAGACATTATTTCTCCTGTCAGGACGGGCTACGCAGGTGTTCGTCAGGCGACAACCACATCGAGTGTGACAACCGCAACGACATCGGGGTGCAATTGCACCCGGGCGCTGTGCTTGCCAACGGTCTTGATGGCCTTGGGGATCTCGACCTTGCGCTTTTCGAGGACGACTCCACTTGAGCTCTTGACCGCAGCCACCACGTCCGCGGTCGTGATGGACCCGAAGAGCCGGCCCGTCTCGCCCGCGCGCGAAGCTAGAACAATCGTCAGCGCCTCGAGTTGCGCCTTGACCTCATTGGCGTGGTCCAGGCCCCGGATCTCGCGAACCTTGCGGGCGCGCTTGATCTGGGTTACCTGTTTCTCGCCGCCCTTGGTCCACCCAATCGCCAAGCCACGGGGCATCAGGTAGTTGCGGCCGTAGCCATCCTTGACGGTGACTACATCACCGGCGCCGCCAAGGCCCGTGACTTCTTCAGTGAGGATTAGTTTCATGATGATTCAACCTATCGGGAAGTTGGGATATAGGGCAGGAGTGCCATTTCGCGAGCGTTCTTGACGGCGGTTGCAACCGCGCGCTGCTGCTGCACTGTCAGGCCAGTGACGCGACGCGCGCGGATCTTGCCGCGATCAGAAACGAACTTGCGCAGCAAGTTGACGTCCTTGTAGTCAACAACCTTTACATCTGGCTTCAGCAGTGGCGTTACCTTCTTCAACGGAATCTTGTCGCTCGCGCGCATTGGGCGCCGCTTCGTGTCTTTTTCTCTGTCTCGTCCCATGATCGGGTGGCTCCTTCTTTAGTGAGTCTGTATGTGGTTTTCTTATTAAGTGAGCAAGTGTTGGTGAAAGGTTAGAACGGGGGCTCGTCGAACGCTGCGCCACCGGCAGCGCCGGTCGCCCACGGATCATCGGCCGGCGCACCGCCGCCGCTGTTGCCACCGGTGTTCTCACCCGGTGCCCCGCCCTGACGCGCGACGCGATTTACCTTAGCTGTGGCGTAACGCAAAGCGGGGCCAACGTCTTCGACTTCGAGTTCCATCACCTGGCGCTTTTCGCCCTCGCGGGTCTCGT
Source organism: Actinomycetes bacterium (assembly GCA_014190275.1). Lineage (GTDB taxonomy): Bacteria > Actinomycetota > Actinomycetes > S36-B12 > S36-B12. The sequence continues at coordinate 30,665 of BJGE01000013.1, read as the reverse complement.
ATGAGCGCTGCTTCAACCGACCAGAGACGATGACGCGAGTGCCCTTGGTCAGTGATTCGGCAACATTCTCCGCGTACTGACGCCACACACTGCAACGCATGAATACGGTCTCGCCGTCTTTCCATTCGTTGGTGGTCTTGTCAAGGACACGTGAGCTGGAGGCGACGGTGAATGAGGCAACGGCTGCACCACTTGGGGTGAAGCGGAGCTCCGGGTCATTGGTCAAGTTACCAATGAGCGTCACGGTGATATCGCCGGCGGCCATTACTTAACTTCTTCTCTGACGTCTTCTGGGCGCATGACCTTCGTCCGCATCACGGCTTCATTGAGGCTGAGTTGGCGGTCGAGTTCGGCTACCGAAGCCGGAGTCGCAGTCAGGTTGATGACCGCGTAGATGCCCTCGGTCTTCTTATTGATCTCATAGGCCAACCGGCGCCGGCCCCAGATATCAACGCGCTCAACACTGCCACCGTCGCTCTTGACCACACTTAAAAACGTGTCAAGGCTCGGCGCAATTGTCTTTTCTTCTAGATCAGGGTCCAAAATGACCATGACTTCATAACGACGCATAGACAACCCACCTCCTTTGGACTAAACGGTCACGGTCGATCCGTGACAGGAGGGTTTCTGCGTGCCTGCGGTTTGCCGAAAAACCACTTCGCCAGGTTGCAGGGCCCCGTAAGAGTAGCGGTGCGGGGGTCCGTTCCGGAAATTGGGGTAATCCACGCAGGGCTTGCCACGAGGTTTGGCTAGCCGTCTCCTGGAATCTGCCAGCCTCGCTCGGGCGCGGGCGGCCGAGCCACGCGCCGTAGGCTGAGCCCATGCGCATAGCGACATGGAACGTTAATTCCGTGACCGCGCGGCTGCCCCGGGTGCTCCAGTGGTTGTCGGCGAACCAGCCCGATGTTTTGGCTCTCCAAGAACTAAAGTGCACCGACGCTGCTTTCCCAACCATGGATATCTCGGCCTTGGGGTATGAAGTTGCCACCCATGGCACCGGCCGGTGGAACGGGGTCGCGCTGCTCAGCCGCATCGGTCTCGCTGACGTCACCCGGGGCCTCGTTGACCAGCCCCAGTACGAAGGTGCCGACGAACCCCGAGCCATCGGGGCCACCTGTGGCGGCCTTCGCGTCTGGAGCGTCTACGTGCCCAATGGGCGCGAGCCTGGGCACGATCACTACCAATACAAACTCAATTGGTTAAACGCACTAAAGATGACGATCGGTCAGGAGCTAGCAGCCGCCCCAGACCGTCCGCTAGCGGTCATCGGCGACTACAACGTCGCGCCCACCGATGAGGACGTCTGGGATATCAGCCAGTTCAGCGAGAGCACCCACGTAACTGCGGCGGAGCGGGCGGCTTTAGCGAAACTGCGCTCAGTTGGTCTAATTGAAGTCCTGCCCCGAGCCCTGAAAGGCTACCCGTTCACCTTCTGGGATTACCGCCAGGCCGCATTCGGTCGCGGTTGGGGTATGCGAATCGATTTGATCTATGCCAACGAAATATTCTCCGCACAGGTAACTGACGCCTACGTCGATCGCGAGGAACGCAAAGGTAAGGGCGCCTCTGATCATGCACCCGTCGTCGTCGATCTGGATCTCGGCTAAAGCATGACACTTACTGTTCGAGCCATTACCGCGAACCAGCATCGCGAGTGGATTGCCTCCAGGCCATCGGTTTCATTCTTGCAACTACCCGAATGGGGAGAGGTGAAAGTCGGTTGGACTTCGGAGTCCCTAGGTTGGTTTGCTGGCGGCCGCCTTGTTGGCGCCGGCCTAGTGCTCTATCGGGCAATCCCCAAACTCAAGATCCGCAGCCTCGCCTACCTGCCCGAGGGTCCGGACATTGACTGGCTGCGCGAGCGCTTACCAGCAATCACCTTGGATGACTGGCTGAACCCATTACTCGCGCACTGCAAGTCCCGCGGTGCCTTTGCGTTGAAGATGGGGCCAGCACTTGCCACTAGACGTTGGCAGGCAGGCACCATCAAGGCCGCTATTGCCGAGCGCGCTGCTGGCTCACCTAACCCCCCGGCCCGTATTAGTGATGTCATCGCCGACTGGCATTCGACGAGGGCCATGCAGGTAGTTGAGCGACTGCAGTCGCGCGGCTGGCAGCAAGAAAGTGGCGATGCGGCGGGGTTCGGCGATGTGCAACCCCGCTATGTCTTCCAACTGAATCTGGTTAATAGGTCACTCGGCGAGATTTTCACCGACTTCAATCAACTTTGGCGGCGCAATATTCGAAAGTCCGAGGCGGCGGGGGTCGAGGTCACCCAAGGAAACTTTGCCGATCTAGCCGCGTTTCACCAGCTCTATATCGAGACCGCGAACCGTGACCAATTCACTCCCCGCGGCCTGCCCTACTTCGAGCGAATGTGGCAACAACTCAACGACGCCCACCCCGGACGCCTATCACTTTATCTGGCAAACCATGACGGCCATGTTGCTGCCGCCGCTTTGCTGATCCGCGTCGGTAACCACGCGTGGTACTCATATGGTGCCTCGACAACGGCCGACCGTGACGTGCGTCCATCTAATGCACTGCAATGGCGCATGATCACCGATGCGCATAAATCTGGCTGTGCCGTATTTGATCTACGCGGGATTGCCGACACCCTGGATCCCGATAATCACTTATTTGGCCTGGTGCAATTCAAGTTGGGCAGTGGCGGCTTCGCGCAGGAGTATGTTGGCGAGTGGGACTACGTCCTTCGTAGTGCTTGGTTCAAGGGCTACCGCGCTTATCAGAGTCGCCGCGGATAAGGGGGAGCAGATGTCCTACATCCTAAAAGTGGATGCCACTAAGTGGCGCGACCATCTGTCGGCGATGAATGAGAACACGAAGCGTCACACCGGCACAAATATCGTTGGTGTGGTCAAAGGCAATGGCTACGGTTTCGGGCAATCACTTCTCGCAGGTGAGGCCGACCGACTCGGCCTTGACACCATCGCCGCCGGCACCGTATTTGAGATAAATGACGTCCTTGGTGCTTTCTACGGCGACGTGGTCGTACTTGACCCATTCGAACCCCGCGATACCGCCGCGGCGACGGCGTGGTGGATGGCCGGTCAGCGTCACGATGCCTCACGCATTGTGCGCACGGTGGCAGGTGAGGCCGCCCTCCGGGCCTTGATTGCTGGGCCTGGAGCGGTCCGCGTACTACTTGAGGCCCAGACCTCAATGCACAGGTTCGGTTTCAGTGAGGCAGATCTGCTCCGCCTGCTCGCTGACCCGGCGGTCCGCGGCGCACTATCTAGCGGGCATGTCCAGGTACTCGGGTTGTCACTGCACTTGCCGATTGAGCAACCAGCTGACGAAGTCAGCATCCAAGGTGTTACCAGTGGCACGGCCCGGGTTCGCGAGGTAACCCGGTGGGCGGGGCTGTGGCAGGCCGAAACCGCGGTTTGGAGTGGCGCCCATGCGCCAGCCAGCTCGGTCTGGGTATCGCATCTTGACGACGCCGAACTTGCAGCCGTCGCCCGCACCGCGGATGAACTCGCCATTCGGGCGCGCATCGGCACTCGACTTTGGCTTGGCAAGCGGTCGGCACTGACCGCTGCCGGCACCGTGCTGGCCGTGCACCCACTACCCGGTGGCAGCCACGTTGGGTACCGACAACGCAGCGGCCCGAAGGACAGCACCTTGGTGGTGGTATCCGGTGGCACCACGCATGGGATCGGCTTAGCCGCGCCCACCCCGGCCTCATCACTTAAGCAGCGTGCCGTCACCGCCGGTACCGGCGTACTCGACGCCGCCGGTCGCGCGCTCTCACCATTTAGCTGGGCCGGTAGCAGGCGCTGGTTCGCCGAGCCACCACACCAGCATCACTCCATGCTTTGGCTACCCCGCGGGTGCGTAATCCCAGCCGTTGGCGATGTCTTTACGGCGGACGTGCGATTTACGACCGCAAGATTTGATGCGGTAATCGGACTCGACTGATTAAGTCACACCCGACGCAGTGTGGCAACGTCGGCGGCACCGTCATAAGGCCCACCACCGGGATCATCGACATCTTCAGCAAATCCGTCATTTCGGACCGGATCATGCTCTGGTTGCACGATGTCACGTATCACCATGATGGCGAAGTAAATCATCGCTGCAATGTGCACGATGATTGCTACGGCGTACCACTGTTGGGTTAGCCCCTTCTGGTCCGCATTGCCATAGCCGACCAAGAACCACCACACCGCGGCAAAATAAATGAGTTCGCCCACCTGCCAGATAATGAAATCGCGCCACCTCGGCCTAGCCAGCACCGCCAGCGGAATCAACCAGAGCACGTATTGCGGTGAGTAGACCTTGTTCGTCACCGCGAATGCGGCAATTATCAAGAAGAGTAGTTGCGCCAACCTGGGTCGCCGCTTGGCGCGCAGTGCCAGCACCGCGATAGCGATACACATAAGCAAGAAGCAACCCGTAGCCACCGTGTTTAGAGCATCAATTGGCACACTCGGTAATTCCATCTCGGTCAGAGCGAACCAAAATGAGCCGAAATCTTGACCCCGCTTCTGGCTGAAGGAGTAGAAGAATGCCCAGCCATCGAGATTTCCTACGATGAAAGGAATGTTCACCATCAACCAGGTCAGTACCGTGCCACCCACCAGCGCCGCGAATGCTCGCCACTTACCCGTGCGAATCGTCAACACCAAGAAGGCGCCGAGGAACAGCACCGGATAGAACTTTGCTGCCACCGCGAGGCCAAGTAACAAACCCGCCGCAAATGGCCGGTTACGCGACCACAGCAGCAGCGCTAGTCCGGCGAAAGCAAGTGGTAGTAGATCCCAATTAATGGTGGCCGCGAAGAGCACACCGGGAGCAAGGGCGAACATCGCCGCATCCCATGGGCGCCGCCGTACGGTCAGTGCCGTGGCGATCACGGCCACCACCAATGGAATGAAAAGAAGCACGACATTGACGTCGAAGAAAACAGTGCCTGCCGGGGTGCTCGGCGCGATCACGGTGATGACGCGGGTGATCATCGCCGCGATCTGCATGAACACCCCGGTGAGCACCGGGTACTCCAGTGGGGTTTGATCGGGCATGGTCTGCAGGTACGGAAATAGACCGTCGGCGAAGCCGCGCAGGGAGAAAAGGGGTGGGATATCCGAGTAACAAAGGTGCTCGTAGTTTTCCGGCGATACCCAGCCTGAACTTCGGCACGATAGATCCAGGACATAACCAATGCCGTAGACCACCGCGGTGAGCGCGATTAGTACCCGTAGTGGGTTCCACCAATTGCCCGCGCTGCGAAAGCGGCCGATCGGGCCGCCGATCGCGTCACTACCACCGGCAACTATTGGGTCAGCATGTGATGGCTCGACAACCTGTTTTGTCATCCGGGCACCGCCTCATCGGTCGGGGGGGCCGGTGGGCCAACACTTGGTGCCGGTGCCACCCCAGGTTCGGGTGCCGTTTGATCACCGGGCTGAATGGGCTCCGGGGCAGCAGCACTTGGGAGCGGCACGGCGCCGTCCGAGGCCACAACTGTGGGCTCGGGGCCAAATTCAATGATGCTCGGAGTTGGGCAGCCAATCGGTATCGGCGTGCCATCGGTCGGCATGATCAAGGGGCAATCGGGTGCTTTAGTGAGATCACCGGTCGGCGCAGCGAAATCAAGCGCTGGCTCATTTAGCAGCGCAGCGGTCATGAATGCGGTCCAGATCGCGGCCGGATACGAGCCACCGGTCACGGTGTCTAGACCGCCGGTGCCAGAAAGTGAAACCGGCATCCCGCTGGCATCCTCCTTGGCCATCAGCACCGCCGTCGCAAGTTGCGGGGTATAGCCAACAAACCATGCGCTTTTGTTGCCATCGGTTGTCCCCGTCTTAGCAGCGGCTGGACGCCCAAGTTTTTGTGCCGCAAAGGCAGTGCCATCGGTTACCACTTTATTCAAGGTGTAATTAACGCTATTTGCTATTTCCGCATTGAATGCCGCCGTCGTCTTGGGTTCATACTCATACAGCAAGCCACCATTTAAGCCCAGCACTGCCTTAATATAAGTCGTCCCCGACTGCACCCCACCTGCTGCAAAAGTCGCATAGGCATTGGCCATGCTCAACCCAGATGGTGAAGCGGTACCGAGCACAAACGTCAAATCTAGTTTGTCGAGATTCAAGCCAGGAGTGGTGTCAGGAACACCAGCACGTATCGCGGTTTCGGCTACCGCATCCACGCCCACCTGTGACTCCAACTGCACATACGCACTGTTGATGCTGAACTCGGTTGCTTGCAGCAGCGTTACCGGACCGTAGGACTTGTCACCATAGTTTGAGAAGGTGTAGCCGTTGACCGTCGACGGCGAATCGCCGTTCAGCTCAGTGCCAAGTGGCACCCCTTGCTCAAATGCCGCAGCCAGGGCAAAGGGTTTGAATGTCGACCCTGCCTGCGCGAACTCTCGGGTGGCATTGTTGATCTGATCGTCGATGAAGTTCTTCCCCGCATACATCGCAACTACTTCACCGGTACCCGGGCGCACCGCGGCCAAGCCAATCCGCAGGCCTTCAGTATTGGCATCCGGGCCCACCTTGCGGACCGCGGCTGTTGCGCCTTTTTGTGCTGCCTGCACAAATGTCGAGGTGATGCGCAAGCCACCACGTTGAATTTCGGTTTCGTCAAAGCCCAAAGTAGCTAACTGATCGGTGACCGCCCGCAACAGGAAACCGGTTTGCCCGCCGAGACGGTTCCCGGCTTTTTGTTTATTGATCTCCGGGAACTTTGCCGCCTTACGTTGCTGCGGAGTCAGCCAACCCTGCTCGACCATTGAATCCAGAACATAAGACCACCGGGCCTTTAGCGCCGGCAGATTCTCCTCGGGCGCAAGGCCATTAGGTGATTTGATGACAGCGGCGAGCACCGCGGCTTGTGCTACGTCCAGATTAACGACGGGCGTGCCGAAGTATGCGATGGCCGCCGCCTCGATTCCGTAGGCACCACGTCCGAAAAAGATGGTGTTCAGGTAATCCTCGAGGATTTGATCCTTTGATACCACGGTCTCTAATTTGAAGGCGAGTAACAGTTCTTTTGCCTTTCGACTCCACGACCGATCCTGCGTTAGGTACGCATTCTTCGCATACTGCTGGGTGATGGTGGAGCCACCTTGGGTTGATCCCCCTTGCAAGTTGTTAAGAACAGCGCGTCCAATACCAAGTGGCGAAACACCACCGTGCTCGTAGAAGGATCGGTCTTCGGCGGCAAGCACCGCGTGCTGTGCATCAATTGGCACATCAGCAAGTGCAACACTGCGGCGGGTGGCTTCGCCGAGTCGCCCGAGTTCGGTCTTACCGTCAGCCCAATAGACGATGGACGCTTCACTTGTCGAAACCTCATTGGGTGACGGCACCGTGGTACGCGATACCGCGAAGGCAAAGGCCCCGACGCCGAGTGCGGTCAGCACGACGAAAGTTATGATGAGCCCGCGCACCCAGTGCCGCTTCTTCTTGGTGCGACCACTCGCCCCCGGCCTCGCGCGTGGTTTAGCGGACTTTTTCGCCGCCTTCTTGGCGGGCTGCCGAGGGGAGCTCAAGGTGACCTCACTGACGGGGAAGGGTTAGGTTCGCCCGGCCAGGGCTGACCTAGAGCTCCATGAGATCACGCGCGGCGGGTAAAGCCCGTCTCGGCACACCGTCACCTAGGACATATGACTTTGTCAGGTAGTTCCAGTGGCAGCGCTGACACACCTCGACCACATAAACCTTGAAGCGGCCGAACTGGGAGGCCATGGCCCCGAGTTCTTGACTTTGCCGAACCCGACCGGAATAGGGCCCGAGCTCATCGCCGTAGACGTAGGTGACAGTGACAAAGCCCAGATCGCGGCAGACCGGGCAGGGGTGCGCGGTTAACTCACCATGGAATTTCGCGGCCCGAAGCAGGTAGGTGTCCGCATCGCAGAACTCACTGCTCAGGGCACCCCCATTGAAAAAGGTGTGCAAGGCGCTTTTGCGCTGCAAGGCGAAGTCGACAACCGAGCGGGGTAGGGCTGGGTCTGCGACATCCTCGGGCTCAGCCAGCGGCGCGGATCCACTCGACCTATGGGCTCTACCGGGTTCACCCCTAACAACACTGCCGCGCACACCTAAGCGTCGGGGCACAGCCATGGTGCCAGATCCTACGCGATGATCCGGCCATCGGCCGCGGACCACCGCCAACCACGGGGGCCGGGGAAGCCCTTGCGAAAATTACCGCGGGCTGTTGACGGATATATCGCGGCGATATATCGTAGCAGCGTGATCACCCGTACCGATCTACTGGAGTTCGCCTCCTTGGGCGTGCTAGCTGAAGGCCCACTCCACGGTTACGCGCTGCGCAAGTCGCTGACCGAGATCCTCGGCCCGTTTCGCGCACTTTCCTATGGCTCGCTGTACCCCTGCCTAAGACGACTCCAAGATCGTGGCTGGATCGAACAATTAGGTGCCGTCGCTGGACCCACCACCAAACGGGCCCGGGTGGTTTATGCCCTAACCGGTGATGGCAAGGATGCCTTCACCGAATGGGCAAACCAGCCCGGCTCCGACGCCTGGGATGACGAGGGCTTCGCAACCCGGCTGGCCTTCTTCTCGCGCACCGAGGTAAGTGTGCGGTTGCGCATCCTTGAGGGTCGCCGGTCACGACTGGAGGAGCGACTTGCCCTGATGCGCGAGTCGATGAAACGTGGCCGCGATCGAATGGACACCTTCCTACTGCAGATGCAAGAGCACGGTGTCGAGGGTGCCGAGCGTGAAGTTAGCTGGCTCAACAGTTTGATTCTTGCCGAAAGAAACCTGCCGAAGGTCGGCACGTCAATTGCCCCAAAGGTAAAGAGGAGTAAGAAATGAGTTCAATTCGTGTCGCGGTTGTCGGAGTCGGCAACTGCGCCTCATCGCTCGTGCAAGGTGTGGTGTTCTACAAGGATGCTGACCCAGCCGACGTCGTACCCGGCCTGATGCACGTGAAGTTTGGGCCGTACCACGTACGAGATGTTGAATTCGTTGCTGCTTTCGATGTTGACTCCAAGAAGGTCGGCCTTGATCTCGCTGATGCCATTGGCGCATCGGAAAACAACACCATCAAGATTTGCGATGTGCCGAACTCCGGGGTCACCGTGCAGCGGGGCCATACCTTGGACGGCCTCGGCAAGTACTACCGCGAAATGATCACCGAGTCCGAAGCTGACCCGGTAGATGTTGTTGCCGCGCTGAAGGCAGCCCGCGTCGACATTGTCGTTTGCTACCTGCCGGTTGGCTCCGACGCGGCGGCCAAGTACTACGCGCAGTGCGCCATCGATGCCGGTTGCGGTTTCGTCAATGCCCTTCCCGTTTTCATCGCCGGCACCCCCCAGTGGGCCAAGAAGTTCGAAGATGCCGGTCTGCCGATCGTTGGTGATGACATCAAGAGCCAGGTCGGTGCCACGATCACGCACCGAGTGATGGCAAAGTTATTCGAAGACCGAGGCGTCATTCTTGATCGCACCTACCAACTAAATGTCGGCGGCAATATGGACTTCATGAACATGCTTGAGCGCGATCGCCTTGAGTCAAAGAAAATCTCCAAGACCCAATCGGTCACCTCACAGGTGGGCCATGACCTCGGGGCCCGCAATGTGCACATCGGCCCGTCCGATTACATCGCTTGGCTTGATGACCGCAAGTGGGCTTTTGTCCGTCTGGAGGGCCGGGCCTTTGGCAATGTGCCGCTGAACTTGGAGTACAAGCTCGAAGTCTGGGATTCACCAAACAGCGCCGGGGTGATTATCGACGCGGTGCGCGCCGCGAAGATCGCCATGGATCGCGGTATCGGCGGCCCAATCCTGTCGGCTTCCTCCTACTTCATGAAGTCACCGCCGATTCAGTACAACGACAGCGAGGCCAAGCAGGCCGTTGAGGACTTCATCACCGGCGCTATCGAGCGGTAATTTCAGCGCGGACCGGCTATCGAATTTATCGGGGACCGAAGGAGTTAAACAGGAGCTACCACTTTTTGTCGTGTTCTTGCTCGCTGACGGAGGTGTCGAAGAACTTAACTCCGAGCGCGATTGCGCCAGCTGTCAACCCGACGAAGACAACAATGCCGATTAAATAATGCACGCGATGACTCCTTGGGTTTGCTGACCAGATGGCCGTGCACAGACCTTACCCCGTGCAGAGGTGGGTTGATCAGCAACCTGTAGCGTCGCATTCGTGGTCGCGCTCCCCGCCCTTCGCGAAGTCCTCGCTCGACCGGACTTTCGAAAACTCTGGTCGGTCCGCCTGGTTGGCCAATTCTCCGATGGACTGTTACAAGCAGCGCTCGCAACTTTTGTGCTCTTCTCCCCGGAAAGACAACCAGATGCGGTGAAAGTCGCGGCGGCTTTTGCGATCCTCTATCTGCCCTATTCAGTCATCGGTCCATTTGCTGGGGTGTTCTTAGATCGTTGGCGCCGCCGAAATGTGCTCGTGCGGGCTAACCTGCTCAAAGCCTTGGTCACCTTGCCCATCGTTGCGTTCGTGTTGGCCGGTAATGATGGACTTTGGCTGGGCGTGACGGTCCTTACGGTGCTGGGCATCGGCCGATTCGTGCTAGCCGGTCTCTCTGCATCGTTGCCACATGTGGTGGAGGGACGCGACCTCGTAACCGCCAATGCATTAACCCCAACCTCTGGAACCATCGCAGCAGCAATTGGTGCGCTGGTTGGTGTCACCCTTCGCGGGGTGATCGGCGGTGGTGATTTCGGGAGCCAGGTCGTGCTGCTGTCGGCAGCTACCGGCTTCGCGCTCGCTGGCGCGCTAGCACTACGCCTCGGCAAGGACACCTTGGGGCCAAGTGGTGACAAACCGGCCGACACCCTCACCGGGGTGTTGTCCGGGTTAGTCGACGGGCTGCGAGTGCTCGGCCGCGACCGTATCCCGCGCCGAGCGATCACCGTTGTCGGCATGCACCGCATTGCATTTGGGGTACTAACCGCCGGCGCGCTCTTATTGGTGCGCGGAACTTTCAATGAAATTGGGCAGGCTGATTCGGCACTTGGCCAATTCGCCATCATCACCGCGGCGGCTGCCACCGGGGCCCTGATAGGTGCGGTGCTAACCCCAGGGGCAACCCGTCGGTACGGCGCGGTGCGTTGGTCTGGTTTCGCGCTCCTGCAGGCCGGCACTTTGGGGGCCGGGCTCATCTTTATTGGCGCTATGACCCCGGTGTTTGCAGCCCTCCTTGGCGGTGCGCTCTCGATGGGATTCGCCGGTCAGTCGGTCAAAGTCTGCTCCGACACTTTGATCCAACGGCATCTTCCAGATGACCATCTCGGGCGAGTATTCGCTCTGTTCGACATGATCGTGAATGTGGCATTGGTCTTCGGCATCACCGTGATGGCCCTCGTCTCGCCGAAAAGCGGACAAGCCCCCTGGGCCTACGCAGGAGTTGGCCTGCTGCTTCTCGCCACAGCCGCTTGGTACCAAACGGGTCAGGGCAATAGGCTTCGCTCGCGATCAGATTTGTGACATGCTTTCGATCTGACGAAACTTAGCCTCGGGAGAGCCATGAGTGAGGTTTCATCTACGAAGAAGCGCTGGGGCGTGCGGTCCATCGTTGCGGTTCTAATCTTCGTGATTGCCGCGGCACTTACGCCGGTTGCCATGGTCGGCCATTGGGGCCATGCCACTGTGGTAAACAGTGAGCAGTTCCTCGCGACTGTCGCCCCGTTGTCGCAGTCGCCGGAGGTTCAAGCAGCGGTCTCCGAAGCTGTGACCGCGGCTCTCGTGCAGCAGGTTGATACCTCCGCCATCGTTGGCGACTTCCTCGGCGGACTCCTTAACAATGAACAGCTGTCCTCCGCCTTGTCAGCACCAATCGCCGCTGGCATAAATGGGCTCATCGGTCAACTTGTACAAGGTTTTATTGCCTCTGACGCCTTCCAAAAAGTCTGGATAACCCTTGCCGGCGCAACACAAAAGAGTGTCGTCGCGATTCTCCAGGGCGGTAGCGAAGGTCCCGTACAGATGCAAGGCGATCAACTAGTACTTGATATCACCGATCTACTGACCGCGGTGCAGACCCAACTTGTTGCGCAAGGAGTTAGCATCGCCGACAAAGTTACCGTGCCGCAGTCGGACCGTCAGATCGTGCTCTTTGAGGCACCCGCGGTGGCGCAGTTGCAGTTCATCTACTCCCTAGCCTCGCCGATTTTGCAGTGGTTCCCGCTGCTGATTGCAATCTTGTTCGGCATCGCGATCACGCTGGCGCGTCGACGACCCCGCATGGTTCTCGCCGTTGGCGCAGCACTGGTTGTGGCGGGGGGCCTGACCACCTGGGCGCTCGGGGTTGGTGAGAATCTCTTTGTCAACCAGCTCGCTGGCACCATCTTCGGTGGTGCCTCCGGTATTTTCTGGGACACCATGTTCAACTATCTGGTGGCCGGGCTACAGGGGCTGCTTATCTTCGGTGTCGTCGTCGCCATTGCCGGCTGGTTCGCTGGTAGTTCTAGGCCGGCCCAGAAAATCCGCGCCCACATCGTCGCTGGCCTGACCGAAATTGGTTCTTCACTTCCCCAAAACGGGCTCAGCGAATTCCTGCGGGCGCGGGCCGATGCGGTGCGTTGGGTCATTACGGTGCTGCTGGTCTTGGCCCTGGTGATCGGTGATGTGATGTCACTGACCCGAATGATCTGGCTGCTCCTCCTCGCCGGCGGCTTATTCACCTTGCTACAGGTGCTAATTGCCAACAAGCAAAAGCCAGCCGCACCAGCTGGGCTATCCGCCGGCTAGTTCAGCCGTTGGGGTGCGCACGGCTTGAATCCCATACTCAGCGCTCGCCGCGAACGCCAGGTTCGCCGTGACTACTTCATCTCTCGTGACGGCAACCCGACCACTCGCGATGGCATCGGTGTATCTTGCAAAATCCTTCCCGACCTGCTCCGCGTAAGCCAACCCGAAGTTCAGCATCGCGTTATCGAACTTGGCGCTGGTCCCAAGATAGGAATCAATGGCGATCGCATCGCCAGATCGTGCATGCGCTCTAGCAAGAGTGTGACCACAAATCATCGCGTAGGCGCGTAGGTAGGCTGGCGCCAATAAAGTGACATCCGGTGACCACTTCATGTCACGCAGTTGTCGAATATAGAAGTCCCGGCCCTGCTTACCGCGGATCCAGCCAAGGAAGATATCGCTGGCGGCCTGGGTCAGGCGCTGCCCGCTGACGACTCGTTCACCTTGCTTGTCAAACTCACTTGGTGCAGTAACCGGTTCAAGCACACTTCGTACCGCCTGCTTAACCTGCAGCACCAAGAGGTCTGACTCATCGCGGCCTTGAAGTAAAATGACAAACGCCAAGAGCCCGACACTGCCCACGCCGACCACTTTGTGGCCAACATCTAGCAATCGGAACCGGCTCAAGAGTTCCCGCCGATCATCAATCAAACTCCCGCGATATTGCTCAAGAAGCCCACCAATTATGGGATGCACATCGCTTTCAAGTGATATCCGGACCAACACGGGCGGTGCATTAATGAATTGACGCCCGCCGTCAACGACTTCGGTCAGTTTGCTGAGCGCCGACCACGTGTCACGCTTTTGAGCCTTCGCGATTGTCCTTTTCGCGGCCTGCGCACCTTTCGCGCCGGCAGCATCTCGCCCCCAGCCCGAAAGCACGCTTGCATCGACGCGGTTGTACCAGATTTCCAATTCACCCATCTTGGCGAATTCGGCAATAGCAGTGCGATACGAGTTTGCAGCCGCGAGTGTAATATTTTCGATTTCAACCCCCGAAAAGCCATTGTTCTGCGCGGCCAGCGTGAAGGAAGTAGTCAACCGCGCCACATCGAACTCGAACGGGCCTGGCAATGTCTCATCAAAATCATTTATATCAAAGATGACCGCTCTATCCGGGGCCGCGAACAACCCAAAGTTTGATAGGTGGGCGTCACCACATAACTGCACATTGAGTCCAGAGTTTGGGCGCGTGCCAAGATCCGTCGCCATCGTCAAAGCCGATCCACGATAGAAGGTGAATGGATTAACCGACATCCTTGAGTGTCTGATCGGCAGGAGGGACGGAACTCGGTCCACCTCTTGCCCGGCCAGCTGGTCCACCACATCTTCACGGTCCGGCGCCGGTGCCCAGATCGCCAGTGAGGTGCGCGGGGCAGTTTTTCTAGCGGCTCGGCCGAGGGCGCTTCGCGCTGCTTGCGTGGGAAGACGGTTACTGCCTGGGCCGGTGCGAATCAACATATGCGCAGATTAGTCGGTTCACTTGGGGTTGTGGGCGGTGAAGACTTCATCATCACTAAAGGTGGCCAGGTAGTGGCGCGCCTCATACCCGCAGCATGACCCGGGGCCAGATTCGATTCGCGAGATGAGTGATGACGGCCCTCACAAGTGAAAGTTTGGGCCGCCCACCAATTTGACTCGTCTTATTGGCGTCGCCCGTGAACGCGATTTGAGTGTGTACGACGGCTCCTATTTGGCCTTAACCCTTGACAAGGGGCTTCCACTAATGACCTTCGATACCCGGCTCGGCCAGGCTGCGACAGCGGCCGGGGTGCACCTGATCTAGTAAGTAGGCTGCGGCGCTAGGAGCGAGCGGCCCACCAGGCAAGAAGCGCCTGCGTCGCCTGCTCCTCCCCTAGGGGCCCGCGATCTAGGCGCAGGTCCATCAAGAACCGATACGCCTCCCCGACGACCGGGCCCGGTGGTAGGTTCAAGATGCGCATGATCGACGCACCATCAAGGTCCGGGCGCAGGGACGCAAGTTCCTCCTCCTGTTCCAGCACATTGATACGGTTTTCCAGGCCGTCATAGGCCTGTTGTAGCGCGGTTGCCCGACGCTTGTTGCGGGTGGTTGAGTCGGCACGCGTGAGTTTATGTAGTTGCACAAGTTGCTCGCCGGCGTCACGTACATATCGGCGCACGGCCGAATCGGTCCATTCACCTGTGCCATAGCCATGGAACCGCAGGTGTAATTCGACCAGCCGCGCAACCTGCTCAGTAGTCTCATTTGAAAATCGCATGGCCTTCATGCGCTTTCGGACCATGCGGGCACCGACCATCTCATGATGGTGAAATGACACCCCGCCGTCCTTTTCAAACTTACGAGTCTTCGGTTTGCCGATGTCATGTAGTAACGCCGCAAGCCGAAGCACCGGGTCTGGCCCACTAACCGGATCGTGCATGGTTTCCATGTCAATGGCCTGTTCAAGCACCATTAGGGAGTGCTCGTAAACGTCCTTATGGCGATGATGCTCATCCTCTGCCAAGCGAAGTGCGGGCAATTCAGGCAGGATCCAATCGGTGACACCGGTGTCAACAAGTAACTCCAAGCCCGCGCGCGGATCTGGGGCCATCAGAGTTTTCATGAATTCTTCGCGCACCCGCTCAGCGGAAACGATGGTGATGCGCTCCGCCTGCTCGTGCATCGCCTCGCGCACGTCATCACTTACCCGGAAGCCATGTTGAGCCACAAATCGCGCAGCGCGCATGATGCGAAGCGGGTCATCATCAAATGAATCCTGGGCTCGCCCCGGCGTACGCAGCAGATAGTTCTCCAGATCGGCAATCCCAGTAAAGAGATCCACCAACTGCATTTGGGGTAATCGCAATGCCAAGGCGTTGACTGTGAAATCGCGGCGTCCTAAGTCGCCCGCGAGGGTATCGCCGAAGTCGACGACCGGCTTACGCGAATCACGGTCATAGTGTTCGGTCCGATAGGTGGTGATTTCACATTCATAGCCCGCGATGCGAGCGCCAACCGTGCCAAATCGAATACCCACATCCCAAATTGCTGAGGCCAGCCCGGTTAACAGTTCGATAATGACCTCTGGCCGGGCAGCGGTGGCGAAGTCCAGGTCCGGGGTCGCTCCCACCCGGCCGAGCAAGGCATCGCGGACCGGGCCGCCCACCAGGGCGATGTCGTGGCCGGCGGCCGTAAATCGCTCGCCGATATCCGTCAAAAGCCCAGAAATCGGGGCTAAGTGGGCTCCGATCTGGAGTTCAGCTGGCGTCGACACGTAGGCCAGCGTAATGAACCCGCTATCAGGTTTATCCTGCCGATATGGCTACACCCCTTCCAATCGTCGAGGAGACCTCGGCCGGCGGGTTGGTCTTGGATTTAAGGGGCCCAATTCCGGTGGCCGCCCTCATCGCCCGCCGACAGCGGCGCGGGCGCCTTATTTGGTTACTTCCCAAAGGCCATGTTGAGCCCGGTGAGACCATCGAAGTGGCCGCCATCCGCGAGGTGGGTGAGGAAACTGGCATCCTAGGCAGCATCTTGGCCCCGCTGGGCATAATCGATTTTTGGTTCATGACGAAAACCCACCGCACTCACAAGACCGTCCATCATTATCTGATGCAAGCTAAAGGCGGTGAACTCAGTGATTCCGATATTGAAGTCTCTCAAGTGGCGTGGGTGCCCTTGGCTGAAGTGAGTTCGAAGCTCCACTACCCCGATGAGCGAAAACTCATCACCAAAGTCTCGGATTTACTTGGCGATACGTGCCTCACCTGACAGCCACCAGGTCGCAGCGCCTTGGGTTGGCGATCTTGATCAGCGTTACTGGCCTGGTTGGTATGGCGCCAATTTCCCAAGCGATACCGGTTGATTCCGAAATTGAAATCGTGCTCGACCAATTTACTCCGTTAGTGCCAAAGCAAAAAAGCACCCTTCGACTGGTGGGCCGCGTCATAAATATCTCTGGGCGGCCAATCGAAAACGTTTCGGTACAACTAAGGGTTGCCGATTCGCCACTAACTGAGCTAAGTGCCTTAACCGCCGTCACTGAGGCAGGCCTTATCTCAGCTGTCGATGATGGCTCCAGCAGTATTGATGCAACCAGATCTTCGATCACAACGACCCTGGCTCCAAACGAGCAGGAGTTCTTCGATATCACAATTGACTTTGCGGATTTGGGTCTAACCGAACCCGGCACCTATGTAATTGCAGTTGAAGCCCTTGGCGCCACACCCGGTGTTGACGAATTCGATGAGCGCAAAGGCATTGAGCGGACGTTCCTACCGTGGTTGCCAACCGGCTCGGGCATTACTCCGGTTGGAGTTACCTGGCTCTGGCCACTCGCCGACTGGCCGGCCCGCAACGCCAATGGGGTGTTAGTTAACGACCAAACCCCGAAGGCGATGTCACCGGGTGGACGCCTTGACGAACTCGTGGAGGTCGGTGCCAATCACCCCGGGCAGGTGTCCTGGTTCGCGGACCCAGAGTTACTCCAAGCCGCGTCGTCCATGTCACAGGGTTATCTCGTTCAAGAAAATGGCAGCCCGATGGCCGGTGATCAATCCGATTCGGTTGCAGGCTGGTTGACTTCGCTGCGCGCCGCCCTTGACGCCGCAGCTGCTGCGTCGAAAGTCACGTCGCAACTTCGCGTGCTGCCCTACGCCGATGTCGATGCCACCGCGTTGCGCAGGGCGGATTTAACCACCGATCTGATTCGGGCAGTGACCCAGGCGCCGATCATCTCGCGCACCGCAATCGGCACACCCGTCGCCGAAACCATTTACTGGGCACCCGGTGGGCGCATTGATAAGCAGACGGCGGAACTACTTGTGTCATCTGGGGTGAGCACCGTTGTTATGTCGTCCCGCGCTGTTACCACCTCAAGTGAGTCGCCGGCTCTAGCCTCAATCAGCACTCCAGCGGGCGCATTAACCGCCATCCTCATTGATCCGGGCCTCGCCAATTTGCTCACCACCGCAGATAGTGGCGCCGATGACATGATCTTGGCCCGTCAACAATTCCTCGCGCAGACCGCGCTGCTCGCCACTACGGCAACCGGATCAGCCCGGGTGGTGGTGGCCCCATTAGATGTGCGCTGGGCACCGGATCCACAACTGCTAAATGATCTATTGGCGGCAACCAGCACCGCACCTTGGCTTTCGGTTCAGTCAATTGACGCGCTCCTAACTACGACGCCCGCATTCAGTCAAAGCTTGAATTACGGTCAACTTGCCAAGCAGGGCGAACTCCCTACCGCCTATCTCCAACAGGTACTGAAGTCACAGGGTCGACTCCAGCAATTCGTCGCGATTCTCGATGATCCTGCGGCTATTTCCGTTGGCTTCTCCCAAGCCATCATGCGCACTTTATCTTCGGCATGGCGCAGTCAGCCCACCACCGGTCGCATGCTGCTGAAGCAAATCAATGTTGAACTTCTTGCACAGATGGCAAAGGTCCGAGCACTTTCCACCGGCACCATAACTTTCTCGGGTGATTCAGGCCAGGTGCCCATCACCTTGGCCAATGACTTGGATCAAAGTGTCACGGTGAGCATGCAGCTAATCGGGATACCAGCCGCGCGCCTAGAGTCACCCCCGGTGACGAACATCGTCATCGAAGCCGGGCGCAAGGTCAGTGTAGAAGTTGAGGCCCGGGTAATCGGGGGCGATCCACTCCCGGTAAATATTCAGATCTTGACCCCCGAGGGCACCAAGTACGGCATCCCTAGCACCATCACTTTGACATCAACCGCTTACTCAAGAGCGGCCGGTTGGGTCGTTGGCGCCGCGTTCGTGGCAATCCTTATTTTCGTTGTAGTTGGAGTGACACGACGCATCTGGAAAGCCCAACGCTCCCAGCGCGCGGGTAGATCATCTGACACGGTGTCCTCGTGACCGAAAATGCAAGTGGCAGCGCTCTGGTGCGATCCAGTGCTGTCATGGCGTCGGGCACCATCATTTCGCGCATCACCGGGGTTTTACGAGATGTCGCAGCCGCCGCAGCTCTCGGCTTCTACTTAGTATCTGATGCCTTCTCCCTTGGCAATAGCCTGCCCACGATCGTCTACATCTTGATCATCGGCGGTGCGCTCAACGCGGTTTTCATACCACAACTGGTGCGCCGTATGAGTGAAGACGAAGACCAGGGTAAGGCGTACGCGGATCGCCTGATAACACTCATCGTGACAGCGCTGCTCCTACTGTCCATAATCGCGGTGCTCGCGGCACCACTGATCGTTGATCTTTACACCCCGTCCGATTACCCAACTAAGGAATTTGACCTGGCTGTCGCCTTTGCGAGACTTTGTCTGCCCCAGGTGCTCTTCTACGGTATCTATTCGATTCTTGGTCAAGTACTTAATGCTCGCGGACGATTCGGGGCTCCTATGTTCGCGCCGATCGCAAATAATGTGATCGCGATCGCGACCTTCTTGTTGTTCATCGCCGTGGCAGGCACCTCAGCGGCAGCCGATGGGGAGCTCACCACCCAACAGATCCTCATTCTTGGCATCGGAACCACCCTTGGTGTTATCGCCCAAGCCATTATCTTGCTCCCGGTTCTGCGGCGCTCTGGTTTCCACTGGAAGCCACGCTTTGATTGGAAGGGTGCCGGCCTCGGCAAGGCAGGTGCGTTGGCAATGTGGACCATTGGCTTGGTGCTCGTCAATCAGGCGACTTATGTCGTGATCACCAGGCTTGCCACCCAAGCCAACGTTGACGCCGCCGCAGCCGGCACCGTAGCTGCCGGCCTGACCACCTACCAAAAAGCGCACTTGGTCTTCATGTTGCCCCATAGTGTCATCACGATTTCGATAGTTACCGCGATGCTGCCCGCTTTGAGTCGCATCGCGCACGCTGGTGAGTTGCGACGCGTTGGCAGTGATGTCGGCACCACCATGCGCACGGTCGCCGCCTTAATAGTGCCAATTGTCGCGGTGCTCTTTGTTACCGGGTCAGATTTGGCGGTGCTGCTCTTCGGTTATGGTGCCGCAACACCCGAGCAGGCTTCCTTGATGGGCGAGGTTGTTTCCATCTTCATGATTGGGCTCTTGCCCTTCACTCTTTTCTATGTGCTTCTGCGGGGCTACTACGCTATGGAGGACACCCGAACGCCCTTCTTCATCACCGTTGCGCTGAGCTTGTTCTGGCTGGTTACGGTCTTACCGTTATTTAGAATCGCCCCGGCCGGTGGTGCGCAGGTCGCGATGATCGCCTTGACTTATTCGCTTTCCTATTGGGTTGGTCTGGCGTTGGCTTGGGTGCTGCTCGCCCGTCGGGTCGGTGGTCTTGATTCTGGTCGAACCATCCGAAGTTTGTTACGTATCTGTGTCGCAGGCCTCATTGCACTCGGCATCATGCTGGGCGCTCACGCCCTCCTCGGGCGCGTCTTCGTTGATCAACTACCCGATGACAAGCTCGTGGTGCTACTGATTTTGATTGTGGTTACGGCATTAGGTGCTGCCTCCTATTGGGCGGTCGCTTGGGCTTTACGCATCAAGGAAGTCTCCGACGTTACAAAATTATTGCGGCGCAAGGTTCGACAATCATGATCGGGCCCGAACGCATTGGTCGATACCTGCTGCTGGCAGATCTTGATCCCAAAAGACGCGACCCAACTGTGCAATTTTTTCGGGGCCACGACGAAGTATTAGACCGCGAAGTATCACTGCGCATTCTTAACGCCGATGACCCACGGGCGCCCGCATTTCTCGGCGCCGCACGCGCCGCCGCCTTGGTTGAAGATCGGCGGCTGCTCCGCATTCTCGATGTGCTGACCCTGGCTGAGACTGCAACCCAACCCGAACAGATTGCCGTAGTTAGCGAATGGGCTACGGGACGCAATCTAGCCGAACTGCTGCAGGCTAGAAGTGACGAGCCAATACCGATTGACGATGCGGTCAATATCGTGGCCGAAGTCGCTAGGTCGGTTGCCGCCGGGCTCGGTACTAATGTCAACCACGGTCGCCTGCGGCCATCCAGTGTCATCGTCACTGACGCCGGCGAGATAAGGGTTCGGGGACTCGCGGTCGATGCAAGCCTGCGGGGACCACTGGATCTAGCCGAAACCAAGACCCAAAGCGACGTCGACGGTTTGGGCTGTCTGCTTTATTTATTGGTAACCGGGCTGTGGGCCGGACCACCCCTCGCCGGCCTGGCAGCCGCCCCAATCGGTGGCGGCAATATTTTCCCGCCCTCTAGGGTGCGGGCCGAAGTGCCTCGGGCCATTGACGAGGCCGTTGCCCGGTCAGTGAGTAGTGCCGCCCGGCCCCGCGGGATCACCAAGATCGCGGACGCAGCCGCATTCACCGCGATGCTCGGGCTTACCCGCGATCACCTCGCCCCGGTCTCCCATGGTGCCAACCACCGCGGGGCGCCAAACACTAGATCTCAGTGGGCACGAAGTCTGCTCTTGCGCACCGGCTTGGTGATCCTTGCTTTCGCCGTGATTTTTGGTCTTGGGTTTTGGGGTTGGCAATTGATTACCCGTGGCTCGGTGCTAACCGCGAGCCCGACACAAGTCGCAAACCAGGATTTACTAACAGCCTCGGCGCTGCCATTACCTTCAGCTAGCGCCAACACGAGCACTGGCGCTCTGCCAATTGTTAAAGTGCGAAGTTTCGACCCCTTCGGCGACGACAACAAAGATGGCAACGCCGATGGAAAAAAGGGTCGTGAGAACAACACCGAGGCAGCACTTGTTGCAGACCTGGATATCACCACGGCTTGGCGATCGGAGAACTACAAGACCGCGGATGCTGATGGGAAGGGTGGAGTTGGCATCATCATTAATATGGGTGAACCCCATGAGGTGAACTCGGTCGCGTTGACATTTGACGGGGTTGGTGCGGCAACCGAGGTGCGGGTGGCCGACGAAATACTGCCCGACCCGCAAATGTGGAGTCTGCTGGCCGCTGCCCCCGCCGGGGATAGGCAAATTGAACTACGCGGGCCAAGGGCAATCACCGGCAAGTACGTCTTGCTCTGGTTTCCGCAGCTACCACAACGCGTTGACGATCCCGGTACCTATCGGATTGGACTCAGTAAGGTCACCTTGAACTAACCGCCAACCCCCTGCCTCTAGGCTCATGCAACATGGACACCGAAGTGGTGGTCTCCCAGGCAGCCGGGGGCAAGCGCACCGACGCCCAACTGCTCGCTGCACATATTGCCGGTGACCCAGTCGCCTTCGAGACCCTCGTCTATCGGCATCGAGATCGCCTCTGGTCGGTGGCCCTGCGAACCACCAGTGATCCAGAGGAGGCCGCCGACGCTTTGCAGGATGCATTCTTATCTGCTTTTAGGCGGGCCGATCAGTTCCGAGGTGAGGCGGCCGTCACCACCTGGCTGCACCGGATTGTCGTCAACGCCTGCCTGGATAGGCTGCGCCGGCGGTCGAGCCGGCCCGCGGTAGCCCTACCTGATGATTTGGGCCAGACCTTGGCCGATCCGGGCGACCAAATGAGCCAGCGCGAGACCCAATTGGTCATCGCGGCGGCCCTGGCAAACCTGCCCCCGGATCAACGGGCGGCCATCGTCCTGGTTGACATTGAGGGCCAATCCATTCAAGAAGCCGCGGACCTTTTGGGCTGCCCAACAGGTACCGTGAAGAGTCGCTGCTCGCGCGGGCGGGCCCGGCTCGCCGAGGAGCTCGCTTTTCTGCGGAACCGTAAGGAACCCGACACCGTCATACCGAAAGACAACGCCTCGGAGGGGGGTGCACCAAATGGCTGATGACACCCACGGGCCTATCGACCAACCCGATGGCCCCCTTGATGCACCACTGACGGAGTTGGCTTTCTTGCACCCGGACCAAGATGGGGCATCCGAGGTCATGCCGGCGGCGGTTTGGGATCGGCTCGCGGCGGCCATCGCGGCCGAGCCCCCCCTGGTGCTGAGCGGGCCCCTGGCCACCGTCATCGCGATGTCGCCGCGGCGCCGGAATCGTTGGGTGAGCGGGCTGGTGGCCGCCTCGGTTGCCCTAATCGCCGTAGGGGTGGTCGTGCAGGCCGTGCGCACCCCAAGTACCGAGGTTGTGGTGGCGGGTGCAGCCGTTTCAGGTGCCCCCTCGGCCGCCCAAGCCGACACTGCCCGACTCAAGACGACAACGGGAGTTTCGGGTGAAACGATGCCCGCGCGTCAGGTCATTGCTAGCGGCGCCACCTACACCCGAACGACCATGCAGGATCAAATAGATGCTTTATTTGACCGCATCGGGGTGGCAGATGCCCGTGCGATGGACAGTATCGTCCAAGAAACTCCCGAGAATTTGATTGAGGGCGATACCGGTTTCACCGCCCGGGTGGAAACCATCCGGGCCTGCATCGCGGCCCTGATTGCACCCGGTGATCTTGGGACCGTCGTGATCGACCGCGCTAAATTCGAGCAGCAAGAGGTCGGGTTGATCTTGGACCTGACCCCGGCAAATACCATCAAGGTCTGGGTGGTCGGGCTTGATTGTGGCCAAGCTGGACCGTCAATTCTCATGCCCTTTGAGCTGGAGCTCGCGGAATAACCAGCACCCTAAGATTGTTACCGTTAGGGATCCTGCTTCCGCGAAAGGTTTATTGTGAGTGAGCGCCGTGAGGTCATCATCATTGGTTCGGGCCCGGCCGGCTATACCGCGGCCGTTTATGCCGCACGAGCACAATTGAAGCCCTTGGTGTTCGAGGGAGCAGTCACCGCCGGTGGTGCACTTATGAACACCACCGAGGTTGAAAACTTCCCGGGCTTCGCCGAAGGCATCATGGGCCCGGCACTGATGGAGAGCATGCGAGCGCAAGCCGAGCGGTTCGGTGCCGAGTTGATCACCGACGACGTCACGGCTGTCGACCTAACCGGTGAGATCAAATCCGTTACCGACGGCTCCGGTCGAACCTTTACCGGTAAGTCGGTGATCTTGGCGATGGGTTCTGGCTACCGAGAGCTGGGTTTGCCAAATGAGAAGCGGCTATCCGGCCATGGTGTTTCCTGGTGCGCAACCTGCGACGGTTTCTTCTTCCGCGATCAAGATATCGCGGTGGTCGGTGGTGGTGACTCCGCCCTTGAGGAAGCCACCTTCTTGACCCGCTTCGCTAGAACCGTAACGCTCATCCATCGCCGCGACGGATTGCGCGCCAGCAAGATCATGCAGGAGCGGGCTCTTAGTAATCCGAAAATGCGTTTTGCCTGGAACAGTGCCGTCGAAGATGTGCTCGGCGATGCCAAAGTTTCTGGATTGGTACTACGCGACACCGTTACCGATGTAACTCGCGAAATTGCCGTGACCGGCCTATTCGTCGCAATTGGCCACGACCCACGCTCTGAATTGCTGCCGGGTCAAGTCGCCCTGGACGATGCGGGGTATGTGCTCGTTGATGCGTCGTCAACCCGTACCTCCGCACCTGGGGTTTTCGCCTGCGGTGACCTCGTGGATCACACCTACCGCCAAGCCATCACGGCCGCCGGCACCGGTTGCGCAGCAGCGCTGGACGCCGAGCGATATCTAGCCGCCGCCGAGTAGGCTGCACCTCAACAACAAAGGAGAACATCATGGGCGCGACCATCAAGGTCTCGGATGCAAGTTTCACCGCCGACGTACTGCAGAGCGACAAGGCGGTCATCGTTGACTTTTGGGCCGAGTGGTGCGGCCCGTGCCGCATGGTTGCCCCGATCCTTGAAGAGATCGCAAGCGAGAACGACAATATTGTGGTGGCGAAGTTAAATGTCGACGAGAACCCGCAGACCTCCGCCAGTTACGGCATTACCTCCATCCCAACACTAAATGTTTATCAAGGTGGCGAAGTCGTTAAGTCAATCATCGGTGCCAAGCCCAAAGCGGCACTCCTCGCTGATCTGGCGCCGTATCTGTAGTGGTTATCCGCCACGGTGATACCGGGGCGGCCGTCGCGGAGGTGCGCGCACGGCTCGCGCACCTGGGTCTACTTCCCTATATGTCAACCCAAAGTTCTACCGATAGTAAACCGCGCCCAAGCGACGTCTTTGATGATGATTTAGATAAAGCCGTCCGCACCTTTCAGCAGGAGCGTGGCTTGAGTGTTGACGGGGTAGTCGGTCCGCAGACATTCCGCCGACTTGATGAAGCTCGCTGGCAACTCGGTGATCGCGTACTTCGTTATGTGCCCGGGCACTTGATGACCGGTGATGATGTTGCTGAACTACAACGCCGGCTCAATGAACTTGGTTTTGACAGCGGCCGAGCAGATGGCTTCTTTGGACCAAACACTGATGTGGCCTTGCGCGATCTACAGCGCGGTGTCGGATTAGACACCGATGGTATTTGCGGGCCTGAATGCTTCAAGGCCTTCGACCGCCTAATGCGAACAATCAGCGGTGGCAACGCCGATCGGCTGCGCGACCACATCAACTTGACTTCACTGCAAACCGGTATCGCGGACAAAGTGGTGCTAATTGATCCGGGCAGTGACCTTGGTGCCGAAATCTGCCAGGCGGTCGCGGTGCGAGTGGAAGGCCGACTGGCCGCACTTGGTACCCAGGTGTTACTTACCCGCAGCGCGCAGCAAACAGCAACCCTGGACGATGCCGACCGGGCCGACTTCGCCAATCGCACCGGTGCCGATCTGGTTATTTCAATACACGTAACCCAAACCTCGAGCCAGGCGCCGGCCGGCGCCGCCACCTTCTACTTCGGGGCACCAGATGGTGGCGCCCACTCCGCTAATGGCCGGGCGCTGGCTGAACTTATCCAAGGCGAGGTGTGTCGGCGCACGTTCGCCCTTGACTGCCGGACCCATCCGCGCACCTGGGATCTGCTGCGGCTGACGCGCGTCCCTGCGGTTCGAGTTGAGCTTGGCTACCTGTCAAATGCGGGGGATGCGGCCCGACTCCACGAGACCTGGGCGCAAGATGCTGCTGCCGAAGGCATCGCTACCGGGATCAAGAGGTTCTGCGCCCCGGGCTAGTCCTCCCTTGGTTAAGTCACTCGCCCACGCGTCAAAAAATGCTCGCATCTTGGCTACCTCGTTCAATGGAATAGGCGGGTCGGCATCTCGATATCTATTCAACTGCCGCATTGCTAATCCCAGAACAATAGGGCCGTGGCATTGCACGATCAAAAAGGGCAAGAGGCTTAAGGGCCGCAATTTCATCAGGTGCGAAGGTAGGACCAAGGACCGAAATTATCGGCGCAAGCACCGGCGGCGAGTAAAGAGCAAGGTCAACTATCACAGTCTCCGGGCCATGCCTGCCACTCGGAGGAACCCGGAGGACTCAGGCAGGGAAAAAATAGGCGCAGTATTTCGATTTGAAAGTCAAAAATGGACGGGACCTCACGCATACCGCATAACTCGCAGGGGCTTACTCGATAAGTGGCTGCCAAGCGGCGCGGATTGAATCGGGCAGGTGTGCTTCCGCCCAAATATCGATCAACAAGTTTCCATCCACCAAGGCACCGGCCACCAAATGTTGGCCGTTGGCCGCTAGCAGGCTCTCCAAGGTCTCCAAAGTAGGACTGCGGTGACCATGTTCGTACGCGGAGATATTCGGGCGTGAAGTGTCAGCAAGTAGGACCACCTCCGAGGTATCTAATCCGATACTGCAACGGGGCACCGACCCCAGTGTTATGCCTTATCGGACGTGATCTCCGGGTTGGCCATCGCAAGGTAGGCAGGTGCCGCGGGGTGCGGCCAAACCAGCCGGGCGATGAACCCGCCGAGTACCCCAACCCCCAAAAGGAGTAGTGCCCAGCAGAGGATCCGCATCATGTGGCCTATCGTAAGGGACTGTGACCGGCTCCCGGCTAGATCCTTGGGTTGACTCCTACGCCGAGCGCACCCACGGGATGGCCGCGTCCGAGATCCGGGCGCTGTTCGCGGTGGCCTCCCGCCCCGAAGTTGTCTCCTTGGCCGGCGGGATGCCATTCGTGCAGGCCCTGCCCATGGATCAGATCGCTGAGACGGTAAGAACGCTGCTCCTGGATCGAGGTGCCCAGGCCCTGCAGTACGGCTCGGGGCAAGGCGATGTGGTGCTACGCGAGCAGATCCTGGACGTGATGCGCGATGTCGGGGTGGTGGCCCACCCAGATGACATCGTCGTGACGACCGGGTCGCAGATGGCCTTGGACTTAGTCACCCGCGTCTTTTGCGATCCCGGTGACGTGGTCCTGGTCGAAGCACCCTCCTATGTCGGAGCGCTCGGGGTTTTTCGGGCTTATCAATGCGATGTTGAGCATGTCGCAATGGACGATGAAGGCCTAATACCTGCGGCTTTGAGTGAGGCAATTGCGCGGGTAAGGGCATCGGGTCGGCGCATCAAGATGCTCTACACCATTCCCTCATTTCATAATCCAGCCGGCGTATCACAAGGGGCCCAGCGCCGGCTAGAAATCCTGGCCATCGCCCAACAGGCCGGGATCCTTATCCTCGAGGACGACCCCTACGGCTTGCTCGGCTTTGACGGTGAGGTACCTCGCGCGATGCGGGCAGATGCTGCCACCGGTGTCATCTACCTCGGCTCATTCTCAAAGACGATCGCATCCGGGCTTCGTGTTGGCTGGGCGGTTGCCCCGCACGGGGTGCGCGAGAAGTTGGTGTTGGCTGCCGAATCCGCTGTGCTGTGCCCTTCTAACTTTTCACAGTTAACGATCTCTGAATATCTGGCAACCCAGCCGTGGCGGGGGCAGGTCAAGGTTTTCCGTGAGCTCTACCGCGATCGCCGCGATGCGCTCCTGGAATCACTGCAAGCGATGATGCCCGAGGGCACCACTTGGACGATCCCTGCCGGGGGTTTTTATTCGTGGCTGACTTTGCCAAATGGCCTAGACGCAACAGCGATGCTGCCGCGGGCCATCGCTGCCCTTGTTGCCTATGTGCCTGGCACCGGGTTTTATGTTGACGGGCAGGGGCGACAAAACCTGAGGCTTTCCTACTGCTACCCCGAGCCCGATCGCATTCGCGAGGGGGTGCGCCGGCTCGCGGCCGTTGTCGAGGGTGAACTGGAATTAGCTAACACTTTCGGCACGACCAGCCGACTGCACGCTGCCGGCGGTTCACCGATGCCCGCACCGGATCTTCGGTAACAGGCGTGCAGGTTGTAGTTCTTGCCGGTGGGCTCTCACCAGAGCGTGATGTTTCCCTTCGCTCCGGTAGGCGCGTTGCCGAAGCCCTTCGGGCGGCGACCGACTTTGAAGTTATCGAAGCCGATGTTGACTCAACTTTGCTGACGAGGCTGCGCCAACAAGCTCCTGATTGTGTCGTACCTGTGCTGCACGGCGCAGCCGGTGAGGATGGCGCCCTGCGGGATGTTTTGCAGTCACTGCGGATCCCCTTTGTTGGGTCAGGTGCTGCAGCCTGCCGGCTCGCCTTCGATAAGCCGGTCGCAAAGACCTTGCTCGCAAACGCCGGGGTAAACACCCCGGCCGCGGTCGCGCTGCCACATTCAACATTTCGTGAGCTTGGTGCTAACGAAGTTCTTGCGGCCGTGCTCGACACCGTCGGGCTGCCTTTGGTCGTAAAGCCGACCAAGGGTGGCTCAGCACTTGGTGCTGCATTAGTTCGTGACGCGACCCAATTCCCCGCTGCAATGGTCGGCTCATTCGCCTATAGCGATGTCGCACTGATGGAAAGTTGGGTCCAAGGGGTTGAGGTCGCTGTTTCGGTGCTCCATACCCCAACCGGGCCGCAGATTTTACCTCTCGCCGAAGTTGTTCCGATGGGTGAGCTCTACGACTACAGTGCCCGATATACCGCTGGTACGACTGAGTTTTTTGTGCCGGCAAGACTTTCTACTGAAGTCGCCCAGCGCTGCGCTGATGTTGCACTTACCGCTCATAAGGTCCTCGGCTTACGTGACTGGTCGCGCACCGATCTCATAGTTGATGCAGCTGGTACTCCGTGGTTCCTCGAGGTAAATGTCGCCCCTGGCATGACCGAGACGTCTTTGTTCCCGCAGTCCCTCGCTGCCGCTGAACTATCACTGGGTGAGATCACAGCCCAACTCGTTCACACAGCTATTAACCGCAGCTAATACACCGCCGTGTAGAAGGTGATGTTTGGCGCGGCCTAACTGTTAAACAGCCACGAGGCAAGTACCGGCGATGACTATCAAAAGGGCGACCTGATCTGACCTGGCCATCTTCTCTTTAAGGAAGATAAGGGCCAAGAGTGCGACAACTATTGGGTCAAGGGATCCGAGCACCGAGACGACACCGAGGTTCCCCTCATTAGCAGCGGTGAAGAAGGCTAGGTTCCCCAGTGCTAGGGCAACCCCGGCACCCGCGATTGGAGCGATGCTTCGTCGCGTCAAACCACCCCAGGACCGGTGAACCACGGCTACGACTACAAAAGTGAACAAAATCTGCGGCATCATTGACATCAACATCGAACCGGCAACATTGACCCGTGAGCCAATGTCAATCACGACGGTGGCCAGCCCCCAAAATAATGCAGCGCCGCCGGCTAAGAAGATCGCAATTACTGAGTTGGTCTCACCGGGTTTAACCTTCATATTAGGCACGTAGAAGGCGATAAGCCCGGCGACCGTAACACCGATGCCGATAACAGATAGCCGTGAAAGTTCCTCGCCCGTCAAGTATGAATAACCAAGTGGTATCAAGATGCTAGCTGCTGCTACACCGGTGACAACACCCATTTTCCCGCGCGCAAAAGCTTTGAGCGCGAGTATGGTTGCGATGAGATTGAAGCAACCCCCGAGGAGTCCGGGGAGAACATCATTCTTGTCCAGCATCAAGTCGTGGCGAAATACCCCGTTTAAGAGATACGTGATTGTTGTTGCGATCGCGCTGACGAGGATTATGCCGTAGACCTTCACTCGTCCGCGGTACCGACCAATTCCAAATTCCCAGATGCCAAATAGGACCGCGCTGGACAAGGCGAGAAGTACGTACACGGGTGTCGCCTTCTGTGAGAAGAGAAACGTTCGACCTTATCACAGCACTTACATGGGGTTGGACGCAAGACGTTCGCCGGGAGTAGGGGAGGCTCATAAAGCGAGAGAAAGAGTCGCACACCCAGACATGCAGAGCGGGCACAACGCGCCCGTTTCGACAATTACACCCTCTTTGTTCAGTAGCGGGGAGAAAGTGAGGATGCACGATCCTTGGGTTGCGTGCACCGCAAGATCCACTCACAAAACGCCACTTTTGCACCCCCCTCTGCACCCCCCTCGCTGACTTTCGCCGGTGTCATGCGACTTGGACGGCGTCGTTGAGTTTGGCCGGCACCGTCTCAGGGAAGGAGATGACCAGGTAACGACCCAGTGCGGTGGCGACGCGGGCGAGGGTGTCAACGCGATTGCCGCTGCCCCCGCCTTCCTGGAGTCGGGAGATAACCGACTGCGTCGTGCCCATCCGCTGCGCAAGTGCGCGCTGGCTCAGTCCACTCTCGGTACGCAGGTCGTAGATCAACTGCGCGAGGCTGAAGCCCTGCACGATCACCGAGCGCGTTTCCGCTGGGACCGGCGGACGCTTGGTCGCGCAGCAAGGTGGACTTTCCGACCGAGCGAGGTCCCTCCAGCAGCACGACCGGGTCGTCAACGAGCCGCTCCAGAGCCAGGGGCAAAACGCGGCGGGGGAACAGCCCGTCGAACGCTCCCGTCAGGGAACATACGCTACCAAGAGCCTAAGATTTGGAGGGCATCGAACCTGAGATATGGAGGGATCGAAACCGAGATTTGCCCCAGCAGCCAAATGGAATGACACGGTAACTTTGATGGATCGGCCAGAGTTGATGACGGTGGCTAGATGAAAAGGACCAGCTGTTCGAAGCCACCAGTGCAGGCTCCTTCGGGATTCGCCGGGTTCCAGTTCCCTCCCAAGGTAATCCTGCGGGCGATCCGCTCGGCACTGTTGCATTGCCCGATCCCATAACGTTCCACGACATCCCCAAACACCGGCAAATCCTGATACAACACGACCCCACCACTTTCACAACGCGTTTCACGTCAAGAAAAACTGTGTGGCTTGCGCCCTACCGGGCCCAAGCCACACACCAACCCATCGGTCCAACTCCACCCGCCCCCACG
>BJGE01000012.1 GCA_014190275.1 Actinomycetes bacterium | reverse complement strand
CGCCCAGAAAACTGGCTGAACCCCCTGTCAGGCTTGACAGCAGCGCGAAGAGGCTGGACACAGTTCCACTCTAATGCTCTGAGGGTTAAGGGGTGGCCCTTTAGAAAGATCGGATCGGACGAACGCGTCGCGCGCTGTCCTTTTGGAACTGGACAAAGAATAGGAGAGATGAAGTCGAATAGCGGATATTCACACCCCAGGCGAGGGTGGGGCGAATGTCAGCGTCCTGCGAGGAACTCCAGTAAGAAGATTCCATAGATTTCGTATAGTTAAAATCGAATCGCTCATGGAAAACACAGCCACTTGGGCAGTTGTTTAGGTAGCTTCCCATCGCATCCAACTCTTCAAGAGCTGGCAAGAACCAATCTTTCTGCCCGCCACTTACGCGGTCCGCGGCCAATTGACTAGCACCACTAGTGCAGCCTTTCACCATCAAAGCGGTATTCGCCCTACCAGTACCAACCTCGGTACCGGTGCCAGGAAGTGCGGAGCTTGCATTGTTGCACCAACTCGCTTCTGGATCAGGTAGAAAGCAATTGGGGTCTACGTCAATTGAAGTGCACAAACTATTTGGTACAGCGGCATTTCGGGGCCTTGGTGCCATCTCGTAAGTCTTTCCATTAGCGATCAAGAACACTAAGCCACCTCCTGGACCAAGTTCGCCAAGGCGATAACTACTTATCGTGGCGGTGGCTTTCAAGCCGGCTTGGCCGTTAACAGGGACGGCGGTTATGGTGCCGGTGGCCGAGCCAATCGTCGTGATAGTGACAACTAATTGGCCTTTCTCATTCGTAACGGGGGTTGAAGCGCCATCGCCCAAGCCAAAGCGCGTGTCCCCGGTCGCAATGAGGTCAACCTGCTGACCGGATATCGGGTTACCGCTGGCGTCGAGAACTGTGATGGTGACTGGCTGACTTTCTGCGGGGCTCACACTCATCACACTTTTGTCCATAGTGATCTTGGCAGGGACACTCGCCGCGGCAGTTGGGGGGCCAAAGATGCGCACCGGCATGTAGCTCAACGGTGCAGTGCCGGCTAATATGCCAGCGCAGTCAGAGCCTCGCAAGGTCTGGCACTGCGAACCTAAATTCCCGAAATAGCGACTTGGCGAAACCAAGTTGGCTGGGCTGCTCACATCGCCGTACCAGACTAGAGAGAAGTTATCGGCCCCTCTGGAGAACTGGCATACCACTAGGTCGGTCTTTGGCGAGGCGCACTTTTGCAGTTGCGCGCCGATCAACCAGTCGTAGGTCGCTCGCCAAGCCTGCTGTTCATCTGCCGAACTCGGGGTCATTTGAATACCGAAGACGCCATCGCTGGCCTTGGTCCATGCATACCAGAACGTGGACCCAAAGCCGTAGCGCACCGAATCAATGTAAGTGCGCGATAACAGTGCCATCGCCTTGTCGCCGGTGATATCGACTTTGCCTTCTCCAAGCCCGGCAAGGCCGTAATTCACCTCAGTGTCAAAGACGGTGGTCTGTGGTGCACCGGAGAGCGCCAGCATGGTGCGGAATTGACCGATACCCCTGATCCGATCATCGGCACCACCTGACGCCGTGGGGTATGAGTGCACCGAGTAAGCATCGGCCGGCCAATTACGTATCTTCATTTCCGCCAAGTAGGCCGGGAAGAAAGTCCCGAAGGAGCCGGTCGCCCGCGAGGTGGTATTGGCCGCTACCACGAGTGCACTCGGGTTGCATTTACGAATCTCTTCGAATGCCGCCAAGGTTAAATCCGCCATCTGCGCCGGGGTACCGCCGTAAAATGTAGATAGATTCGCTTCGTTCCAAACCTCATATGCGCTGATTGATGCGCCGTATTTACATGAAACCTCACGCACGTAACTACGCCAGTCAGCGATATTGGTCGGGTTATCCGTGACGCCACCACCACCTGCCCACGCCGGTGTGCCACCTAGGACCAGCATCACCTTGGCATTGAGGACTTGGGCGGTCTCAATCTGCTTTTGTAGTTTTCTCCAGATGAAGGTGCCCTTGGTGGGCTCAAGATCTCGCCACTTGGTTTCGGTATCCCAAAGGCGAAGGTAGCCAACGGGCACACTCGGAATCGTCGCGGGATTTGTTGGCCCTTCTATCCCGCTGGCCACATCACTAAACCAATCAGCCGGAGCATGGATGCCGAATAGGTCATGACCGACGGCGGGTGTAGTGGGTGCACTATACGAATTTAGAATGGCTGGCTCGGGTGCCGCCACCTCGGAGGCAATCTGCGGAACAGCGACCACGTTAAATTGCTGGGCCTCGTTGGGGACGGCATAACTATTAGAGCAGATATTTTGTGAGGGAGATGGGTTATTTGCGCATTCATCGATCGTCAACTGAAAATTCGCAAAGACCTTCGGCGAGAAACTCAAGCCCCACGCTTTGGCGTTAAGTACTGTCGCCACAGTCCAAGATTCGAAGAAGAGCGGGTTCCTTAATTTCAAAGCCTCCAGTTGTATCTCCGGGTCCGGTAAACTTATCAGTAAGTCCAATAGGGAATTCATAATAATAAAGCCTTGGCGAGATACCGGTTGAAAGTTTGAGATATTTGGCAGCCAAATAATGGGATGGATCGTTGTTGCTTTAGATCGAGTTTTAGAGGTTGTTGCGGCCTTTACCACCGTAGTTGTGTATGCGGCGCGTTGCTGTGGTGTCCAAAGGTAGGCACCCTGGCCATAGACATAAAGGTCAGGCATTAACTTGCCAAGTTTCACCTTGGACGCCTGATTGGTTTTAGAAGCACCGAAATCAAGGGTCCAAAGGCCGCCGGTAAGCGTGCATCCGGCCCCCACCCGCGGCTTCTTGGTGGCCAGCTTGATCAGCATCTGGTTGCGTAGGGTGCACCCGCGCTTGTCTTTAGCCTTGGAAGACAAAGACGGAAATAGGCCAGGTCCGTATCCCACTCGAAGGGGTGAGACCGCTGGCACCGTGGCCAATATCGCCGCAGGCGTGCCCGCACCGGCAACCGCCGCACGCGGTTGCACGTGGACCTGCGTGCGGGGGGCATCTGCACCAGACCCGGCCATAGCGGCCGGAGCCATTGGGATTGTCAAGGCCAGCCCTAGCGCAAGCGCCACCAGTCGCACTCGCATGCCGAAAAGAGTATCAACCTCCAGCAACATTTGGAGAGGAAAGTATCAAAACCCCTCGCGGGCCTTGCATTTACTGAAAACACACGTACCATGACGAACATCTTCAAAAGTTACTTCGATTCGCCTACAGGAGGTTTAAGATGCCAATGAATAACGTGGCTTCACCAGCAAATTCTGCACCGGTTGACCGGTTGACTATGGCTGTGGCGTGGGTGCGTCCCGGCGCCCATGGCATCGGTCTCGGCCTACAGCCGTCGTACTCAGTCAAGTCCGTAATCAACGGTGGCTTCTGCTTCGAAGGTGCTGAGGAATAATTAGCCCACGGATCTAAGGCGTGTCCGGTTAGAGCGAGGGAAGGGCATACGATTTCTGAGATCGTTCGGGGCGTTATCGCCAAGTCGAAGGGCGCGCCCGTTTCACTAGAAAATATTGTGATTCCCGATCCAGGGCCAGGCGAAGTGAAGGTGAAAATCGCCGCATGCGGGGTGTGCCACACGGACCTGCACTACCGGGAAGGTGCAATCAATGACCAGTTCCCCTTTCTGCTCGGGCATGAGGCAGCCGGCTTTGTCGATGCCGTGGGTGCGGGCGTTACCGGGGTGCAGCCCGGTGACTACGTGATCTTGAACTGGCGCGCAGTCTGTGGCGATTGTCGGGCCTGCCGACGCGGCCGGCCGTGGTACTGCTTCAACACCTATAACGCCGAAGCCAAGATGACTCTTGAGGACGGCACCGAGTTGAGCCCGGCACTGGGTATCGGTGCATTTGCCGAAAAAACTCTGGTGGCAGCAGGGCAATGCACGAAGGTGGATCGCCGGGCCCCGGCTCAAGTTGCTGGATTGCTGGGTTGCGGTGTGATGGCCGGGCTCGGCGCGGCGATCAACACCGCAAACATAACTCGCGGCGATACCGTGGCGGTTATCGGATGCGGCGGCGTAGGTGATGCCGCTATCGCCGGAGCTCGATTGGCCGGGGCGAGCACCATCATCGCGGTTGACATTGATGACCGAAAACTAGAACTTGCTCGCGAGTTCGGGGCAACACACACGGTTAACTCCCGTAGCCGCGACGCCGTAGAAGGCATCCAAGAATTCACCGGAGGTTTTGGTGCAGATGTGGTGATAGATGCCGTCGGGCGTCCAGAGACCTACGAGGCTGCGTTTTACGGGCGCGATCTCGCCGGCACAGTCGTACTTGTCGGCGTTCCTGATCCGACGATGCGGCTGGATCTGCCACTTATCGACGTCTTTGGGCGCGGGGGTTCACTTAAATCAAGTTGGTATGGAGATTGCCTACCAACTCGAGACTTCCCGATGTTAATTGATCTTTATCTTCAGGGTCGACTGCCTTTGGATCGGTTCGTCTCAGAGGAGATTGCACTTGATCAAGTGGAAGAGGCTTTCGCGAAAATGCATCGCGGCGAAGTGCTTCGCTCGGTGGTCGTACTTTAATGCCACCTAGCATCCAAACAATAGTTACGAGCGGAACGTTCTCGCTCGACGGTGGAACCTGGGAAGTGGACAACAACGTTTATCTGATAGGCGACGATTCTGAAGTGTTGGTCATCGATCCCGCTCATGACCACAAGGCAATCCTCGATGCGATCGGCGGTCGAAAGGTCGTCGGGGTCATTTGCACGCACGGCCACGATGACCACATTGGGCAGGCCGTGGTCATCTCAGAGCAGACCGGCGCACCTATCCGGATGCACCCAGGCGACCTGATGCTTTGGGATGTCGTACATCCGGGTGTCGTGCCTTCCGAACTCAGTGACGGCGAGGTGCTAGGCGCCGCAAGCCTTACAGCGAGGGTGCTGCACACCCCTGGCCATTCACCCGGCGGGGTTTGCCTGTACCTACCAGACCTTGGGGTCTTGATCTCCGGCGATACCTTGTTTCAAGGTGGCCCTGGTGCGACCGGGAGGTCATTTAGTGACTTCAGAACGATCCTGGACTCCATCCGCGAGAGAATTCTTACCCTTCCGGGTGACACCAAAGTGCTTCCCGGGCACGGCGGTGCGACCACGGTTGGCGATGAGGCAAAGGATTATCAGGCATGGGTAGCACGCGGACACTAAGCGCGACATTTCACTCCCCTGCATCGTAAGTGCGTTTCCTCGCGGCGCTCCAACAGGACTTATCTGTCGTGCGCACCAAAGCGGCAAAGTACGATTCTCCGGTGGCGACGAAAAATCCTGAACGAGATTCCTACTTTCCGGCGATTGAGGCCAAGCACGGGCGGCCCATGTCCTACTGGTTCAAGCAGATGCGGAAGATCTCCGACTTTAAGTACGCGGAACAAATCGCGTTTCTCCGTAAGGAGCATGGATTTAGCCAGACTCACGCCAATGCTCTCGTGCTCTATTGCCGGGGGTCTAAGAGCTCCAGTCGCTATGGATCCGTGGCGAACTACCTCGCCCAATTCGACGAGACCAAACGCAAAACCGCTACGTGGATCTTCAAAGCGATAACCGACAAGTACCCCAAGATGGAATTGGTGCTGGCTTGGAATCAGCCGATGCTCAAAATGGAGAGTAAATACATCTTGGGGCTCTCCGTCCATAACCACCACATCTTGATCGCCCCGTGCAGCGCCGAGGTGCTTGAAGAGTTCAAGTCAAGACTCGTCGCATATGAAATGAACAAGAAGACCTTCAAGGTGCCGGTGGATTGGGAAGTGGATTCGAAACTCCTGCAGGACCTCGCAGCAGCGCGACTCGCTGAGTGAAATTGACCGCCCGCGGCAATAACCTCAACCAGCACCATATTGGGGGGTACCTGTAGTAGATATAGGCACGGTATTCATAGTGCCCGTGGTAGGCGAAGGGAGTGGGTCATCTCGATCCTGCAGGAAGTCGCGGTAGGTGAGCCCGACCCGATTCGCGTTCATCGAGTCACCGGCTCCACCCTAAAAGTCGTCGGCAGCAAGGTGCTGCGGGCTTTCGTCACGCTCGCCTTCGTCATCATTTTCAACTTCTTCCTTTTTCGGATGCTCCCCGGTGACCCCATCGGCCTTTATGCGCGCGGGCGCAATCAGGACCCGGAGCAATTAGTTGAGTTACGCCGCGCGTTGAATAAGCCGCTGCTTGAACAGTTCCTCACTTATCTCCGAAACCCGTTTGACTCGACGATCGACTCGACCAGGTTCTCTCGGCCGGTCTGGGAGATGATCGGGGAACGAGTCTGGCCAACGCTCTTACTGCTCGGTACCGCTATCTTGCTGGCTTCGCTAATCGGCATCTGGGTCGGCATCCGCGCTGGCTGGAAGCCCGGCGGCCGCTTCGACCGCATGTCGACCGGTACCACGTTGATCCTCTACTCCATGCCCGAGTTCTGGCTCGGCATGATGCTGCTTATCGTCTTCTCGGTTGGTGTCTTTGGTATCCCCGGGATGTTTCCGGTTGGCGGCATTGCCAGCCCAGGTGCCGACACCTCTAGCCCGATGGGCTGGCTAAATGTGCTCTGGCATCTGGTGCTGCCCTGCACGACCCTGGTGCTTATCTATCTGGCCGACTACGCCCTGGTCATGCGCGCCTCCCTGATTGACGAACGCAAGCAGGAATACCTGACCCTCGCCCGCGCGAAGGGCCTGCGCGACACCTCGGTGCGCAAACGCCATGCAGTACCAAATGCCTTGCTTCCCACGGTCACCTTGATCTTTTTATCCTTAGGTTTTGTGGTTACCGGCGCAATCACAGTTGAAACGGTCTTCTCTTGGCCTGGTCTCGGTCTACTCACCTACGAGGCACTGCGCGGGCCGGATATTCCGCTTTTGCAAGCGATCTTCTTGATGTTCTCAATCGCCGTCATCGCCGCCAACCTCCTTGCCGAGCTGCTCTACGTAATCTTTGACCCGCGAGTTCGCTCATGAGCGTTGCCACTGCGCGCCGACGCTTGGCACTGACTCGGTTCGCGAATTCATTTCGCCATGATCAAAGCGGTATGACCGGGGTCGTGATCCTCGCAATCTTCATTGCAACGGCGATCTTGGCGCCGATTCTCATCCCTGATGCGGCCCTTGACGTCACCAAGGCCGACGGCGGCAGGTTCGAAGGACCATCCCTCAGCTACCCACTGGGCACCGATGAGTCCGGACGTTCCGTCTTGCTGCTGCTCGCCTGGGGCACGCGCATCTCACTCACCGTCGGCATCGCCGCCACTATTATTTCGATGGTGCTTGGCACCGCGTTCGGCATCGCCGCCGGCCACTTTCGTGGAGTTGGCAGCCACGCACTCGTCGGAGTGACCGATTGGTTCCTCGTGATTCCGTTCCTCCCCCTAGCCATCGTCTTGGCGACGGTCTTGGGACCGAGCACCACGAATCTCATCATCGTGATCGGTATCACCTCGTGGGCGGGCACCGCGCGGCTCATCCGCGCGCAAACCCTCTCCATCGAAGGGCGCCCATACCTAGAAAGATCAAAGGCTCTCGGCGCAGGCAACTGGTACCAGATGTCGCGTCACGTATTACCCAATGTCTTTCCGTTGGTGCTCGCCAACACGACATTGACGGTTGCCATCGTCATCTTGTCCGAGACCACGCTTTCATTCCTTGGGCTAGGCGATCCCCAAGCGCCTTCGTGGGGGGCCTTACTTGACCGGGCATTCTCATCAGGCGCGGTGAGCCGCGGCGCTTGGTGGTACGTGCTGCCACCAGGTATCTGTGTAGTTCTAGTCGTCCTTGCCTTCACCCTCGTCGGTCGCGCGATGGAGCGCATCGTGGACCCTCGGCGGGCTTCATGACACTACTGCAGTTCCGTGATCTTTGGGTCGACTACTCCTCGAGTGCGGGCAACGTCCCTGCCGTCCGCGGTGTGACTCTTGACGTCGCGGCCGGTGAAACCCTTGGTATCGCAGGTGAGTCTGGCTGCGGCAAGACCACCTTGGCGTCCGCTGTGCTGCGGTTGCTGCCCGAAAATGCGCAAGTGCGCGGCGAGGTACTACTTGACGGTGTCGACACCTTGACCATGAAGTGGGGCAGGCTGCGCGCGGTGCGCTGGTCGCAGGCAGCCATCGTATTTCAAGGCGCGTTGCACGCGCTTAATCCGGTGCAACGCATCGGCGATCAGATCGCCGAACCGATCCGGCTGCATCAGACCGTGCCAGATAAGCAGATAGGTGCGAGAGTCGGCGAGCTTTTGACACAGGTCGGCCTACCCGCATCGCGCGCAAAGTCTTATCCGCACCAACTCTCCGGCGGGCAGCGTCAGCGGGTCATGATTGCGATGGCGTTGGCGTGCAAGCCCGCCCTGATCATCGCCGATGAGCCGACAACCGCACTCGATGTCATGGTGCAGGCACAAGTCCTTGACCTGCTGACCGGGTTGGTACGCGATCTCGGCACCGGTCCAGATCGCGGCATGGGCATGATTCTCATCAGTCATGATCTTGGGGTACTCGGCACGACCTGCGACCGCATTGCGGTGATGTACGCGGGGCAGATCATCGAATCTGGCCCGGCCTTGGAGATCTTCGATAACCCAAAACATCCATACACTCGAGCCCTAGCGGCTGCATTCCCGCGGATCGGTGACCCAGCGGCCCGATATGCACCGACCGGGTTGCCCGGTGACCCGCCCTACCCCGGTGACCTGCCCACCGGCTGCGCATTCCACCCCCGGTGCCCCATCGCCGCCCCGGCCTGCAAACTGGGCGCACCGGCCCTTATCGAAGTGGCACCGCACCGCACGGCGGCCTGCTACAAGGTGGACCAATGATCATCTCCGCGCATGATTTATCAGTTTGCTTCGCCGGCCGGGTACGGGCAGTCGACGGCGTTGATCTTGACATACCCGCCGGTGAAATCCTCGCACTTGTCGGTGAGTCCGGATGCGGTAAGACCACCCTCGCGCGCACGCTGCTCGGCTTGGAGAAGCCGACTTCAGGAACGGTGTCCTTCGAAGGGAAACCACTTGCGTATTCAACAAAAGCTCTGAAGAAGTACCGATCACAGGTGCAGTTGATCTTGCAAGATCCCCTCGGTGCGCTAAACCCAAGGCACACCGTCTACGACGCGGTGGCAGAGGGTTTGCGGGTGCAGAGAACACCCGGAGACGAAACTGCTCTAGTTGCGGATGCACTTTCGCGCGCCGGCCTCAGGCCACCGGAACGTTTCTTCATGAGATTCCCGCATGAGCTATCAGGAGGCCAACGGCAGCGCGTGGTAATCGCTGGTGCGCTGGTACTTAATCCACGCGTGCTGATCGCCGATGAGCCGGTCTCAAGCCTCGATGCATCGGTGCGCGGTGAGATTCTCAATCTCTTGCTCTCACTTCGCGAGGAGTTGGGGCTGACGGTGCTAGTAGTGACCCATGACCTCGGCCTTGCGTGGAATATCGCCGACCGGGTTGCGGTGATGTATCTCGGGCGCATCGTCGAGAGTGGCCCGACGGCAGAGGTACTCACCGATCCGCAACACCCCTACACAAGGGCGCTGCTCTCGGTCGTACCTGATATCTCACGGACCGAGCCGATCGTGCTGACGGGTGAGGCTCCTGATCCAGCTCGCATCCCGAGTGGTTGCCGATTCCATCCGCGCTGCCCCGAGGTTATGGAACAGTGCTCTAGCACCCCTTTGCCTATTCTTATCCCGTCCAGAGGTCATGCCGCCGCCTGTCTGCGTGCCCAATAATTCACTGATAGCGTCCCACCTCGTATCCAATACTTTGGACGTTATTCTCGGAAGGAATCAAGTGCAGTCATTTCGCGTCGTAGTCATTGGCGGGGGAATAACCGGTACCAGCGTGCTCTACCACCTAGCCCTTAAGGGTTGGACCGACATCGCACTCATCGAACGCACCGAGCTGACCGCTGGCTCAAGCTGGCACGCTGCCGGTGGGTTCCATGCTATTAATAATGACACCGTGGTTGCTGCACTACAAAGTTACACGATTTCGATGTATCCAAAAGTGGCCGAGGAGAGCGGCGTCGACATCGGTCTGAAGCTATCCGGCGGGATTGAGCTCGCCAGTACGCCCGAGCGCCTGCGCTGGCTCAAAGCCGAGGTCGCTTGGCACGAGATGATGGGCCACGAGGGCGCGCGCCTGATGGACGTCGATGAAATCGTCGATCTGGTGCCGATCGTCAACCCCGATGGCCTAACCGGTGGCCTCTTTGATCCTGACGAAGGCAACCTCGACCCGAATGGGGCGGTGTACGCCTATGCAGGCGCCGCCCGAAAGCGCGGCGCCACCATCATCACGCATAACCGAGTGCTCGGCATGAAGCGCACCCGCGCCGGGTGGGAGCTAGACACTGAACAGGGGCCTATCTTGGCCGAGCACGTAGTCAACGCCGCTGGCATGTGGGGCCGCAAGGTCGGCAATATGGTCGGCATCAATCACCCGGTCACGCCGATCCTGCACCACTACTTGGTCACCGAGGACGTGCCGGAGATCATGGCGATCGACTGGGCGATGCCGGCGGTAACCGATCTTGAAGGCTGGACCTACCTGCAGCGCGAACAAAATGGCGCGGTGCTCGGCGTCTACGAATCAAACCCCGCGCACTGGCATCCCGAAGGTGCGCCTTGGGATTTCGGCGCGAAATTGCTCCCCCCCGATATTGACCGCATCGCCACCGAGTTGGAGATCGGTTTCGCACGCTTCCCGGCCCTTGCGAGCGCAGGTATCAAGCGCTGGGTGCACGGTGCTTTCGCCATCACCCCGGACGGCAATCCACTCGTTGGTCCGGTGCGGGGGCTACCCGGGTATTGGGCCGCCGCCGGTGTCATGGCCGGCTACTCACAAGGCGCCGCGGTCGGGCTTGCCATCGCCAACTGGATCATCGACGGTGACCCGGGCGATGACGTCTATGCGATGGATGTCGCCAGGTTTGGTGACTGGGCCGCAAACGATGATTACCTACTCGCCACCACCTACCAGTTCTATGCCCGGCGTTTCCTGACAACCTACCCGCACGAGCAACTGCCCGCCGGGCGACCACTTCATACAACACCTGCTTACGCGGATTTGAAGGCCGCCGGCGCGCAATTCGGTGCCACTTGGGGCCTTGAGGTGCCGCAGTTCTTTGCGCCGTTGGACTTCGAGCATGTGCCGTCATTGCAGCGCGACAATGCCTTCTCACATATTGCCCGCGAGGTTGCGGCGGTGCGCAGTGACGTCGGCGCCTACGAGACCGGCGTCTACTCGCGATACGAGATCAGCGGACCTAGTGCCGCGGCTTGGCTCGACAACCTCCTGGCCGGGCGCATCCCGGCGGTCGGCCGGATGGGGCTCACGCCAATGCTGCACCCAAAAGGCACCCTCATGGGCGACCTGTCGGTAACCCGCCTAGCCGAGGATCGCTTTTGGGTCATCGGCTCCTACTACCTGCAGGAGTGGCACCAGCGCTGGTTCACTGAAAACCTCGTTGCGGGTGTCACGATTGCGAACCTCTCCGATGCTTGGCTCGGTTTCGCGGTGTCCGGACCTAGGTCACGTGAAGTTGTCGCAGCTTTGGCCGGCCAGGATATGTCGACTTTCAGGTTCATGGACGCCCGCCTTGTCGATGACATGCTCATCGCGCGTATGTCACTTGCCGGTGAACTCGGGTACGAGCTAACCGTCCCGGCCAATAAGCAGGCGGACCTGTGGCGCCGACTTGCCGCGCTCGATGTCACCCCCATCGGTGACCGCGCCATCGACAGTTTGCGCATTGAAAAGGGCTTCGGCATCTGGTCGGCCGAATTCACCCAGGCCTACACCCCGGGTGAGACCGGCCTTAATCGCTTTATCGACTGGGATAAGGGCGACTTCATCGGGCGCGAGGCTGCACTCGCCGAACGTGCCCGTGGTGCAGCACGACAATTGGTGACACTTGATCTTGGTGATACCGAATCCGATGCGGTCGGCGACGAACCCGTCTGGCTGGGTGATCGCGTAGTCGGGCTCGTTACATCCGGTTCGTACGGCCATCACGTCGGCAGCAGCCTGGCCCTCGCCTTGGTCGAAACTGAGGTTGTCGAAAGCGGTGCGGAGGTCGAGGTCTCGGTGATCGGCGAACGCCAGCCCGCGCGCATCCTCACTGAGCCGGCTTACGACCCCAGCGGCTCGAGGATGCGCGGCTAGAAGTAGCCACGGACTAAGTCCCTAATAAAGGGATTCATGATGTCTTGGGTATGGCCGTAGATCGAGCAGTGGCCCATGCCCTCAAAGAGGTGGAACATTGCTCCGGGCGCAAGTGCCGCAACTTCTTCGCCGTCTTGGGGCACCGCCTGCACATCTTGATCGAAGGCGATCACATGCATCGGAACCGTGCAGGTTTTCAATTGCTCTCGCTGGTCGAAGAGCACACAAGGCTCCCACTGCGCTATTAGTGAATCCTCCGCGGTGTCGGTTTCGTAGTACTCAAGAAGTTCATCGCGCAGCTTCGGCCAAAGCACCGGGTCGCCGAGGACCCGCGCTGGGTAATACATCGCGGCGTAGTGAATGACCGCCATCATGCCGTCTAGGCGGTTA
The DNA here is from genome assembly GCA_014190275.1 of Actinomycetes bacterium. GTDB lineage: Bacteria > Actinomycetota > Actinomycetes > S36-B12 > S36-B12. The sequence goes on along the minus strand of BJGE01000012.1, from coordinate 27,203 downwards.
CCCGCACGACGCCACTGGATTTCAGCCATCTGGTAATCCCAGGTCCAGCCCCGACTAACCGCACCGGTGCCCATGCTGATTACGCAGGCGATTAGATCGGGGCGATCAATTGCCACCTGCTGCACTATGCCGCCACCGAACGACAACCCAATGATCGCAACCGGTGGGGTGCAGACCGCCTCAATCAGGTCGATGACATCTGCCGAGAAGTCCTCGACCGTCCAAGGTTGCGGCTGACCTGAAGTGGTTTGGCCGACCCCGCGACAATCGAAAGTCGTGTTACGAAACTCGCTTTCGAAATAAGGCACTTGGTATGCGTCCCAAGAACCGATGGTCCCACCGGCTCCTGAAACCCAGACGATGTCAGGCCCATCGCCAACCTGCTTGTAGTGAATGCGTGCGGAGCGGCCCTCGAGAAACTGCCCCATCGGCTATTCGCGGTCTTCGTTGGTCGAAGACCGCCGCATCCGTAGCAACAGCACCACGAGGATGACTATCACCAGGGCAACCAGCAGTCCGATGATCAGTCCGGTGCTGATGCCACCGGATGCGGCCGCTGGTTGCGCTGCAGCATCGGTGCCACCCGCAGGCGTACTCGGTGCGGCAGTAGCCCCCGGCTCGGTACTTGCGGTGGCTGATTCCGCGGCACCTGCAGCCGAAACCGGCTCCACGTCAAAGAACGACCACGTGCCCCACTGATAGATCAAGGTACCCGTGTCCTTTGGTTGCTTCACCCAACCGGTGAATCGATCATTGCGATAGGCCTCAAGGCCATTGGCGTAGTAGGTGATCATGTAGACCGCGTCGTCGTAGAGCATTTGCTCCATGCGCTTGACGATCTCCTGACGCGCGGTGAAGTCGGTCTCCTGTGCCTGCTGATCAAAGAGTTTGTCATACTCCGGGTTGCAGTAGAAGGAGTCTGACAAGTTGGCATAGATCGACCCGCCATCTTCATAGGATCTGTTTGCGCAGGTAAAAGTGGAAAGCATGTAATTAGGATCGGGCTCAACGCCCCAGCTCCACTCGAACATGTCATAGTTGCCCTGGCCGACGATTTCGTAGAGTGCATCCTCGGTGACACCTTTGAGCTTTACCTCAACACCGATGTCTTTGAAGTAGGCCTGTACGAACTCCGATGACTTCTGCGAACTGGAGTCCTCGGACTCGGTGCGATAGAGCAGGCGTAGGCTCAACCTGTTGCCGTCGGCGTCAGCGCGGACGCCATCATCGCCCACCGGGAACCCGGCCGCGTCGAGTAACTGCCCGGCCTTGGCCGGGTCGTATCCGAATGGGTTAGCCGGGTCTAGATGCCACTGCGGATAAAGCGGCGGCATAACCGTGGTGCCCGGTTGACCTTGACCACCCAAGACTTTGTCGACGATCGCCTGCCTGTCAATCGCCCAGCTCAAAGCCTGACGGATCGCCTTGTTCTTCAGCAGCGGATTGCCGTCGCCAATCGGGGTGCCATCGGCAAGTGCCGCACCGGTGTTGAAGGCGACCTCACTGTAACTTGCCGGGGTTGAGGAGACCGTGGTGATTTCGGGGATCCCCTGCAGGGATTCGTACACACCGAGATCCAAACCATGGGCGAGGTCGATCTCACCTGATTTCAGTGCCTGCCCAAGTGCATCAGGGTTGTTAAAGACTTTGAAAATAATTTCGTCGACCGGCCGCTTACCGCCGTACCAGTTTTGATTCGCCTGGAACCTAGTGAATTGGCCCGGCCGGTGCTCCACCATGACATAAGGACCCGAGCCCACCGTGGGTGACTCAGGGGTGCCGATATTGGTGTACTTGCGCACCTCCTTACCGTCAATTGACTCCCAAATGTGCTTGGGGAGGATGAATACGAAGAGGTGGTCCATCACCGGATTCCGCTTGGATATCTCAATCTTGACCGTTAATTCATCAACCGCTTCGGCGCGCACCATGCTCGTGACATACGAACCGAAATTGGTCTTCTCATACTTGCCGTCGATAATCCGGTTGAAGGTGTAGGCCACATCTTCGGCGGTGATCGGTACGTCATCACTCCACTTCATCCCGGGGCGTAGCTTGTAGGTCCAGGACTTCTTGTCGGCCGACTCCTCCCATGATTCGGCAAGCCCCGGGACAATCGAGAAATCATCGGCCGCGTACTGCGTCAGTGTCGGGTATTGCAGGGTGAAAGTCTCATAAGCGAGAGAGGACAGCCCGGTGAAGGGGTTCGCGGAGTCGAGGTCTTCGCCAACCCCGATTGTTAGCACCACGGGCTCATCGGCGGCGGCAGAAGTTGCCCCCGCAAAAGGCAGACTTATCGCTATTGTCAAAAAGGCGGCACCGAGCAGGCGAATCCTCGACATCTTCACTCCAATTGAATAAGTTGCTTCTGGCTAACCAACTAAGTACTTTTCTATCACTCCCCGAGCCGCGGAAGGAGCCAACGCCTAATATCCAATGAACTATTCTCCATTGGCGCGTACCAGCCCCCACGGAAATATCGGGAATTCATGCCCCGCTGTACCGACTCGCAGATGGCCCAATCCTGCAAATTCACTAGATCCCAGAGATCTCCGGCATCGGCCGGGTTAAAGGTTGGCTTCGCGGCCTCATCGGGGGCAAAGAGCAGTTCGCAGACCACGCGGGCGCTATTGGCCGTAAGCGGCACCAATCTGTAAGAGGCCGCGTGGTCGGCCGACAGGCTCAACATTAAGTTGGGGTATACCAACTCGCCCTTGTGCTTGGCCCGCTCATGCTCGTCAAGATCTGGGAATGGTGCGCGATCAGTAGTTCCGGTCATCGTGAAAGTCCAAGCACCTTCGCGGTGCGGGACTCCGTTCTCCCACGGGATATCAATGCCACCGCCTCCAAAGGCGGGCACGAGCCGGCATAGTTCAGGATGCACCGGCCCGCAGTGGTAGCACTCGTTGTAATTCTCGGCGATTACTTTCCAATTGGCCTGAACGTCATAGGTGAAGCGCAGGCCCACGACGAGTTTGGCCAGCGGATAACGCTTTATTCGCCCGGGGACTTCACCCAGTTGCCCGAGTAGTGGGCCACTTGGATCTTCGGCCAGCCAGAGCCAACCGCCCCAACTGTCAACCGCCAGCGAAGTCAATGCAAAGTCGGCCGGGTTGACGTCTTCGGTATGCGGTGCATGTAAGAGTGATCCATCCAAGGCATATGTCCAAGAGTGATACGGGCAGCGCAGTGCCTTCATTTCGCAGGGTGGACTATCAGCCGGCAAGATCTGCGAACCGCGATGACGGCACACATTGGCGTGCGCATGCAAGATGCCGTCATTCGTGACAACTATCGACTCACCGTAGAAGTCGACCACAGCTACGCGTCCAGCCTGGGTCAGGCCGAGTTCATCGAGGCGCCCGACGCAGGTCCACTGCCCGCGCAACATGTCGAGTTCGCGGACAAAGTGCTCCGAATCTACGTAATACTCACGCGGTAGGGCGGCTTCCATGGGCCAAGTATGCCCGCTAAGCCCGCGGAAAGGACCGCTGCCACCGGCGCTCGGCTATTGGCTCGGCTCCATCGTGCACGGTGATCACCATCGTTACTTCGTAGGTATCCCCAGTCGTCACAATGTCCATCACGGATCGTACGGTCGCTGTCACCTCGGCAAAGCGCAGGGTGAACTCCACGTCGGAATGAGCACGCTGCTCGAAGGTGCGGGTATCTACACTCACCCACCCGTCATAACGCTCACTCGCCGACCCAAAAGGGGTTTCGTAATCCGATCGGGAGCCCACCACGCACCGCGTTCGGTGGCTCACGACATCTTGCTCGATGCGCCAGGTGACACCCTCACTATCCTCACTTGACACCGGATTACCCGGGGCGAATTGCGGAACCGGCAAAGTTGGATCGGCTTCATAGACAGGTAGGACCAAAGTGGCCGCGCGCAGGGTTAGGGTCCCGGGGCCAGCCGGCGCCACCACATTTGGCCAATCCGCTCCCGCGACGCTAACGCGCAGGGTACGACCGGTCTGCCACTGCCAGGCCGTCGCCTCAAGTTCGACATCCACGTCACCGACCGGGCCGATCAAAAGCGTGCCGCGGGTTACTAGGGTCGAGGTGCCGTCGGGTGCGACATCGCATAGGCGCACGGCAATGATCGGATGCGGGCTGGTGGCGGTGACATCGGCGCGCAGGTGTGCGTTACCGGCGATCTCCAGTGGCGTGATGATCGGGATATCCCAGGTAAGTGACGCAGCGTCATCGAAGCGCTGATCATCGGGCTGGCCATAGGGCAGGTGGCCCGCGCCGGAGATCCACGCGGCGGTGCCGATATCCGGGCGGACCACATAAGTTGGCTGGTCGGATAACGCGATTGCGAGTTCACTTGAGCGAGCAGATGGCCAAGTATCAGAGCGCCACTGCCCCGGCACCGTATCGAGAACCGGATCAGGGGCGTGCGAAAAACGGCAGTACCAGGTGTGCGGTGACTGCCAAGTAGGTGCACCCCCGCGCAAGTGCTCATCGAAGAAAGCCACCATCTCGACAATGTGATCAATGCGGGGGCCCGGTGCGCTCGAGGTGGGCGCAGCATGCGCCCACGGGCCAGCCAGCAGTCGGGTCGGTGCACCGATGGCAGCAACGGTACGAAAGGATGTATTGCGGTAGCCGTCAGCCCAGCCAGCGATGATCATCGTCGGAATATCGATGCGTTCATATTCGGGGCGCACCGAACCGTGCCGCCAATACGAATCATCACTCGGATGCGAGAGCCAGGTGAAAAGCCACGGTTCATTTGATTCAATCCGGCGCACCCACTCCTCGCGCCATGACTCACCCCAGACCTCGGGCACCGGTGGCAGCAGATTCATCGGAGCCATGTAGTGGCAGTAGTCGACGATGTCTAGCCACTTGCGCGCACCGCCCATCTGGTGCACATCGTCGGTGAATCGATCATCGGTTGCGTAGATAGGCACGATGGCCTTCAGGTGCGCCGGCCGTTCGCAAGCCAACTGGAAGGAATTGAAGCCACCATAGGAAGTGCCGAACATTCCGATATTGCCGGTGCACCAAGGCTGCTTGGCCAACCAAGTGATTACCTCGGCTAGATCGCTTTGCTCCGCGATCGGGTATTCATCAGTGGCAAATCCGCCGCTACTGCCAGTGCCCCTTACGTCGACCCGCGCCACGGCATACCCAAACTCGTTGGCGAATCGCTCATACTCGGGTCGCCAGCCTGAAGTCATGTCGTCCTTGCGATATGGCAGAGCTTCAAGAATACAAGGTGCCGGCTGTTTCGCAGGCAAGAAAAGAGTGACCGATAGACAAACACCATCACGCACAGTGACGTAATCGCGAATCAAGGCCGATCTCCTAAGTACGTTGCGAGTTCACAAACAGCTCGGCTTCAACGATCATACTCAATTGCCTGAAAGATAATTTTGTTTGACGAAACCGTCCCATCCACGGACCTGAAGTAGATATACATCTTTTTTTGAGTCTTTCGGCGCCAGGTGAAATTGCCCGAGGGCTCAACAATGACTAACACGGAGCTCTCGAAGTACTCGGTTTGCCCCGGGAACCTCACCCACGCCTTGACAGTGGGACCTTGGGTAAATCCGACAGTGGAGCCCTTAACTAGCAGCTCTTCCCCTACTCGCTCACCCTCGATTGCGATAGTGCGTTGGGCGACACCCGCACTGCTTACCATCGCCGTAGCCTTTAAGCCCGCTTGTCCAGTATCTGGAATTGCGACGATGGCACCGCCGCCGACACCAACCACGGTTACGTTGACGACCAATTGGCCGGCCGAGTTGGTACGGCCATTCGTGATGGTATTGCCACCGACGAAGCGCGCGGTGCCGGTCGCCGAGACCCGAACTTCTTGATCGAAGATCGGCTTATCGTTGGCATCGAGCACGGTGATTGTCAGTGGGCTAGTTGCATCAGCACCCAAGATCAAAACGTTGGGTGTAATCGTTATTTTCGCGGGCACACTCGCCGCTGCAGTCGGTGGGCCAGATATGCGAACCGGACTGTAGCTAAGTGGTGCAGTCCCCGACAGGATGCCGGCGCAGTCAGCACCCCTCAAGGTTTGGCAGATCGAACCTAATGCGCCGAAGTATCCGGATCCTGAGGTCAAAGCTTTGGGGCTGCTGATGTCGCCGTACCAAACCAGGGAGAAGTTGTCGGCACCCCTTGAGAACTGGCACACAACTAGATCGGTTTGCGGTGAAGCGCATTTCTGCAGTTGCGCACCGATGAGCCAATCGTAGGTGGCACGCCAAGCCTGCTGTTCCTCAACGGCGCTCGGGGTTAGCTGAATGCCGAATACGCCGTCGGCCCTCTTGGTCCATGCGTACCAGAACGTTGACCCAAAGCCATATCGCACCGAATCAATGTAGGTTCGCGAAATGAGGGCCATTGACTTGTCACCCCAAAGATCGACCTTGCCTTCACCGAGGCCAGCCAGACCGTAGTTCACTTCTGAGTCAAAGACCGTGGTAAATGGTGCTCCCGCCAGTGCCAGCATCGTGCGGAACTGACCAATACCCTTGATGCGATCATCAGCCCCACCCGAGGCGGTCGGGTACGAGTGCACTGAATAGGCATCGGCTGGCCAATTTCGCTTCTTTAATTCAGCGAGATACTCCGGGAAGAAAGTCCCGAAGGACCCGGTCGCCCGCGAGGTGGTGTTGGCTGCTACCACGAGTGCACTCGGATTGCACTTACGTATCTCCTCGAATGCGGCAAGGGTGAGATCGGCCATCTGTGCCGGGGTACCGCCATAGAACGTGGGTAGATTCGCCTCGTTCCATACTTCATAAGCGGTGATCGAAGGCCCGTACCTGCACGAGACTTCGCGCACGTAGCTACGCCAGTCAGCGATGTTCGTCGGGTTGTCGGTGACACCCCCGCTGCCGGCCCAGGCCGGGGTACCGCCAAGCACCATCATCACTTTGGCGTTCAATACCTGCGCCGTCTCGATCTGCTTTTGAAGTTTGCGCCAGACGAAAGTGCCCTTAGTGGGCTCAAGATCTCGCCACTTGGTTTCGGTATCCCACAAGCGCACATAGCCAACGGGCACACTCGGGATAGTGGCCGGATCGGTTGGCCCTTCGGTGCCGCTGGCAACATCGCTGAACCAATCGGCTGGTGCGTGGATACCGAATAAATCGCGACCCACGGCCGGACTAGTTGGCGCGCTGTATGAAGTTAGGATCGTTGGGCTGGCCACTGCAACTTCAGATGCAATTTGCGGAACCGCGACCACGTCATACTGGGCTGCTTGATTCGGGACGGAGTAGCTATTCGAACAGATTGCCTGTACCGGTGATGGCTCGCTCACGCAGGACGAAATCGTAACTTGAAAGTTAGCGAATACCGCTGGCGACAAACTCAGCCCCCACGATTTGGCATTCAATAAGGTGGCAACCGTCCACGAATCGAAGAATGTCGGGTACTTCCGCTTCAGGGCGTCAAGTTCGACGGCGTTCAGTTCGGGGTTTGAGATGATCCGACTGATGTTGATATTCGCGATCCAGCCGAGGAGCGACATGGATTGAACGTTTGAGATCCGATCGTAGCGCCGTAGTGAACCAATTGTTGCGGGCTTCGATCTCGCCTTCTTGCTTGTTCCGACGGTGACCACCGAGGTCGTGTATGCCGCGCGCTGAGCCGGCGTCCAAAGGTAGGCGCCCTGCCCGTACACATAAAGGTCGGGCAGTAGCTTCCCGAGTTTGACCTTAGCCGCTTGATTGGTGGTACTCGCCCCGAAATCAAGTGACCATGTGCCGCCGCTGAGTTTGCACCCAGCCCCGACCCGCGGCTTCTTCGTGGCAAGTTTGATCAGCATCTGGTTGCGCAGGGTGCACCCGCGCTTGTCCTTGGTCTTGGAGGTCAAGGACGGAAACAGCCCCGGCTTGAAGCCGACACGTAGTGGTGAAACCGCGGGAATCGTCGCCAAGATCTCAGCTGGTGTGCCCGCACCGGCAACCGCCGCACGCGGTTGCACGTGGACCTGCGCGCGGGGGGCATCTGCACCAGACCCGGCCATAGCGGCCGGAGCCATTGGGATTGTCAAGGCCAGCCCTAGGGCAAGAGCCACCAGTCGCAGTTGCATGCCGCAAAGAGTATCAACCTCCAGCAACATTTGGAGAGGAAAATATCAACACCCCATCGCGCATCGTGAGGTAATCGCGGATCAAATCCCACTCCTTCTAGCCTTTCGGCCCCACATCCCTAGTCCCGAATACTTAGCCCGGCTCGTCATCATTACCGTGATCGGGTTGGTTCGCATGAGCTTTTCGTAACTTCGTCGCCCTCAAAGTTTCGCACGACACGTCGCCGGCCGATGACGATCAAGGCGATAATCGCGCCAGTGCGTGCAATTACGCCAAGAGTGATCATCGCGAAAGCAATTACTGACGTCTGAACTGCCCGGGTGGCCTCCTTGATGGCCATCGTGGTGCTCGCCGGCAGGTCGGTGACTGTTGGCTCTACCCATGCATGCTTCGCTTCAGTGTTTGCGCGGGGCATTCACCGTATTTGGCTCGATAAAACTGAGCGGTCCTACTCAGATGCGTGAAGCCAACATTGTAGGTCAGGGCAGCAACGGTGTACTGCTCTTTATCCGCCGAACGCAAGAGTGAGTGAAGTTTCGTCAGCCTGATGTCGCGAAGTAGCTCAACGGGACTCATTGAGAAATGCCGTTGGACTGATACCTGAAGTTGACGAACACTTAATCCCACCGCCGCAGCTAGATCGGCTACCGTCAGTGCCTCACCGTGATGTGCCTCGATCCACTCAATGATCATTCGGGCTCTACTTGACTCAACACTGTGCGTCGCGGGCGACTCTTCGGTAGCCAAAATCAAGGCATTAAGAAGGTTGTCTTGCATGACTTCCAAGAATTTGCTGACGACCTGAATAGGGGTCTCGGGCGGCATTGTTGAGGCAAAATTCCACAAACTTCGACAAGTATGCGTGAGCCACCGCGTACCGCCTTGCGATACTTCCCCGAACCCAATAGTTGATTTGACCGAATCACCCCCGACCTTTTTGCGCTGCCTTTGCAGATTCTCTGGATCACTCGCGATGACAAGCGCCCCAGCCCAAGGATCAGGATGCATCACCGTGACATTGCTGGATGAAAGCAAGAATCCGGAGGTTAGATCAGTCGGTTTTACGTGATAGTCGTTGCTAACGCCCATTGGCCCTAAGGGAATAGTGGCGACGACTCTATCTCCCGTTGGCGGCGCCTCGACTATTACATTCCCACCGTATCTGACGAAAACGAATCGTGACGATGGCATGGTGATCATGCCGACCTTGCCTTTGAGTGAAGCTTCTTTGGTAAAAACCTCGTGCGGGGTTGTTCGTTCGGCAACTTCATCACGTAGGACATGAGCGTGGATACTCGTCAGTGTAAAAACCGGACTTGGTGGGTTAGCGGTTGGCCTTTCTTCACTACTAAGCACCGCGGACGACCCCCTTGCAGCAGGCTAAGAGTTGACCCAACACTCTATGCGCTGCCCGATAGGGAGGTCTTCCAATTGGGGGTTTTGCCCTAGAACGACTTATCGCGGAAGACGCACTCCCTTGGCTTGAAGGCGCGGTAATACTTCTTGCGCAAAATATGGCAGTTCCACCGCGTAATCGAAGAAGGAAAGGGTCATCCCACCAAATCCGGAATTAGCAAACCTCTCGATTTCATCAGCCACCTGGTCAGGCGATCCAATGATCGGGCACGACCCATGGCCCCCCGCAAATCGCTCCCGGAACATCGACAACATTTCTGGGGTGAATGATTGGGCATGCATGCCTTGGAGGGTCATTAGGTTGTCTACCGCGCCCCAGTCCGCATTCTCTTCAGCGTAGTAGTGCAAGAAATCCTTCGCCTCTTTTTCGGTGGGGCGAACGACGCAGTACCCCAGGGTGAATACGCCCGCATCCCGGTGGTACTCATCGTTCGCCTGCTTGGTCACAGTTTTTACCACCTCAATGCCATCATCAGGCCCACCAACAATTGTGAAGACAAAATTGGCGTTGCGGGCAGCAAACTCTCGACCCTGCTTGGACGATCCGGCATTTAGTACCGGAATCATCCCGTCAAAGGGCTTAGGCAGGCTCTCCACATGTTCCAATTGAAAGAACTTGCCATCCCAATCGAAGATGCCCTCGGTGGTCCAGATCTTCTTAACTATGTCGAACCACTCTTGCGCGTAGGCATACCGGTCATCATGATCTTGGGGCAGGTCAATGCCAAAAGTGTCGTATTCGGGCTTATTCCATCCCGCCACGACATTTAGACCTGCACGACCTTTCCCGACCTGATCCACCGTCGCCATTTGCTTTGCAGCCACTATCGGGTGGGTATAAGCCGTGTGGATTGTCGCAAATACTGAGATCCGATTGGTGTTGGCAAGAATGCTCGCCGCCCAAACCGTTGGGTCCAAAACCGAGCCGTGGAAGTTAGTCTCACCGCCGTAGCCGATCCAGCGGGCGATCGGTAATAGGAAGTCGATCCCGACTTCGTCCGCAATCTTTGCTAACCGCAGATTGTCATCCCAACTCGCGCTCCAGCGATCAGGAGCCTTGGAGACGGCCATACCCCCGGAACAGTTGGCCGAGAAGAGGCCTAATTTGAAATCTTTACCGTCAAGCAGTGGCTTCATCATGGCGATCTCCCCATCTGATTTGCGCGCTGGACCTAGTTCCAGATTGGACCTCAGGCACCCGCCGGTCTATCCAAATAGCGCTGCGATTGATCCGGTTTGCCCCCAGCTGACCTATTTTCGACAATTTTTTGCATATCACCACAAAATCACAGGGATTAGGTAACACTATGAACACATTTTATAGCGGTTTATTTACGTACGGCAGAATACCGGCATAGTTGGCTACCTGCTTGTTAGCACCTGACAGTTAATTCGCCCATTGTGAGGAGAACACATGAAGAGAACCAAAGCCGCTGGAATTCTGGCGGTAGCGGCAAGCCTGAGCCTGGTCATCGCTGGCTGTGCCTCGACCTCGACCTCTTCGGAGGCACCCGCCGCTTCGGCAGCGGCCCCATCAGCAGCGGCACCGGCTGAAGCGGCCCCATCAGCCGCAGCCCCATCAGCAGCGGCTGAGTGCACAGAACCCATCATCATCGGTTCGGCAATGGCACAAACCGGCTTCATGTCACCGTTTGATGTGCCAGCTTTGGACACCGCCCGAATTGCAATCGAAAAGGCGAATGCTGAAGGTGGCGTGCTCGGCTGCCAGCTCGAACTCGTCGCAGTCGATGGCGAGACTAATCCCGACAAGGGCGCGCAGATTGCTACCGACCTGATTTCCCAAGGCGCAAAAATGCTCTTAGTTACTTGTGACTATGACATCAACGCTAAGGCTTCGCAGGTTGCCCAAGATGCCGGTGTGCTCGTAATCGCCCCCTGCGTCGGAGACACAATCATGGGCCCTGACGCCGGATTGACCTTGGGCTTCTCCCTTGGCTCCGCCGTCCCGGGTGAAGCAGCAATCATGGCTGAGTACGCATTTGAGAAATTCGGCCCCAACGCTGCCCTCTTCAAGGACATGTCAATCAAATACACCCAAAATCAGTGCAAGGTGTTCGAAGAGCGCTGGACCCAGTTGGGCGGCAAGATTGTGGCCGCACCTGAGTTCAGCCAAACACCCGAAGGCTCACTTGCCTCTCCGGTCACCGCACAGGTGAAGGAAATCAAGGAATCAAAGCCAGACGTTGTCGCCTTGTGCTCTTACCCCGGCGGTGGCGCTGAAGCTGCGGCTGCACTTCGTGCCGGCGGTGTTGGCGCACCGGTAATTTCTGGCTTCGGTATGGATGGGGCGTTCTGGCTCGGAGCGGTTCCGGATCTTTCGGACTTCTACTTCGTGACATACGCATCCGTCTTCGGCGATGACCCCAACCCCAAGGTCGCTGCCTTGCTCGCTGCCTACAAAGAACTTACGGGCAGCGATGCAGCAACCAGTGGCTTGGTCACGGGCGCATCAAGCATTGAGGCGTTCAAGCTCGCTGCCGAGCAAGCAGGTTCCACCGATGGAGCCGCCCTTGCCGCTGCGTTGGAGGCATTTAGCGAAGTTGATCTGACGGCTGGACCAACTAGCTTCTCGCCCGAGTTGCACGTGAACGTGACCCGGCCGATGGCGGTCATGGAAATACAGAAAGGCAAGCACGCATTCATCGAGTATCGGGCTGCACAACAGCCCATCCTCAACTAATAGCATCCTCAACTAGTTGGTACCGCCGGGCTGTGGAGATATCACTTTTATCTCCACAGCCTGGCGCTTAACTCGGTAAAGTCCATCCCGTGATTATCACTAATGAAAGTCACTCGTCCAGGAGACATTCGTGACACAGATGCTTGAGGCTGTGTCGATTGTTAAGTCATTCGGTGCAATCCGGGTACTCGAAGACGTTACCCTCACGGTGCTCAGGGGTGAGATCGTTGGCCTCCTCGGCCCTAATGGAGCCGGCAAAACCACCCTACTCAACATCATGGCCGGCTATGAAACCCAAAACTTAGGGACCGTTTCACTTGATGGAAGCTGCATTGACGGTTTGGCGCCAGAAGCGAGAACCAAAGCTGGCCTAGCCAGAACTTTTCAATCTGGGAGGCTTTTCCCTGAATTGTCAGTCACCGAAAACGTTGTCCTTGGGGCCATCGGCTCCGGTGCCTCGATCAAATTAGCCAATCGGCGAGCCTTAGATGCACTGGAAATGCTCGGGCTCACAGCGGTGATGGCGCAACCAGCCGCCGGTCTTTCCCATGGACTATCGCGGCTAGTAGGACTTGCTCGAGCACTCACGGCAAACCCGAAGTACCTGATCATGGACGAACCCGCCGCTGGACTCAATAACCACGAGACCCCAGCCCTGCTCGCAGCCCTGGAAATCATTCAACGCGAGTTGGGCTGCGGCATGCTGCTCATCGAACACAATGTCGGGCTCGTGGCAGATGCCTGTTCAAGAGTCTTCGTACTGGCCTCAGGCGAACTACTTTTTGAAGGACCACCCGAGGAAGCTTTACAGGATGAAGGTGTCTTATCCGCCTACTTGGGTGATGCCACCATGGGTTTACCCGGTGGTGTTTCATGAGCCTTCTTAGCGTCCGTGACCTCCAAGCCGGCTACGGAAAAGTAGAAGTATTATTCAATGGACATATCGAAGTAGAGCCCGGTGAACTCGTAGGCATTGTTGGTCCAAACGGTGCCGGTAAGTCCACGTTCCTAGGCGCCATGGCCGGGTCCGTTAAACCATCAAGTGGATGCATTGAATTCGAGGGTGTCTCCATCCGGGGCAAGAAGCCTGAGGACATTGTTCGTCTGGGCCTCGCCCTCGTACCCGAGGGTCGGGCCATCTTCACCGACCTAACCGTTAATGAGAACTTACTCCTCGGCCTCACCGGCCGGCGTGATAAATCAGGGTCAGCGAAGGCGCTGGCCGAAGCCACCGAGTTATTCCCTGTGCTAAGCACTCATCGGGACCAACAGGCTGGGTTACTCAGCGGTGGGCAACAGCAACAGCTCGCCATTGCCCGAGCACTAGTCTGCGAGCCGAAACTTTTGATGTTGGATGAACCTAGCTTGGGCCTTTCTCCGACGGTGATCCAAGACGTCTTTAGCGTTCTAAACAAGATCCAGGAACTAGGAACAGCAATTATTGTTGTTGAACAACGCGCGCACCTAATCATGAGCATTGCTTCGCGCACGTTGGTAATGCGCGAGGGTCAAGTGCGCGCAACCCTTACTCGCGAGGACGCGAAAGACGAGACAAAACTGGCAGCGGCATACTTTGGCACCGGTTCGGACAGCGAATGATTCAAACAATTCTCGACGCACTTAGCTACGGCGGCTTGTATGGGTTGGCCGCTCTTGGTATTGGCTTGGTCTTTGGCGTCATGCGCCTGGTGAACTTTGCCCATGGTGAACTCATCGCAATCGGTGCCTACCTATTCATCATCACCGTCGACCTTGGTTTACCAATCAGTATCCTCATCGCAGTCACTGGAACTGCAATACTAGCGCTGCTCATGGAGTTGAGTGTTTTCAAACGACTTAGGTTGGCAGGGCCATCGGTATTACTTATTGCCTCTTTTGGAGTGAGTATTTTTCTCCAGCGGCTCTACGAAATCATCTTCGGTGCCCTTCCATTGTCGGGTCAGATTGCTCCATGGATGTCAGGGGTCATAGAATTTGGCAATACCACGATCACCCGTGGAAGCATTCTCACCATAGTCTTGGCATTAGCCCTGTTAGCCGGTATGCGTTTCTTGATCGAGAACACGACTTTGGGATTGCAGATTCGCGCAGCATCAAGTGACTTTCAAACGGCAAGACTCCTGGGCGTGCGCTCCAACTACGTCATTGGTGCTGCCTTTGTATTCAGCGGGGTGCTCGCCGCAGCGGTGGCATTCGTGCTGGTTACTCAACGCGGCTCTGTCGATCCGTTATTCGGGGTGAACATCACGATCTTGGCCCTGGTCGGCACCGTAATCGGCGGTCTCGGCAGCCTCCAAGGTGCTGCCTTAGGCGGTTTTGCGGTCGGTATGACCATTAGCCTGTTGAATTCATTCCTGGGCAACTACCGGGTATACACCTACACCTGGCTCTTCATCCTCGTCATTATCGTGCTCCTAATTAAACCGAGTGGGTTGATTTCCAATAAGGCCTTCAAGGAGCGCGCCTGATGGCTAGTGAATTTCTTCCATCGCGCCAACTACCTGGGGTGACTCGCTTTCAGTGGCAGCAACTCTTAGGCCCGATAATCGTTGTGATCGCCTTGACTTATCTCACCAGCGGGGTGTCAGCATCGTTCAGTTACCTAACCGAGGGGACACTCGCACTATTGGTCATGGTGCTCGGCCTGCAGGTCTTTATTGGGAACAGTGGCGTGTTGCCATTTGGGCAGGCGGCCTTTGCCATGGTCGGCGGGTTCGCGTCCGGACTGCTAACGGCACCCATCAAGATCAAGGAAAATGTCCTCGACGGACTATGGGAGCCACTCAAAGCCGTCAACATGGGCATCTGGCCTAGCCTGCTCATCGCAGTGCTGGTGGGGGCTTTATTCGCCTTCATCACGGGCCTGCTGTTGATGCGCTTGAGCGGGCTTGCGGCCGGTATTGCCACCTTTGCACTCCTCATGGTTGCAGACAATGTGTTTTTCAACTGGAAGCTAATTGGTCCCGGCCCACAAGTGATGCCGCAGGTACCAAAATTCGCCTTTGTTGACGAGTCACTTGCGCTGACCGTCATCGTGATTGTCGTTGTCTACCTACTTGGTATTTCCCGGCGGGGTCGTTTACTACGCGCCACTCGCGAAGATGCCCTGGCGGCACGGGCGCTCGGGGCCAGCGTCTGGCACCTACGCGTGCTGTTCTTTACGATTTCTGGAGGCATAGCGGCACTCAGCGGCGCGATGTACGCGCACCATGCTGGGGCCGTGACCGCCCGTGATTTCTACCTAGGATTCACGTTCATAACTTTGGCGATGCTGATAATTGGCGGCGCGACAAGCTTGTGGGGTGCCGTGGTGGGGACCATTTTGGTAACCGCCATCGGTCAGGTGCTCTTGGTCCTCGAGGGTGGAGTCAACTTCGGTTCCGTTGAAATCACCCTGCCCAACGGTGTTAGAGGTCTGGTCATCGCGGCAGCCTTGGTGGTCATTTTGATCTGGCGGCCCAAGGGCGTCACCGGCGGAAAGGAATTCAAGCTACCGTTCCTAAAGACGCGATCAGCCGCCCCCGGTTAGCCTTAGGCCAGTTTGAAGGACGCCAAAACTGAAATCATTCCCTAACAACGAATATCGGAAGGATCAACGCTATGACAGATCTCAAGGAATTGGGCACCGCGATCGCTACGGGCACCATTGAAGTTATCGACCTCACCAGCCCCCTGCACTCAGGTACTCCGGTACTTGCCTTGCCGCCCGACTTCGGCCAGACCGCCATCTTTCAGCTCGAAGAGATAAGTCGATATGACGATCGTGGACCTGCCTGGTACTGGAACAACATCCATACCGGTGAGCACACCGGGACCCATCTGGATGCTCCGATTCACTGGGTAACCGGGCAAGATAAAGATGACGTCAGCCAGATCCCCGCGCAGCGCCTCGTCGGACCCGCGATAGTCATTGATAAGACCGCTGAGGTCGCAGCAAACCCTGACTACTGCCTAACCCTGGATGACGTTAAAGCGTGGGAGGCCGAGAACGGGGCGATCCCCGCCAACTCTTGGTTTCTGTTCCGTACCGGATGGTCAAAGTACGGTGACGATCCAGCGGCTTTCGCTAACGCTGATGAGAACGGGCCGCACACACCAGGCGTGACACCGGAAGCTGCGAAATACCTTTCGGAAACCCAGATTCTCGGATGGGGCGTAGAGACCGTTGGCACCGACGCTGGTGGCGCGATGGGATTCGACCCGCCCTTCCCCTGCCACAACATGTTCATGGGCGCCAATAAGTGCGGTGTCACTCAATTGCGCAACCTCGACAAGTTGCCCACCACGGGTGCGGTTGTTGTTGTTGCACCGCTGCCAATTGTCAAGGGCTCGGGGAGTCCGTGCCGGGTCCTTGCGTTGGTTCAGAAGTAGGAGTGCTTGCAGCCGCTTGTTGGGTTCGATCGGGGATCGCTGATTACCTATTTCGCGAGAGTGCGAG
Organism: Actinomycetes bacterium; assembly: GCA_014190275.1. Taxonomy (GTDB): domain Bacteria; phylum Actinomycetota; class Actinomycetes; order S36-B12; family S36-B12. Next base: position 10,576 of record BJGE01000012.1, on the reverse strand, counting down.
TTTCAGCGCTCCGCCGGACTCATCCGACAGAGCTGCGCTCCGAAGTTCCTTAACTTTGGCAGCCGCATCGGGGGTAGTAACGACCTTTGGCAGGTAATCCATGATTGACGTGAAATTGCGCATCCCGTTGGCGTGGGTATCACCGTAGCCTTTGATCAATTGCTGACACAAGCACACCTCATAAGCCAATTCCGGGTTCGTCGCCGTTAAACCCACCACCGTATTGAGCCAAGCATCAATGCGCTGTTGCTCAATTCCATATCGGAGCGACCGACGGCGCATGGGACGAAGCTTGGCTAGCAGATACAAGACCGTGAATCCCCAGACCGAAGAAGTTTGGATCTTTATGCCTTTATTCGTGATCTTGAAAACCAGCCATTGGAATGGCTTTGATCCCAAAAGCAGGCGCCCAAGTCTTGTCGGTAGCGTATCGGTGATCTCCTCGATCTGAGGATGAAGAAATTCACGCACTTGGATCATTTCCACGTCTGTTACCCGCGATTCTTCACGGACTCTATCGAAACGAACTTTTCGGGTCTTGTGGAAGGCAACTCGAATCGTGTCTTCATAGGTCATCCACAGGGCCGTATAGCGAGCTACTTCAGTTGTTAACTTACTATTTCGAGTGGTGTCGACCGCTGTGACTCGACCGACACGATCAAGTAGCTGTTCCGCGTATTTCACATCTTGATACTCCGCGGTGCGTTTAATCCCTTCTACCAGCACATAGCGGGCTGGCTCAGGAAAACCCGATTTGATTCGCAGCGCGCAATCGGTCAGTTTCGCACCAACAAGTGAACTCGGGTCCTTAATGGCTTGCTCTATTACCGCCGGGTCTGGCCCCTGGTCTTGGGCCTGCGGAGGCCTTGTGCCGATAGTGATTTCGACGACCGGTCGTTCCGCCGCGAGAGCCGCCTTGAACCCGGCGTCGAAGGCCGCCAGGCTCTCGGCAATACCCTTCCCGCCGGAGCGGATTACGTCCTCGCATTGCGCACGTGAGAACGGAATCACCTGCGCGGCAGTGATGGCCCCGAATAGGCATGAACTGATTACGCTGCCATTGTCGAGGGCCAATTTATTGAAGTCCGCACAGATAAATCGCCTGGAAGACAGCTTCGCAGCATCGATGAGTCCCTGTGACTCAATGCGGCCGTCACCCATCGCGGTGCGCTCAGGCATGGAATAAACCCGGTTGGTCGAGGCAATCAACGTCGTGCGATCAGGTGTGCAAAAACCTCTTTGGATCGCTCTGCCCGACTCCATCAATTCCGAGGCCACGGCGATATCAACCTCACCGGGTGTCGGCATGGTGCTGAGAATTGGCTCTGGCTGGTTCGGATCATCGCTAATTTTGCGCAGCATTTCGACGTAATAGACCGTTGTGCCCGTGCGTTGCGCCACCCCGGCCACCGAAGTGTTCTGGGCGAAATAACCATTGCGCTCGGCCACCGCGACAACCCAGTCAGCGAGTACCCCACCACCCTCACCACCCATTGCCAAAATTGCCATGGTGATCGGGCGGGTAACTCCTGGCGCTGCTGTGTGCGCCTCAATATCGACAGGTGTCATACGGCGTCTATTCCAAACCGCTGCTTTTCAATCCCCTTTTGCAACCAGCCGATGTAACGGTTACGAACCCAGAGTTTGGACTTATCCCACCAACTCGGGTTATAGATAACTTCAGTACGGTAGAAGGAGGGGCATAAGGCGGCCGCGTGCGCGTTCTCGCCGCAAAGTCCGCAACCCACGCAGGTCTCCAACACAACCGCGATTGGGTCTTGGCGCAGGGGATCAGGATTGGGGCCAATGGTAAGGGATGGGCACCCGGAAATTCTGATGCAAGAGTGATCACCGGTGCACGTTTCCGGATCCACCCCATACCGTTCGCGCACCACCCGCTTACCCTCCTTGATCTTCTTCGCTCGCGCTGGTTTCTCGCGGCGCTCGCGATTCAAGGTGCACTCACTTTGGGCGACAATTACTTTGGGCCCTTTTTCTTTAGTCGTTAATGCTTCCTTGAAGAGGTCTCGCATTTCGGCAACTTTGAAGGTATCGGTCATCGTTCGCGCCCACTTGACACCAATCCCGCGCACCGCCCGCTCGATGGGGTGGTTTGTCGAACGACTTGGGCTTTCGGACCGAGATGACAGTAAATCCTGCCCGCCGGTTGCCGCGCTGTAGGCGTTATCCACCACGACCAAGAGTTGATCGTTTTCATTGAAGACCGCATTACCAACACCGCTGGTGAGGCCGTTATGCCAGAAGCCACCATCCCCCATAAATGCGATTGTTCTTTTATCGGCATCTTTTGCATTAAAAGCAGAACCGCTGGCCGAGCCAAGGCCGTAACCCATAGTGGTAGCGCCGATATTAAATGGTGCGTTAATGGAGAACAGGTGACAGCCAATGTCGGCACTGACGATGTGCGAGCCAAGTTCACGCTCGGCCAGTTTGAGCGCAGCAAAAATTGGTCGCTCCGGGCAACCAGTGCAAAAGCTCGGTGGTCGACCCTGGACAAGTTCCGGGGCGATTCGCGGCGCAAACGGACTTCTAGGGTCGTCGTTCTCAAGGACGACCGCTGGCAAAGTGTGCGGATCAATTCGCGCCGGCAAGTACTTCTGCAAAAATGCATGGATACCTTTTGTTACTGCCGCCGGTGTGTACTCCCCCGCTACCGGCAGTAAATCCTTGCCATGCAGCAACGTTAGATCGCCGGCCCGACGCAAGACCGTATTGAGATTTTGCTCGATGTAATCAGGCTGACCCTCTTCAACCAAGAGCACCGCATCCTTGCCCTCGCAAAAACGAAGCACTTCTTGGTCGATAATCGGATAGGTAACATTTAGTACGTACAGCGGTATTTCGCTATTTCCGTAAGGATCCGACAAGCCGAGTAACTCGAGGGCGCGGTTAACATTGTTGAACAGGCCGCCCTGGAGAATGATCCCGACGTTTTCTCGCTTTTCAGCGATAAACTCATTCAATTCATGCTCTTGAATAAATCGCACCGCTGCGGGCCAACGTTCCTTGACCTTTTCCTGCTCATGCATGAAACTCGCTGGCGGTAGGACCACCCGGTTGGTGTCCCGTTGCGGATTCTCGATTGCCTCCCGCAAAGTGAAAGACGGGCGCTTATTGTCTTTAGCGATGAATGAACCATGCAGATGGCACGAGCGCAGACGTAATTCCAGCATAACCGGCGTGCTGCTTGCTTCGGAGAGTTCGAAGCCTTTCTCCACGAAATCGACAATGGCGGTGAGATTTGGGCGCGGATCCAGAAGCCACATTTGTGATTTCATGGCAAAGGCGTGGGAGCGCTCTTGCATGATACTCGAGCCTTCACCGTAATCCTCACCCACGATGATGAGCGCACCGCCGAGCACACCGCCCGAGGCTAAATTGGCCAACGCATCCGAAGCCACATTGGTGCCCACGGTGGATTTGAAAGTAACAGCACCACGCAAAGGGTAATGAACCGACGCAGCCAACATTGCAGCCGCGGTTGCCTCAGAGGCACTGTTTTCGAAATAGACGTCAAGTTCCGCAAGGATTTCACTCGCGTCGCTCAATACATCCATTAGGTGCGAGATCGGCGCACCCTGGTAGCCGCCAACATATGCAACACCGGATTGCAATAACCCTTTGGTTACCGCGAGAATTCCTTCACCGCGAAATTCAGCGCCCGCCCCCAGACGAAGTTCTTTGACCTCATTGGCAAAGGAGCGTTCCGCCATTGGTGACTTCCCTTCCGCTTACTAATGCCCTGACTTAACCACGGCTCCTGCCTGGCGACAGGACCGTGGTCAAAAATGACGTTATTTTGACGACCGTCACATGGACAGCATGTACTATTCCTGTCAATCGAGCAACCTTTTTGCAACTAGGTACCCGGAGCCAGCGCCGAGCCCGGGGCCCGGGTGGGTTGAAGCACCAATATGCCACAAACCCTTGATCCCCGTGTTGTGACCATTGGCCAGACTTAGCGGCCGCCACACCGCATACTGATCGACCCGGCAATCGCCGGCGTACGGGTCACCCCCGACGAGGTTGACATCCAGCTGGGCTAGGTCGGCCGGTCCGAGGACTTTCTTAGCGGTCACCTGGGAGTCAATATTTGAAATATGTTTCTTCAGCTGGCTAATGACCCGGTCGGCGTACCGATCGCGAACGTCGGTAGTCCAACTCCCAGTGTGGTCGATCTCGCCCGCGAGGTCACCCCTTATTTCGCTGGGGACTTCTTGCAGTTGTATCCACAGTAGCCCGGCACCAACCGGAGCCCGCGAAGGATCAATCGCCACCGGTTGACCCACCACAATCGTGGGCCGGCGCGGGAGGAATCCGCGATTGGCAGCATTCACCGACTCCGATAACGAGTCCATTGAGTCGAGAACATGGACCAATGCCACCTTCTCCATCCCCGGGGTGGTCCAGTTCGGCGGCTCGGACATAGCCAAGTGGATTTGCATCCCAGCACGGCCATACCGAAAACTCAAGGCCGCTGCCGAAAACTGTGCGGGCACAATCGCCGGGTCTAGTAAATTAAGATACAAAGCCTGTGGAGTTACCGAGGCAAGGATTGCTTTACGGGCAAAGTAGGTATCTCCCGCGGCCGTCTTAACACTCTTGGCCTTACCTCCCACTACCTCAATGCTCACCGCCTCGGCGTTCGTGACTAACTCACCACCAGCTTCAGCTATGACCGTGCAGAGAGCTTCCACTAGTTTTACCCCACCACCAACCGGGATCGGCATACCCCCCATCGAAATCGCGGCGGCAATTACTTTTGTAATAAACGCACTTGCGGCGTCGTCAGGACCAAGCCCGTTATGCAAAGCCCAAGGCGCTAACAGCGCCTTGGTCACCGGCGACTGAAAAGTGCGGTCTACCCAAGGTGCAGCAGGCTCTAATAATTCCGCGCCGCTGGCCAGCAGCCCTCTCCTGCCAAGTTTCCGCCAGGCCTTCCATCCGAATTTGGCAGCACCGGGGCGCCAAAAATCGGTACCCAGTAGGCCAAAGGCTAACTCCGCCCGGCCGCCAAAATCACTCATCACGGCATTCCAAGCATCAAGATCGCCAAGTTCGCGAAATTGCGCCTCATTGCGAGCGGCATTGGTTGACAAAATTGCAGAACCAGCGTCACAGACCACACCAGTTGGATCCTCAGTGTTCAGGTACTCCACCCCGAGGCGGATTAGGTCACCCGCGAGTTCCGCATAGGCCGGGCCGCCAATGAACAACGGATGCCAGCTAGAAAGCAGCTCAACCGTGTAACCGGGGAAAATGTCGGTACGGGTGGCAATCGCACCACCTAAGCGGTCATTACGCTCAATGACCGCCACCCGCCAACCCTTTTTGGCCAGCATCGCTCCGGAGACCAAAGAGTTGATGCCGCTGCCGATGATGACAGCATCAAATTGGTTTGCCATCCGCCGTTCCTGTCACTTGTTATCCCGCGATTGGTTGCATAGCCGATGGTATAGCGCAAAGATGGCGATCGTCAGATAAATACCTGATTAGGGAGCCCCGCAGATGAGTGCAGCCCACGATGTCATAGTCATAGGTTCCGGAATCAATGGCTTAAGTGCTGCTGCGCTATTGGCGTCCTCCGGCAAAAAAGTGTTAGTGCTGGAATCCAACGGTTCGCCGGGTGGGGCTATTCGAACCGAGCAAATCACCGCTCCGGGATTTAGCCACGACCTATTCGCAATGAACTTGGGACTCTTCGCCGGTGGGGCCGTGATGGCCAAACTTGGTGGTGAACTCTCGGCACGCGGGTTCAACCTCGTCCCGTCAACCAAGCCATTCTGCTCGGTCTTCCCCGATGGCACCATGATCGGCGTTGAAGCCGATCCCGCCGCTACCGTCAAAAATTTGGCAGCCATCGCACCACAAGACGTCGCAGCGTGGGAGGAACTAACCGCCAAGCTGGGCGTCTGGGCCCCATTCCTGATAGGAATACTCAACGCTGAGCTACCAAGTTTTGACGCGGTGAAGACACTTTGGAAAGCCCACCGAGCGCTCGGCACCGTAGGTCTTTTTGAGATCACCAAGCTGGCCCTGCAGTCAACGCGATCATTCACCGATGACAACTTTACTTCACCGAAAACCAAGGCCCTCATGGCGACCTGGGGAATGCATTTGGATTTCGCTCCTGATATCTCAGGTGGCGCACTCTTTTCTTTCTTAGAGACGATCGGTGCCCAGCTCTTCGGCATGGTGATTGGCCAGGGTGGTGCAGCTTCGCTCGTGACCGCACTGGTCGGGGTAATCGAAGCCAATGGCGGCGAAGTCCGATGCAATTCACGGGTAACAGAGATAACTGTGGATAGCAAGCGTGCGACCGGAGTGAGGCTTGCTTCCGGCGACAGCATTTTGGCGCATCGAGCCGTTGTGAGTAACGTCAATCCGCGCCTAATGCCGGCGCTTCTCCCTGACCACGTTGCAGCCAAACCAAGTGTTAAGCGGGTCGAGAAGTTCCAATCGGGACTTGCGACCATGATGATTCACCTTGCCTTGACTGACTTACCGCCTTGGACGGCCCGCGAAGCGCGGGAATATAACTACGTCCACATTGGCCCCTACCTCGCCGACATGGCTCAGACCTATACCGATGCGGCTGCGGGCCTACTACCAAAGTCTCCGACTTTAGTAATCGGGCAGCCAACCGTCAGCGACCCATCAAGAGCACCCGAAGGCAAACACGTGCTCTGGGTCCAGGTGCGCATGCTGCCTTTGGAATTAGTTGATGGATCCAGTTGGGATGGCGTCGCCGAGGGATACGCGGACTTGGTTATGCGAAAGATCGAGACCTACGCACCCGGACTCGCGCAATTGGTAATCGCACGCGCCGTGTTGAGCCCAGCCGATCTTGAGAGTTACAACGTCAACCTGATTAATGGTGATTCACTCGGTGGCAGCCATCACCCTTCGCAATTCTTTTTCCTGCGCCCGGTACCAGGTTGGGGCCGGCACCGATCCCCGGTTAAGGACCTTTATCTCTGCGGGGCTGGAACCTGGCCCGGTGGTGGAGTAAGTGGCGCCAGCGGGGCCATGGTTGCCCAGATCCTCACCTAGCTTCATCCGCACCTATTCTGCACTCATGCGCCGACTAGTTATCGCCTTAAGTCTTGTCCTAGCCACCGCTCTCGCCTGGGTGGGCCCCGGCGCTAGCTTCGGGCTCAGCCACCTTGCATATGCGGCCGCAACCTTCACGTTGACGAGCCCGGTGGTAACTTCACGGGGGGCGCTTCCAGCCGCTTACACCTGCGATGGTGCGGGTACGAGCCCGCCTATCACCTGGACTGCATCGCGCAAAGGAACAAAGGGGTACGCCGTAGTGATGGATCACGTGCCACCAGATGGTGGCCATCACTGGTACTGGCTAATGTGGGGTATCCCCGCGAACACTCGGGCCCTGCCGACTAACGTCACGAAGATCGGTTTGCTCGGGGGCAACAGCGTGAACCCGAACATCGGGTATGCCCCGCCCTGCTCCCAAGGTCCGGGTACGAAGACTTACACGATCACCGTCTACGCGCTCTCGGGTACACCGAAGCTGCCGAAGAAATCATCAGCCGCGGTCACTAGGGATTCATTACTCGCGGCGATTTCCGGCATCACTTTAGAAAAGGCGGTGCTTGATGTCACCTACCAGCGCTAATGCTTCGCACGATCATGTGCATCCGCACGAACCGGTGCACCATCGGGGTCTTAGCCGGCGCACCCTGCTGCAGGGCATGGCACTCGGGTTCGGTGCCGCCGTTACCGGTTCACTCGTCACAGCCGAGGAAGCGGCTGCGGCCGGATCTGTTGTCAAGCTCCCCGGGTTTACTGCCTTCGCGTCCTCGGTCAAGACCTTGAAGTCGGGTAAGTACTACTTGGTGGAAAGCACCGGGCTTCCACCGCACAACATGATGGTGGGGATTACGAACTGGCAGCAGCAGGTGCCCGTGCAGCAGCCCTACACGGGGTCAAATTCGTGGCAGATCCCCGTCACGCCAAAATTGGCAGCCACTCCCATCTCGGCGAAAACCGACCTCTTTCGAGGCGCCATCGCCCTGGCTGTCGACGGTGTCCCCATCTTCAACGCACTTAATAATCGGGGTGAGGACTCTTATCTCATCGGCGAGCTCGATGATTGGGGCGGCCATTGCGGGCGGGCTGACGACTACCACTATCACACCGCTCCGCTACACCTGTCCAAAACAGTCGGTGCCACCACGCCTATCGCCTATGCACTTGATGGCTACCCGCTGTACGGATCTCTCGAACCAAATGGCAAGCCGGTTGCAAAGTTGGACGAGTACAACGGCCACATTTACAAAGGCATGTACCACTACCACGGTACGACCACCTACCCATACGCCAACGGCGGGATGCGAGGTGTCGTAACCGTCAAGGACGGTCAGGTCGACCCCCAACCGGTAGCTAATCCCTTCCGCCCGGCCGGCGAACCACTACGCGGGGCGAAGATCACCGAGTTCGCACGAAGCGGCACCTCAAAGTTTTCCCTCGCCTACACATTAGGTGGTGGCCGCTACCGCATCGACTACACCGCTACCTTGCAGTCGGTAACTATGACCTTCGTCGACCCAAGCGGCAGCGAATCCACCCAGACCTACGCGCGAAAGGCCTGAGATGTTTACCTTCTCGAAGCGGACAAACCACTCGCCAAAGCCTAAATACGCAATTGCCTTGGGCCTTGCGCTGATAGCAGCAACTTCTAGCGCATGCCTATCGACTAGTACATCCGCTGAGGCCGGACAACCGGTTGCGAAAACGCCCACGTTCACTGCCGAGGTATGGGCGGACAACTGGTTCGCCCTCTACATAAACGGCAAGAAGGTCGGCGAGGATTCGGTACCCATCACAACCGAACGCTCGTTTAACTCAGAGACGATCACTTTCACCGCTAGCTACCCGATAACCATCGGCTTGATGGCAAAGGACTACACCGAAAATGCCTCCGGACTGGAGTACATCGGCACGGCTCGTCAGCAAATTGGTGACGGCGGCATCATCGCCCAAGTCCGCGACAACAAAACCGGCAAAACCATCACGGTGACGAATGGTTCCTGGCAGGCACTTGTGCTCAGCAAGGCGCCACTCAACCCGTCCTGCGTCACCTCGAGCAACCCCACCGTGGATTGCAAATCATCGACGATCACTGCACCAGCAGACTGGTCCAAGTCCGGTGCCTCGACCAAGGGCTGGACGAATGCGACTGTGTACACCCCGGAGCAAGTTGGTGTTAAAGAAGGGTACGAGATGATCAATTGGAATCCCGCAGCCAAACTTGTCTGGGGTAGTGACCTCGAGCTCGATAACACCGTGCTGCTGCGCACCAGCGTTAAAGCGCCGTAGTCGCTCACGGCCGAAGCCGATAAACGTAAATAAAGGCACCACTTGTATTGCGCATTTTGCAAAGCCGCATATCCTCACGAGGTGCGGCGAATAATCCCCTTGGGCCTGATCCTCTTGGCGATCGGAGTCTGGGCAAGCAGCACCTTTTTAACCGGGGCGACTTCGGCGGCGGCCACCGGTGTGACTCTCACCCTCCCAGGCGCACCGATGAGCGGGCTCGACCGCACGCCGGTCCAACTCGAGATGGATATCTATCGGCCTACGCGGTCACCCGCGCCGGCGGTTGTCTTGGCCCACGGCTTTGGGGGCAGCAAGGATGCGGTTACCCAAGAGGCGCAGTTCTTGGTTGAGCGCGGGTTCGTCGTCGTGGCCTACTCCGCTCGCGGATTCGGCCGGTCAACCGGCGCTATCTCCATGAACGCCCCGGAGTTCGAAGTCGCCGACGCCTCGAAGATCATCGACTATCTGGCCGCGCAGAATTATGTGCGGCAAGAGGCAACCGGTGATCCGGTGGTCGGGTTCGCCGGCGGTTCCTACGGAGGTGCACTGGCACTGATGGTTGCCGGGAACGACCCCCGCGTCGATGCGATCTCCGCCGACATCACCTGGAACGACCTAGAGGCTGCCCTCTTCGCGCAGTCGACCCTGCCTCCCAAAACCACCGGGGTGTTCAAGGAGCTGTGGTCGGGACTGTTCTTCAGCGCCGGTCTGCAGACAACTGACGGCCGCGTGACAACCTGCGGTCGCTTCACTGCAAGCTGGTGCGCCGCCTACTCCGAAGCTGCCGCGCAAGGGGTCTTGACACCCGGGTCGCGCGCACTCATGGCAGCGTCGTCACCTAAATCCATCACCGCCAAAATCACCGCGCCAACGCTGTTGGGTGGCGGTCAATCAGACTCGCTCTTCCCGTTGCAACAGGTAAATGCCAATGCCCAGCAAATCATGCAGGCCAATCCCAAGACCCCGGTGAAAGTAATCTGGCATGGCCAAGGACACGATGGCGGCATTGACGAAAGCGAACGCCTGCTAGGAGAAATTGCCAAGTGGTTCGATACCTATCTGGCTGGGGCGGCGGCGGCAACGTCCGCGACGGATTTTGAAGTGTCGCTCGTGCAAGGTTCGGCATTTCGCAACCGGGGCCAGGTCACCGTCGAAGTGCTAACCGCCCCGCAGGAGCCAGGGCTGGTCGTCGACTCCGGCAGCACCATCTCTT
>BJGE01000011.1 GCA_014190275.1 Actinomycetes bacterium | reverse complement strand
ATTTCGGCTGCGCAGACCTATGCCCTGGTTCGAACCGGCGAGTTGCCCGCGATCAAGATTGGCGGCCGGGGTCAGTGGCGGATCGAGGCGACCCAACTTGAGCACTACATCACTCGGATGTACCAGTTCACCCAAGATTTTGTGGTTACCCATCCCTTCGGGCAGGAGTCTGCACCACTACCAATGCGGTAAAGGCGATGGTGATCCGCCGGCCCGCCTGACCATCGGCACCGGTGATCAGATCCAAGTGATCAGCACCCACGCTAACCAGCTCACCACTTCTAGTCATCGCATCGGTGGTATAGATCCGCACCAACACCCCGGTTAAGTCCCGCAGGAATTTCGACCACGTCAGTACCGGCCGGCCCGGGTCGGGGCGTTCATCTCGCAGCCCGGCGGCAAGGCCCACAATGCCAACCACCGCCCCACCCCCAAGGGCCCAAATATTTTCATCGACATCCCGGACCACCACGAGGCCGCTTCCGGCCGCCACCACGGATCCGTGAATCACCGGGAGTCCAACCACCCAGACACTGACCGGCCCGGTGGTGGCGAGCCAGCGATCAACGAGTCGCAGTCGCGCCTGCTCCACCTCGGCTAACTCGGCGGCCTCGGCGATGACGTCCGCGTCGCAATTGGACTGAAAGCCAGCTGCCACCTGGGCCAATAGGTCATCGGGGTTGGTAATCATCATCGAAACTCCCCTTCGGCTCGCTCTTAGGTTTAAGTTGCCCGCCGGCTGGGCACACTGACGCCATGATGATTCTCGCTCATCGGCAGCTATTACGGGAAAAGTTATCCACAGCCAGCTACCCCTTGCCATTGACAGGCTCTGACCTGTGACGTAGAACTCTCATCAGAACTAAATACAAGCAAATGAAAGCAACCGCACGATGGGAAGCCAAAATCTAAATTGTGAAACCGGGCCACAAAAATTTCGGTACCACCGGTAACAAGACTCCCGCGACCCCCCGACCGCGGCCGTCCTCCAGCTAAAGCGAACTAAGGAGAACGACCGTGACCGTCCTTGACCTTGCCCCAATTGACCAATTGCCTTTGCCCTTGGACTGGCAAGTGGCACCTGGTATCGACAGCCCGCCACCGGTGCCGCGGCACCTCCGCCTTGTCGGCGCAGCCAAGGATGCCGACAACGCGGGCCAACCGACAGCCAATGATTTACCTATCGCCTGGGTGGCCCAGATGGCGCGGGCGCTCAGTGAGGTTGGTATCGGTGATCGCCCACCTGGCCAACTGATCCGTTGGGTGGAGCGCAGCCAATTGGCGCGACTTGCCGAACGTGGCGCTGCCGTGCGGCGCCACCCAAGCAACCGAAACCTGACCACCCGCACCCTAAAACAGGTGCGTTCCATTCGCATCTGCCAAATCGCGGAGGGCATCGCCGAGACCTCTGCCGTTCTAGTGGGCAGCGATCGGGCCCGTGCGGTGGCGATGCGCTTTGAGTTCATTGGGGAACGCTGGCTGGTTACCGCGGTCAACCTCGGCTAACCCTTCAACACGAAAAAGCGAGCAGCGGGGCTAACGCCCGCCCTTGCGTTGGGCGCGCTCGGCCCGGCGGCGCTCAGCTCGGCTGGCATTTGGATCGATCTCGACACCGTCGTCACCTGCTAATTCCATGGCACCGTGCACCACGCCACCGGACTCACTTGGCGCCGAATACTCCAAGTGTGCGGGCCGGCTCGGGGCCAGGCCTTTGGCGAGTAGTGGGACATTCGGTGCCGGTGTTTGGGCCGGTGTTACGGCCGCCGCTTCGGGCTCAACCGGCACCGCTTCGGGCTCAACGGGCTCCGCTTCGGGCTCATTCACCTGAACTTCGACATTGAACAAATAGCCCACGGTTTCCTCTTTGATGCCATCCATCATGGCGTTGAAGAGGTCAAAGCCTTCGCGCTGGTATTCGATGAGCGGATCACGTTGCGCCATCGCCCGAAGGCCGATGCCATCGCGGAGGTAATCCATCTCGTAGAGATGCTCACGCCACTTGCGGTCCAGCACTGACAAAATGACCCGGCGCTCAAGCTCGCGAGCAACCTCATCGCCGAGGCTTTCCTCGCGAATGTCATAGGCGTGCTGGGCGTCCTCCTTGAGTTCAACCGCCAGATAATCTTGGCTCAGGCCCGATCGGTCACCACCCGATGCCCGCTCAAGTTCATCAACTGTTGCCGCGACCGGATAGAGCTGCTTCAGCGCCGTCCAGAGTTGATCCAGATCCCAGTCCTCGGGATAGCCATCCGCGGTGGCCGCACGCACATAACCTTCGACGGTGTCGGTGATGAAGTCGCGCACCTGCTCTTCGATATCTTCGCCCTCAAGCACCCGGCGCCGCTCGTCATAGATAACCAAGCGCTGGCGATTTAGTACATCGTCGTACTTCAAGACGTCTTTGCGGATTTCAAAGTTCTGGGCTTCTACCTGTGACTGCGCCGATCGGATGGCATTCGTGACCATCTTGGCTTCAATCGGTACATCGTCGGGCACATTGAAACGACGGAGGAAGGCATCGACCATGTCAGACTTGAACAACCGCATGAGATCGTCTTGCAGTGAAAGGTAGAACTGGGATTCACCGGGATCACCTTGGCGACCGGAGCGACCCCGCAACTGATTGTCAATGCGGCGCGACTCATGGCGCTCGGTAGCGAGCACATACAGACCACCAAGACCAACTACTTCATCGTGCTCTGCCTGCACCGAATTACGCGCCTGCTCAATTGCCGCGGGCCATGCGGCTTCGTAGGCCTCCGGGTCAAGTGCCGGTGATAAGCCCTGCTGGGATAAGGCTGCCGCCGCCATGAACTCTGGGTTCCCGCCCAGCATGATGTCGGTGCCGCGGCCGGCCATATTCGTAGCCACCGTGACCGCACCGCGGCGGCCGGCCTGGGCAATGATCGCGGCTTCACGGTGATGGTGCTTGGCGTTTAGTACCTCATGCGGCACGCCATTTTGCTTTAGGAGTTTGGAGAGATCCTCGGATTTCTCAACGCTGGTGGTGCCCACCAGGATCGGTTGACCGTGCTCGTGGCGCTCAACGATGTCGGTAACTACAGCATCAAGTTTGGCGTCATTAGTTCGGAAAACCACATCCGCCTTATCGATTCGCACCATTGGGCGGTTGGTAGGGATGGGTACCACCCCGAGGTTATAGATGGTTGAGAACTCATTGGCTTCGGTCATCGCCGTTCCGGTCATGCCCGACAACCGGGTGTACAGGCGGAAGAAGTTCTGCAAGGTGACCGTGGCGAGGGTTTGATTCTCCGCCTTGATTTCAACGCCCTCCTTGGCCTCAATCGACTGGTGGAGGCCCTCGTTGTATCGACGGCCCGACAGGATGCGACCGGTGTGCTCATCGACGATGAGAACCTCACCGTCGATAACCACATAGTCACGGTCTTTCTTGAACAGATCCTTTGCCCGAATGGCATTGTTCAAGAACCCCACAAGTGGTGTGTTCACCGTGTCGTAGAGATTATCGATGCCGATTTGGTCTTCGATTTTATCGATCGCCGACTCGAGTACGCCGATAGTCTTTTTCTTCTCGTCGACTTCATAATCTTCATCACGCTTGAGCAGGTTCGCCATCCGTGCGAACTCTGCGTACCAGCTGTTGGCCTGATCCGCGGGACCGCTGATAATCAATGGGGTGCGGGCCTCATCGATCAAAATCGAGTCGACTTCATCGACCACGGCAAAGTTGTGGCCCCGCTGTACCAACTCCTCGCGCGACCAAGCCATGTTGTCACGCAGATAATCGAAGCCAAACTCATTGTTAGTGCCATAGGTGATATCGGCGGCGTAGGCAATGCGGCGCTCGGGCGGGGTCATCTTCGACAAGATGGTGCCAACCTCGAGCCCGAGGAAGCGATGCACCCGGCCCATCCACTCACCATCGCGCTCGGCGAGGTAATCATTTACCGTGACAACATGCACGCCCTTACCGGAGAGGGCATTTAAGTAGGCGGGCAAAGTAGAGACCAAGGTCTTGCCCTCACCGGTGCGCATCTCGGCGATATTGCCCATATGCAGTGCGGCCCCACCCATAATCTGCACGTCATAGTGGCGCTGGCCCAGGGTGCGCCGCGCCGCTTCTCGGACGGTGGCAAAGGCCTCGGGCAACAGCTCATCTAGGGACTCACCGCCTTGGTAGCGGTCCTTGTATTCCTGGGTGAGCGCTCGCAGTTCGGCGTCGCTCAGGTCGATAAATTCGCCCTCGATGGCATTGACGGCCACGGCCATCGCCTCTAGGCGGCGCAGGGTCTTGCCCTCGCCAACGCGAAGGAGTCGGTCGAGCACACCCACAGTGACAAGCCTTTCGGATCGGTCGACCAGATCGACACTCTCGGGTAAACCAACGCGCCAGCCTGCTGGCGCACCCCATCGTAGAGGTCACAAGGTGGTCACGGACCGCTGCGGGTGCCCCCTTATCCACCGGCCGGCCCCATCCCCTTGCCTCGGACCAGAAATACTGCGCAAACTACCCCCCGCGGCCGAAAGGGGGCCTGTGGGTCTTCAGTTGCTCCTCGGTGCCTGTATTGACCTCGTACTGAGCCGAACATGTGTTGGCTGTCAGGCACTGGGCACCACCTTGTGCCCGACCTGCTGGGCGGGGATGACTAACCAAGCCGGACTCCATCCGCTCCGCACCTGCTGGCCGGTAGCCACCGGGGCCTGGTACCAAGACCAGACCAAGGCCGCCATCATCGCCCACAAAGAACAAGGCGTGCGCTCCTTGACCGCCCCGCTGGGCACCTTGCTCGCTAGCGCTATCACCACGTTGACGAGCGGCCCAACCCTGCTCGTCACCATCCCCCCGCACGCTAGTTCTATTCACACTCGTGGTGCAGATACCACCTTGTTAATTGCCAATCGAGCCGCGCAAGTACTTAGCAATACCGCGCAGCCGGCGCGGGTTCAGCATCTGCTGCGTCGCGGTCTCGACAACGGCAAGCACGTCGGCCGCTCGGCCGCCCAGCGCCGCACCGCCATCGTCGGGTCGTTCGAAGTGCGGCAAAGACAGCTAGCAAAACTGCCAAACTTCACCGGCTTTCGCATCATCGTGGTCGACGACGTCATTACCACCGGTGCCACCACTTTGGAGGCGGTACACACTTTAGAAGCCGCAGGAGTCCAGGTGGCCGGGGTCGCTGCGGTCGCCGGTACACCAGCAAAGTGGGGCTAACTTCGACCAACCAGGTTGACCCCGAGGCCGGGCGGCCGGTTGGGGTTAGTTCGGGTAGGTTGACGAGGTACCGCTGGTGCGCTTGCGCCAACTGGCCCCGACGTACTCGTAAATCCAGCCATCTGCAGCACCGACCAGGGTTGGCAATCCCGGGGCCGCGGCAACCATCACCGGTGCTTCGGGCGCCCCGATACCGTAAATAGACCCACGCGCCAGATCTAGGTTGAATACCTGTAGGGATTCGGCCCCGTCGCCGCCCAAGATCATTAAAGAATTAGCCCCGGCCCAGTTCACGCTGATCGCCTCAGTTAGCCGTGTTTCGACCCTGATCGGATCTTTAATTGCCATCGTCGAATTCGCGGCTGATCTAACGATCACCCCTAGGTAAAGCGATGTTCGCACACCCCTTTGCACAATCAAGGCACATCTGGTGCCGTCCCGTGATGGCACGGCGGCAGTTAGGACCGCATCCACCGGGAGTCCAGATATCTCAACTTCGGCCTGACGGCCGATGCGATCAACCCGGGTCAAACCCGTCAATGCATTTATCACCCAAATATTTCCGTCGGCATCGAAGACCGGAGCCGAAAGCGCTTCGTTACGGATCAAGGGCAGTAACTGCGAGTCAGCATCGAGCCCGCCGCGCCACAAGGTCCCCTCATCGTCCACCCCACCAACGGCCTCGGACAATCGGTCAATCGCGAATCTCTGAAACGAAACTGTGCCCGCACCCGCAGCACCTGGCACCGGACGGTCATTATCAATACCTAAGCGCACCACTGACTGACTTCGCGCAACATAACCGGATGAGTCTGCCGGCAGTGCGTCCGGATCAACCGCCGGCCACGCATCGACCGATTGCGGTGCGGTCACCCCTGGAAGAACCAGGGGTTGCCCCCCGGCTGTGATTTGCACTGCGGTGACTTCGGGTAACTGCCCGAGCGTCCAAACAAGTTGCTGTGACATGGCCTTTTGCGTGGCGTCATCGGCCAATAGCGCCGAGGATTTCAAGTCAACCTCCGCTACCCCCCCATCAATTGGCACGGCTTCAATATTTAGCCCTACTCCATCGGGGAAGCCGGTACGCACCGCCGGCGCCAGCCAATCACTTGGTCCGTCCAGGAGATAGCGCACCAAGGTCGTGCCCTGACCGGGGCCCAGCACCGGGATCATGCGCGCATCTGGAACCAAGGCGGCAAAACTCGGATTGAAGAAGTAAACAGCCAAGGAGCGATAAGCCCTATCGACATCGGATGCCGAAAGCAGCAGGCCCTGCGGCAAGCGATCTATGCGCCACTGCGCATCCTCGCGGACCAACTGAAAGTTCCCGCGAAGTTCTTCCCCCGGTGGCGAGACCGAGTATCGACCGATTTCATCGATTCGGCCGGCTTGGCTAGCCGTCAGGGTTACCGAATTGCCACTGGAAGTTACCACCGCTGCGCCGTCATAAATCGATACCTGTAGGCCGGGTAGCCAGCGAGAATTGGCCGTACCGGTCAGATACTGCCGAGCAACCTCATGATCACCGTCAAATGACGCAGATGCATCAAGGAACCCCTGCACGATCTGGGTCGGGGTCATGCCATCACGCGGGCCGCGCGCAATGACTCGAATGAACTGATCCTTGGGGTCTAGGTTCACCCGCGCACCTTGTTGAATTGGCCCGGTAGTCGGTACCTGGGCGGTCAAGGACGGCGGTAGGGCACCACACCCGGTCAACAACACCGCCGAGGCGACAAGCGCACCAAGGATTCGCATCAGCGCACCTCGATATTTTCTTTAGCGGTGCTATTCGGGGGTATTGGATCATTTGGATACAAATCCAGTGGCGAACTTGCGAATGCACCTCGCACCGTGAGGGGTAACGTCAAGCGGAAACAAGCTCCGCGGCCCGGCTCGCCCCAGGCTTCGAGCCAGCCCCCGTGCAGCCGCGCATCTTCAAGTGCAATTGCGAGGCCTAGGCCTGATCCCCCGGTCGTTCTGGCCCGTGCCGGATCGGCGCGCCAGAACCGGTTGAAAACCAGCGAGGACTCCCCCGGCCGCAAACCAACTCCATAGTCGCGCACCGTGACGGCCGCTGCCTCCTCGCCCAGGCCGATGGTCACATCTACACCACGCTCATTGCCATGCTCGATGGCATTCCCGATCAGATTTCGGAGAACTCGATCAATACGGCGTGAATCTGCGTAGATCAACCTCGGTTCATCAGGTGAATGCAGCCGAAGCGGCACTCCAATCCGTTCAGCAAGCGGGGTGGAACCGTCAATAACCCGCGCCACCAAGGCGTACAGGTCAAATGGATCCGCTTCAAGTACCGCGGCACCGGCATCGAAACGGGAGATCTCAAGTAGATCGGCTAGGAGCGATTCGAAACGATCTAATTGGGCTTGGAGTAGTTCGGCCGCGCGAGCCGTGGGCCCATCAAATGATGCGCGGTCCTCGAACATCACATCGGCGGCCATTCTAATTGTGGTCAGTGGAGTTCTAAGTTCATGCGAGACATCAGAGACAAATCGGCGCTGGACGCGCGATAGACCTTCTAGTTGCTTGATCTGCCGAGCGATGCTGGCAGCCATGTCGTTGAAAGCCCCGGCAAGTCTGGCCAGATCGTCCTCGCCTTTGACTTTCATACGCTCGGATAGATACCCATCAGAGAAGCGCAATGCGGTGCGCGCCGCCGCCCGCACCGGCACTACTACCTGGCGGGTGATGAGCCCGGCCACCAATGCCAATAGCCCAACGAGCAGGAGCCCGGTTAGCACCACGGCACCGCGCACTAGATCCAAAGTCTGCTGCTCTTGGGTTAACGGGTACAGGTAGTACAACTCGTAGTCACCGACCGTTGGAATAATAAGTGGACCACCGACCACCAGCCCCGGTGTCGACCCACCGTCAAGTGACTTGATATCGGTGTAAGTCCACGACTGGCGCTTTGTCTCAGTGACGGCCGCGCGCAGTTCAGTGGGGACACTCGTCACGGACACTAGGTTCGTACCACGCTCGGGCGCATCCGGTAATTGACCAGATGAAAGCAGCAGGACATCAAACTGCCCGGGTGAACCCGCGCGTGCTGCGAGTGTGGTGACGACTGAGTCGACCAGGCGTGCCGCCGAGGGTGTCGTCGTGCCGGTATCCGCGGCGTCCATGACCCGCTGTGCTTCCACCAGACCAGCAGCGGCCTCGCCAACCGAGGCCCGATCCTTGGCATCCAATAGGCCGCTGGTGACCCGCGATAAAAGCGAGAATCCCAGCGCTGCCATGACGATTATCGAAAGCACCAAGGTGGTGGAGGTAACTCGCAGCAGCAGGGATCGGCGCCAGATACGTAAAATCCAACGGGGGCCGGCGAGGAGGAAGTCGATAACCCCGGTCAAGTACCTGTTCATATGTATGGGCCGATGGCGCGCGGTTCGGTGATTACCGGCAACCGGCTAAACCGTGCCGGCCTTGTAGCCGACGCCTCTGACCGTAACCACAATTATCGGATCTTCTGGATCATGTTCAATCTTCGCGCGCAGCCGCTGTACGTGAACATTCACCAATCGGGTGTCGGCTGCATGGCGATAGCCCCAGACCTCTTGAAGCAAGACCTCGCGCGTGAAAACTTGCCTGGGTCGCCGGGCTAAACACACGAGCAGGTCAAACTCAAGTGGTGTTAACGAGAGAACCTGCTCACCACGTGTCACTTGATGGCCACGGACATCGATTGCTAAATCACCGATCGACAAAGTGACGGGTGGCGCATCATCGTTACGACGCATGCGAGCACGGATACGTGCCACCAACTCCTTGGGCTTAAATGGTTTCACTATGTAGTCGTCGGCACCAGACTCCAGACCCACCACCACATCAACGGTGTCGGTCTTCGCGGTGAGCATCACGATCGGGACACCGGATTCGGCGCGAATCGCCCGACACACATCTATGCCATCACGACCCGGCAGCATGAGATCCAGTAGCACCACATCGGGCTTGGTGGCCCTAAAGACATTCAGGGCTTGTGCACCATCACCGCAGAAGACCGGGTCGAAGCCTTCACCCCGTAGGACGATGCCAAGCATCTCCGATAAGGCTTGGTCATCATCAACGACAAGGACGCGGCCGCGGGCCGGGGAGGATGCGCCCAGATCGGTGTTCATGCCCCTATGGTGTCACCCCTGGCAAACCTAGGGCGATAAATACCGCTGCCGGGGCGTTCACCACCCCGTGGGCCACCATCGAGGCCCCCAACGAGCCGGTGCGCCACCGCACGATCCCAAGGACGACACCGACTCCAAGGAGCACCCCGATACGTGCAGGTTCTAGGTGAAATAGGGCAAATGCCACAGCCGTGATGGCCACGCTGAGCACCGGTCCGACGCTGCGCGCCCGGAGCGCAGCAAAGAACAGACCACGAAACGCCAGTTCTTCGGCAACCGGCGCGCCAATGACAACTATCAACCCGAACGCCAGCAGGACCAAGGGGTTGCCCAATGCCGCCAACTCGGCCCCGACCTCACCGGCCACGGAGGTGAACTCACCGAAGATGGCGGCCGAAATCGCGGCCACAACGAGCGCCACCAGCAAAGCGGCCACCCCGCCAACTACTCCGAAGCCGGCATCGCGCCAAGAAAGCCGCAGCCCAAGATCAATACGAGGGCCATTGCCGCGAACCTTTGTGATTAATAGCGGCCACCCGGCCAGGGCCACCCAGGGCACGGTGCCGCCCACCAAGATTAACCAGGGCAATGGTGCGGCTAGCGCCTGCAGCGCGAACACGGACACCGCGGACAACACCGAGGCGCCAACCAAGGTGATAAGCACATCCCACAAGCCCCAGCGCGGATGCACCAACTTGGCCGCCTCTAACATGGCGTCACGTTAGCGCTCGGGTGATTTGCTGGGGCCTTGACCCAAAAAAGTGCTACCAACCAGCACCAGCTGGTTGGTAGCCCCCTCGTTAACCGATTCGGTGACAACGTGAACTTCTAGTAGCGGTACAGCTCCGGCTTGTATGGGCCAGCAACATCAACGCCCAGATATTCGGCCTGCTTCTTACTCAATTCAGTTAGGCGGACCCCTAGCGCATCAAGGTGCAAACGGGCCACCTTCTCGTCAAGCTCCTTCGGCAAGGTGTAGACACCGAGTGGGTACTCATCAAGCTTGGTGAACAACTCGATTTGCGCCAGCACCTGATTGGTGAAGGAGTTGCTCATGACAAACGATGGGTGGCCGGTGGCATTGCCAAGGTTCATCAAGCGACCTTCCGACAACATGATGATGGCGTGACCATCTGGGAAGGTCCACTCATCAACTTGCGGTTTGATGGTTTTGCGGACTATGCCCGGAGTTGCAGTTAGGCCAGCAATGTCAATTTCATTGTCGAAGTGACCAATATTTGCAACGATTGCCTGATGCTTCATTTTGCCCATTTGTTCGGCCGTGATGACGTCGTAGCACCCGGTTGCGGTAATGAATATGTCAGCAACGTCAATGACATCGTCTAGCTTGGAGACTTGGTACCCATCCATAGCTGCCTGCAGCGCGCAGATGGGGTCGATCTCGGTGATGATCACGCGCGCACCTTGGCCACGCAGTGAGTCAGCGCTGCCCTTACCAACATCACCAAATCCGCAGACCACCGCAACCTTGCCGCCGATCATGACATCGGTCGCCCGGTTGAGTCCGTCAATTAAGGAGTGACGGCAGCCGTACTTGTTGTCAAACTTGCTCTTCGTCACCGAATCGTTGACATTGATTGCCGGGAACATCAAAGAACCTTCACGCATCATCTCGTAAAGGCGATGCACCCCGGTGGTGGTTTCTTCGGTTACCCCCTTGATCCCGGCCCCGATTTGAGTCCAGCGGGTTGCGTCCTCGGTGAGCGAACGGCGCAGGGTTTCAAGAACGACCGCATACTCCTCCGAGGTGGTCTCATCGGGGGTCGGCACCAGGCCGGCAGCCTCGAACTCGGTGCCCTTGTGGACCAGCATCGTGGCGTCGCCACCATCATCAAGAATCATGTTCGGGCCTTTGCCATCCGGCCACATTAGGATCTGCTCGGTACACCACCAGTACTCCGGCAGGGTTTCACCCTTCCAAGCGAAAACCGGTACACCATTGGGCTTCGCAACCGTCCCACCACGGCCGACTACTACCGCGGCCGCAGCATGATCTTGGGTTGAAAAAATATTGCAGGAAGCCCAACGCACATCGGCGCCCAGATCAACCAGCGTCTCGATGAGCACAGCCGTCTGAATTGTCATATGAAGTGAACCGGTGATGCGGGCACCCTTCAGCGGCTTGTCCGCACCAAATTCAGAGCGCATTGCCATCAAGCCGGGCATCTCGTGCTCAGCTAGTCGAATTTCATCACGGCCGAAATCGGCCAAGGAAAGATCGGCAACCTTGTAGTCAGGCGTGCCGTCGGCTTTGCTAACAGACATCTAAGGACTCCTCGTCGGCGTAGGTGGTGCGAACGGCACGAGGCTTCGATGGTTCGCCAGTTAAGGAAGGCCGCGACGGGGACCAGGGCTCCGGACCATGGCGACCCCCATATTGTGCCAGATGGGCAAGATATGGCAAATGCGCCACGCCCTGGGCGCGCATTGAGCCTGCTAGGCGTCCAGATCAGGTTCGATGAAGACATATTTGGCCGACGGCACCGCGGCTCGCATCGCCCGCTCTGCTTCGTTAATTCCGGCCACTATTCCGGCTGCGGTTTCACTGTGCCTAATGGCAATCTTCGCTCCGACGAGCAACTCATCCGGGCCTACGTGCATGGTGCGCAGGTGGATAACCCGCTCGACCAGCGGCGCGGATTCAAGCGCCGCCCTAATCGCTGCGACTTCTTCGGGCAACGCACTTTCGCCCACCAACATGGTTGCCATCTCCAGGGCCAAGAAGACGGCGATGATGAGCAGCAAGGTGCCAACCGCCATCGCGCCAACCGCATCCCAGCGACCATCACCGGTTAACACCGCCATCCCTACGCCGATCAAGGCAAATAACAATCCCACGAGTGCGCCAGCGTCCTCTAACAAGATCACCGGGAGTTCAGGTTGGCGCGCATCCTTCACGAACGCGACCAACGACCTTTTACCCCGCGACTTGTTGGCCTCACGCAGTGCCGTCCGAAAAGAAAACGACTCCAAGCCGATAGCGACAATAAGCACAAGTACCGCAATCCACCAGTCGTCAAGTGGCTCGGGGCGCTGCCACTTGTGCAGACCTTCATAAAGGGAGAAAAGTCCACCTATCAAAAACAGCACCACCGCAACAATAAACCCGTAGACGAAACGTCGACGACCGTAACCGAATGGGTGTTTTTCATCGGCGACCTGTTGCGCGCGCTTGTTCCCTATTAAAAGCAACACCTGATTGCTCGAGTCGGCAACCGAGTGAATCGCTTCAGAGAGCATCGAAGAGGATCCGGTGAAAAAGAAGGCAATGAACTTGCTTGTCGCAATTCCAACATTTGCCAGCAAAGCGGCAACAACTGCCTTCTTGCCACCCTCGGTGCTCATGAATTCATCCTAACGCTCGGTGGATTGGACGATAGCTACGAGACCGTCGGCCTCGACAAAGGCATCTGGATCATCAGCGGCCATGACAGCCGCGGTGCCAAGGCGCAAAGTGATCTCAGCCGCATCAGAAATTACCCTAGCCGAGCCCTCGATTAGCACCAGAATTCGATATGCACCCATCGGTATCCGCTCCACGCCTTCGGTCAGCATGCGCACAACGAAAGGCGAGTTGACCGGCCACAGGATATCTCCGTGTACTGCTCGCACAATCTGTGGTTGCAGATCTGCACGCAGCGCGGCAATCGCCTGATCCACAAACACCGGCTTGCTGGTAAGACCAAGACGGATCACGTTGTCACTCGATGTCATCACCTCGAGGCCGATACCTCGGATATAGCTGTGGGGCACTCCTGCTGGAACGTAAACGGCCTCGCCGGCGGACAGGCTCAAGTAGTCGAGAAGCACCGTAACAAGTGCGCCGGGATCATCAGGGTAGTTCTCGGCAACGGTTAGGTACGCCGCGACCTGTGCCTCGGCTAAGCCGGCGGCACGCGCCGCTGCAGCGAGTGAAGCAATGCGCTCCTTGGTACTGATTTCCAGGAGCACACCTATCGCCCCGCCTAGGTTATTGGCTGCTAGCAGTTCTACTACCCCTTGGGCTCCATCTATGTGGGTTAACATCGAAATCACCTGATCTAGATCCCGCCAACCAGCAAAAGCCTCAAATGGCTCGAGCGCGATGAGCATTTCAGTTTTCTCGAATGGGTCGCTAAGAACGCGGGGCGCACCCGGTGCCTGCTGCGAACGCCAACCAGCTTCGGCTACCGATAACTGCGGATGCACCTGCACACTTAGTGGCCGTGCAGCTGCGAGCAACTTCACGAGGAGCGGGATCGCGGCGATATCGAATCTATCTGCGAGAACCTCACCGGTTTCGTCGCCTTCCGCATCAACTAATGGTGATGGGCCACCGGGGTGCACGCCGAACCACAATTCCGCCTGGGGACCACCGGTGCTCGCACCGGCCCATGAAGCCAGGCCATCGGCAATTCCCCAGTCATAATCCTTAACTGCACCGCGGACGACGAGCATCTTCAGCCCTGCTCCGTTGCATCCAACAACATGATCGGGATACCGTCTAAGACGTTAAATCGTGCATCGCATTTCGTACAGGCGATCTGACCGCTTAATTCATCAGCGACAACCGGTGCATGCTGCGGGCATGGGCACGCCAACACACCCCAGAGGGCTGCATCTAGACCTAATGGTCCAGTTGTCATTTAGTTCCCCCTCGCATGATCGCTAGCACCTCATCGCGGACTTGTTCCATAACCGCCACCTCATCAGCTTCGACATTGAGCCTTAACAGCGGTTCCGTATTGCTCGGACGAACGTTAAACCAATAGGTCGAGGTTGTGATGGTCAGACCATCAAGATCATCCGAGGTCGCCCCCACCCCGCTGCCATAAGCCTTACGAATAGCCAATGTCGCCGCCGCTTGGTCTACTACCTCCGTATTGATTTCACCGCTGGACGCATATCTGTCATAAGCCTCAAGCAAACTCGACATGGTGGTACCGACGGGAGTTTCGCCGAGGGCGGCAATTGCGTAAAGGGCGGCAAGCATTCCTGAATCCGCACGCCAGAAATCCCGGAAGTAGAAGTGGCCCGAATGCTCACCGCCAAACACCGCGTTCGTCTCGGCCATTGTCGCTTTTATAAAGGAGTGCCCCACGCGAGTACGAACCGGAGTGCCACCACACTCGATAACAACTTCCGGTACCGCCTTGGAAGTTATTAAATTGTGTATGATCTTGGATCCGGGGTGCTTAGCTAGTTCACGAGTTGCTATCAGGGCGGTAAGCGTTGAGGGGCTGACGATTTCACCGCGCTCGTCAACAACGAAACACCGATCGGCGTCGCCATCAAAGGCCAACCCAAGATCAGCGCCGACCTCGCGTACTCGCATTTGCAGGTCGAGCAGATTTTCTGGATCAATTGGGTTGGCTTCGTGATTTGGGAATGAGCCATCAAGATCGAAGAATAGTTCGTCAATAGTGAGCGGTAGCGGGGGTAACCCGGCGGCCTCCCCGAGAACCGCAGGGACGGTGTAGCCGCCCATACCATTCCCCGCATCAACGACCACCCGCAGCGGGCGGATGCCCGAAACATCAACTAGGCCACGCAGGAAGAGTGCGTAATCACCTAGTAGATCCTGCTGGCGCAGGTGCCCCTTTGGCCCGTCAAATGCCGGCACGCCATTTTCTACGAGTCGGCGGATTTCCCTTAAACCTGAGTCTTGGCCAACGGGGGCGGCACCCGCACGGCAAAGCTTGATCCCGTTGTACTTTGCCGGGTTATGGCTTGCGGTGAACATGGCCCCTGGAATCCCCAGCGAACCGGATGCGTAGTAAAGGCCATCGGTACTAGCTAGACCGATTTCGATAACATCGCAACCTTGCTCGCGCACCCCATCAGCAAAAGCCGAGACTAAATCCGGTCCCGATGGGCGCATATCGTGCCCGATGGCGATTACCCCGGGCCCACCAACTTGCACGCCAGCTTCCACCACCCGGACAAAAGCCGCACCCACCGCGTGCGCGAGGGTCTCATCAAGTTGCTGTGGGTACACCCCCCGGACGTCATAAGCCTTAATTACGGCGTCCAAATTATTGGAATCCAAGGTCGGTGAACCCGAACTGCTCATGGGCTCAGGCTATCTAGCAGGCTAGCTCAGTTCGGCACTTGGCCATACCGCTGCTACCTCGGATCAAAATCCTCCGAAAAAAGTTGATCGTCTGGCGCCGCCTCGATCTCAACACTGGTCAACATCCGCAAGTGTCCGCGGCGGGCCACTTCCACCGACCCGGTCGGTAGCGGCGCGGGCTCCGCATCCGGTTGGTACCTCGGTCGAGCCGCTTCCCGGACCGCATCGGCTAAGGCCTCAAGATCATCACTTGTTGGCTTAAGGGCATCTAGGTCAGGGGTAATCCTGATGATCTCCCAGCCGATGGGAGCGGTCATGCGCTCACTATGCATCTGGCAGAGGTCATAGCAATGCGGCTCCGAGTAGGTGGCCAACGGGCCGAGCACGGCGGTCGAATCGGCGTATACGTAGGTAAAAGTTGATGACGCAGCACCATTACATGACGGCTTGGAACAGCGGCGACGGCCCACCACGGCAACGTAGCCCGGTCTGCACCGTGTTTTCGCGCGGCGCGCCGGACCAACGCAGACCGAACCACCTAGTCCTCAGCGAACCGTGACCCCAAAGTCCTGTTCGGCTGTCGGGACAGTTACCTCAGTACGAAGTGGCGCCCACGGGTATCCGGTTATCAAGTCGCCATAACGCGAACGCTCGCGGACCCGGTGGGCGAGCAGAATTGGGCCGGAATCACCTGTCGGTGTCACCACCGCGGTAAACCAATCAGCATCACTCGGTGGCCGCAACAGGATGAATTTTACTTCGCCGGCCGGAACACTGACGCGCTGCGGGGCCGTCGGCGCCGCGATTTCTTTGCTCCCGCGATACGGCAACAGCACAATGTCAACACTTACCGCCCCAATCGGTGCGGTGATCGCGAGTCGCACATCGGTGGAGGTTCGGACCGGAAGCCCGCTGACCGCGGCTGGCCCGCTGAAAGGCTGTGCTCCTGAGGTAAATGAAGTGTCATCTTGTTGTTTCTTGCCCCCGAAGAACTGCCGCATGCCCGCAACAATCGGCTGATCGGATGTCAACTCCAAGGTGACCGGTTGCCCACCGGTGACCGGTGACATATCGACGCTGATCACGGTGCCGGCCGGGACCTTGATGCTGTCGCGCTCAGCCGGTGCGAAGGTGCCTATTGGCGAGAGGATGCGCACTTTCACCACCGCATTTTGGTCACCGGGCGCAACCACCGAAAGTACTCGCGCGCCCGCACCCGGAAGCACACCCGGCACATACACGGTCTTAGACGGCGCGGCCGCGGGTGCAATCCAGTCCGCGCCAACCGATTGCAACCCTGACATTTGCTGATCGTCAATAGCCGCTCCGATACGACCGGTTCGTGCAATGACGTGAAACGCCGTGCTCTTCTCCCCGGGGATCAGCGCGTCTAAGCGCACCGCGAGCCGCGACCCGGGTGGTACTACCAGCCCACGCCCACCTGATGCATCGAGTAAGCCTTCGGTACCGTAAATCAAGACATCGACCACAGCCGCATTTTCGTCTGGATTAACCAGCACCACGCGGGTCTGCCGCCCGGCAATGGAACCACCACCGACGAACCAGAATGCAGATGCGGCTGGTGCACATGCCGTACTCGCCAACCCGCGTCCGGTGCCGCGCGGATCCCGCCCCCACTGGTCGGCAACGAATCCGGGTGCAAATGAGCCAACCGCAACCGCCCGGATGGGCGGCAGTTTTTCACCGAATGCGTCGATTTCCACTTGACCGCCTGGACCAATAATTGATGCCTCGGCTGAGGATTTACCCGGCAAAGTCTCCAACCGCGCGCTACCTGATCCGGTGCCTTGACCGGGCTGCCCGGGTACTACCGCTGCGCTAACCCGAACACCTAATTCGGCATTTGCTCCCGGCTCCGGGCAGATCAGCACCGAAGAGCCGATCGGCTCGATGGCAAGTGGTGGCGGTTCAGCCACCGGTATTCGAAGCTGAATGAACCAACCACCCGCAACCACAATTGCGGTAATTGCAATGGCAATAATCAGCTTGCGAGCAGCACTTATAGCGGTCATCTAATCACCACATTCGAGGTAGTGACCGACCTGTAATCAGGTCCTGAAGCCGGCTTTGGGGCGCTATTAGCAGCAGCGCCTGACTCCGCACCTAAATCTTCAACTGAATCTTCATCCGGGTCCGGGTCACTAGGCTGCCGCGCCGGCAACGCGAGCACGACCAGCACGAAAAGGAGAATGAACTGCAGCCACAACCAAAGCGACCGCTCGCCTTGATCGAAGGAGATTACTACCTGAGCGCTGTTTGCGGGAGCGGTGAATCCCTGTGACCAGGAAAGCTGACCGGTTGGTGGCTGCGCCTGGAGATCTTGTTGCACCGTGCCATCTGGGCCCACCACCGTTGCGCGCCAGTTGGGCTCGGTAACGGCACCGACAACGATCTCGCGTCCCCCCGGACCGGCCGCAATTAGCTGATCCAGATACGGATCAATCCCGACCCACGCCGCACCGGCTGGCGCCGCCACGACATCCAATGCTGATGATGTCTCCCCATCTACTAAACGGGCCCGCGAGGTTACTCCCGCAATTCGCCAGAGGACTTCACCGCTGGAACTCGATAACCGGCGCAGCCCCGGCTCACCATCTAATACCGGGATCAAGGATTTTGAGGTGCCCGCGGCCAAGAGTACGTAGCGCACCCCGTACCCGGCGAGCCCGGAAACCTCATCACCACCGCGGCCGGAGGCCAGCCCGGCCACCAGTGGGTCAATTGCCGCCCAGACGCTGCCGGGCGGGCCCGCGTCCGCGGCACCAAGGCTCGGACCCGCGCCGTTAACCAAGGTGTATTGCACCGCACCGTCACGATCTTGCCGCAGCACCAAAGTCCGAGGGGCCTGACCGCCAAGTGCATCGGCTTCAACAAATGCCGGCACCGCAGCCAGTGGTGCTTTACGCAACTGCCCATCGGCTGCGGAGAACCAATAGATCGCCGACAGCACCGGCGCAAAGACCGCAAGCACGACCACAAAGACGATGAAGGGCTGACCAATATTGAAACTGACACCAACCATGCGTTCTCGAAGCCCATCCGTGGCGATACTCGCAGCGAGGATCATTGCCGCGCTGAACACCAAGGTTGCACCACCGGGCCAGGTCCGAATTGCCGTTATCGAATCCGTCGGAGTGAGAAAGACAAGTGTCTGCAGCACCCCGATTAATAATGCGCTACCACCGAGTGCCCAACAGGCCAGGATGTAGGAAGCGCGCTCCCGGCGGAGCAGTGCGGAGAACCCGGCGATGAGGATCCCCAAGGTAACCCAAAGCGGCGTCATTCCCGGGCCACCCGGATGGAGCAGAAAAACATCGATGGCGTTTACGGTCGTATCACTAAGCGCCGCACTCTCAACACCAGGCTGGAGGAAGAATTCCGCGGGGTGCCTTAGCAAATCCATGGACCAAGGCAGCAGCAGCGCGATTGACGCGACGACGGCAAGTGTCAACCGTCTAACAACCGGCCAGGCGGCCTTGCCCTTCTGCAACATGAGCGGCACGCTGAATGCGATGGCGAAGGCCAAGGCGATCAGCCAAGTAAATGGCAGCACCGCGATAAGCGCCGCGAGAAGAAGCGCGGTTCCCGCCGCGCGCCGGAAGGTACCTCGAACGCCGATGATTCGCACGAAGGAACGAACCACAAAAGGCAACAAGATGGCGGCCATGACTGTCCCGATACGGCCACTTGACAGCGCACCTGTCAACGCCGGCACTAGCGCATACGCAGCCCCGGCCCAGATACGAACCGCCCGACCCGTTACGAGTCCGCGAGTCGCAAAGTACATGCTCCAGGCAGCAAGGGGCACGCCGAGGACGAAAATTACGGTGACCGCAAGTTGTGCTTTACCAAGCAGTAGGAATGCCAACCCAAAAATCAGCATCAAATACGGGGCTGCCGGTGCCACCGAACCGGGCCCAATGTTGTGCCAAGCCTCGCTATAGGAGCCCCAAAGGTCACCGGCACCGGGCATACTTGGCAGGAGCGCACCACCTTGAAGAACCCCTTCGCCCCACCACAAAGTGCGCATCGCGACCAGCGCAAACACGCTCATTACGGCAATAAAGATCACGCTCGGCCGGACCAGCAACCGTCGAATCAGGCCGGGGCCTGCAGAATCCAAATAGGCAGCATCGTCATCAATCGGCCCTGAATCAATAGCACTCACCGAGGCACTCAGCGCAGAACTGCTGGTAGTTGCGATACCCGCCACCAGCTCCAGACCTTGTCGGGCTTGGGCCCAGATACTTGGCCGCAGCGAGCGGATCACCGAATAAGGTTCGGTGGCTGTCTTGGCACTCAATCTCCTGGAGGCATGCAAGCGTCCAGGATGCAAAGCCACATCCAATACCGCACCCACTTCATCGCGGGCCGCATCAAAATCCTTGCCGAGCAAATACACAATCGATCGAACCGCACTGACTATCAACAGGCGAAGTGCCAAGAACGGGCCAGCAAAGACTGATGTATGCGCCAATAAAACGTGCACCGCGGCTTCTCGGTCAATTCGATGCGGACGCGGTGCCAAGTCATCGGCACGGCGTCCGTGTGCTGCAGCCTCGCGATGGTGCAGCACCGCATCGGTCGCAATGAGTACCCGCTCACCAGCAAGATGCGCACGCCAGCAGAAGTCAATATCGTCACGAAATAGTGGCAGGGCCCGATCAAATCCATCAAGATGCTGCCAGGCCTCACGTCTAACCAACATGCCGGCCGAGCTAACCGCTAGTACATCACGCACGCCATCGTGCTGTCCTTGATCATGTTCGCGGCGCTCCAACCCGGTGTAGCGTCGGCCAGAACTGGTGATGCTGACCCCAACTTCGAGAAGTAACCGGCGGTCATGCCAGCCGAGTATCTTCGGACCCAGGATCGAAGCGCTCGGAAAATCATCGGCCGTATTTAGTAAAGCTTGCAGACACGATGGGTCTGCGGCACTGTCATCATGCAACAACCAGAGCCACTCAACGAGTTCCTCCACCGGATCATCACTTGGCGCGACTTGCACTTGCCCTACCTGTGCGACACCGGCTCGGACCGCATCACCAAAACCTAAGTGCGAATCTCCCGCGACAACCCGATCAGCACCAAATGCGGACCTCAGTTGACCCAGACTGCCATCGGTTGACCCGGTGTCGACACCAACGACGGCATCAGGTGGGCGGGACTGCCCGGCCAAGGTGGTCAGCGCTGCCGGCAACCAGACCGCACCGTCGTGGCTGACAAGGACCGCAGTGACATGGTGATGCCGACGCGGTAACGCGGGTGCGGCTGGACTTTCGAATTCGTCATCTAGGCTGAACCACTCGGTGGACAGTTCATCGCTGGGTCCCGCTATTGGTGCTGGGTCATCCGCTAACTGATAATCTGCGACCCGGTCAGCTGCGACCTGGTCATCTTCCATCGGGCCCGACACCTACCAACTGTAACCGGCGCGGGCACCCACGACCGAGCTAACTTCCTTGGCACAAATTGCCAACCGCTTAGACGGCCCGCTTCTTCAGGCGCCGGCGCTCCCGCTCGGACAAACCACCCCAGATTCCAAAACGCTCATCTTGGGCGAGGGCGTACTCCAAGCACTCAACCCGGACCTCACATGAAAGACAGACTTTCTTAGCCTCGCGGGTGCTGCCGCCCTTCTCGGGGAAAAAAGCCTCCGGGTCGGTCTGCGCGCATAACGCATGACCTTGCCATGCCAACTCTTCTACTTCAGACAAAGGCACCAAAACCATGTCAGTCACGCGAAGGACCTCCTCGGCTTACTTGGTTGCAGTTACTTTTTTCTGACACCCTTTGCCGGTGCTGAGACGTATTACACCGGTGTCATTTACATAAGTCAAGCGGGATTCCGACATATCGGTCACTAAAGTGTCATTTATCCCCCAAAAGACCCATTTTTTTGGAAATTATCGCTATTTGCCCCCGCCCCGGTAGCACTGGGTGCGCGCCCAAGATACGAACCATTGGTGCGCCCTGTGCCAGTGGAGCCGCCGGGTGTTTGCGCGACTGAGACAATGCCCGCATGCGCATTGCGGCACTGGCCGGCGGTATCGGGGGTTCCCGGTTTATCCGCGGACTCCTAGCCCACCTAGCCAGCACCCACCCGGATGGATCCGGTGGCACCACGGCTGAAGTGACCGTTATCGGCAACACCGGCGACGATATCTGGGTCCACGGCCTGCGGGTCTGCCCAGACCTCGACACCGTCATGTACACCCTGGGGGGCGGTATCAGCGCAGAACGCGGCTGGGGGCGCGAGGGTGAAACTTTCACGGCAAAAGCTGAGCTTGCCAGTTACGGAGTTGAACCAACATGGTTCGGCCTAGGTGACAAGGACATCGCCACCCATCTCGTGCGCACCGCATCACTTGCCGCCGGCTATTCACTCTCCGAGGTCACCGCGGCCCTATGCACCCGTTGGCAGCCCGGAGTTCAGTTACTACCGATGAGTGACGACCGCGCCGAAACCCACGTTGTCGTCGACGATCCAAACGGGGCCATGGACGATAGCGGCCGCCCACTGCAAATTGCCATTCACTTCCAAGAATGGTGGATCAGGTACCGGGCAACATTGCCTGCACATTCATTCGCGATTATCGGTATCGAGACCGCCACACCTGCACCCGGAGTGCTTGAGGCAATCACAAACGCCGACCTGATTATCTTCCCGCCCAGCAATCCGGTCGTTTCAATAGGCACGATACTGGCGGTACCCGGCATTGCCGATGCAATTCGGTCAGCAGCAGCGCCGGTTATTGGTGTCTCCCCCATTGTCGGCGGTGCACCTGTCCGCGGCATGGCGGATGCTTGCCTGCGAGCGATCGGGGTCGAAACTTCAGCGGCGGCGGTCGCAACCCATTACGGCGCACGCACCAACGGTGGCTTCATCGACACCTGGCTGGTGGATGAAGAAGATGCTGGCATTGTCGAAGTCGTTTCGGACCTGGGCATCTCATGCCGCGCGATTCCGTTACTCATGACCGATGTGGCTGCTACCGCCCGGATGGCTGCCGAATGCCTGCAGGCGGTTAACTCCTGAGATGGGCGAGGTAAAACCAGAACTGCAAATAACCACCGTCTTGGGCATTGGGCCCATCGCACCGGAAGCTGATCTGGCCGCACTGATCACCGCGACCGAAATCTCGTGGCCTGATGGCGCCACCGGGTTTGCCGATGGCGACGTGGTCGTGGTGACAAGTAAAATCGTGGCCAAATCCGAGGGCCGCATCGTAGTTGCGCAGTCGCGTGATGCCGCCATCGAAAGCGAGACCGTCCGGGTCGTCGCAACAAAGGTGACCCCGCGCGGTACTACAAAGATTGTGCAAACCCAACATGGTCTTGTGATGGCGGCGGCCGGAGTTGATGCCAGTAATGTTGAACCCGGCAAAGTAGTCCTGCTGCCACTTGACCCTGATGCCTCGGCTCGCGACCTGCTGACTAGCCTTCGCAAGATAACCGAAAAACGCCTCGGGATCATTATCACCGACACCATGGGGCGACCCTGGCGCCTCGGGGTAACCGATGTAGCGATTGGTGCCGCCGGCATCACGGTGCTTGACGATCACACCGGGCGCATCGATGGTTTCGGCCGCACCTTGGAGATGACCGTAATCGCGATCGCCGATGAGATCGCTGCGGCAGCAGATCTAGTCAAGGGCAAGATCGGCGGCAGCCCGGTGGCGGTTGTCCGCGGACTGGGCGCCTATGTCAGCACCGAATTTGGGCCGGGGGCCGGTGCCGTAGTTCGCCCACTGGATGAGGACCTATTCCCACTAGGTACGAAGGAGGCAATACAACACGGCCGGACCACCGCGGCGGAGCATCGGCGCACCGTTCGGGACTTCAGCGACCTGCCGATCCCAGATGACTTAATCGCCCGCGCCATCACCGCAGCCATCACCGCGCCCGCTCCGCACCACACCACCCCATGGCGCTTCCTCGCGCTACGGGGTGAGCCGATCCGCCAAACCCTGCTGACCGCGATGCGCGAGCGCTGGATCTCCGATCTACAAAACACCGATGGGGTCGCCGAGGATTCAATCAACAAGCGGATTGCCCGGGGCGACATCTTGCGCACCGCACCTGTTGTGGTGCTCGCTTTCATTGACCTAGGGGCCGGTGCGCATCAATACGCGGATGCGGTGCGCACCAATGCGGAGCGCGATATGTTCATGGTCGCCGGTGGTGCTGCTGTCCAGAACCTGATGATTACCTTGGCGGCCGAGGATGTCGGCTCAGCTTGGATCTCGTCCGCCATGTTCTGCGCCGATGTGGTCCATTCGGTGCTCAACCTACCGGCGAGTTATCAGCCCCTTGGCGCAATAGCTATCGGCTATCCAGCTGAAGCCACAAAGCCGCGTGCCGAGCGCACACCGGATGCCTTCATGATCCCGCTGATTACTTAACCGTCACTGGAGAACCGCACCGCCCCCGCTGCAATTTGCACATTTGGCCAGATCCGCACCCCGGCTAGCAATTCATTGCCGGCACCGATGCTCGCACCGTCACCGATCACCGCCCCGTCAATCACGCAATTTTCACCGACAGTAGCTCCAGCACCCACAATGCTGCCGGTGACTTTAGCGCCGGCGCCAATGCGGGCATCGTCGAAAACCACGGAACCATCGACCACGGCTCCGGCCCCGACCTGCGCCCGACGACCGATGGCGCAGCCGCCGGTTAATAACGCACCGCTGGCGACTTCGGCGTCAGCGAGCACCAGATATGGACCCGGATTCGAGACCGCCGGCGATGGCGCATTACCCAACACTAAGTCGCGGGAGCCTTGCACAAATGCCATCGGCGTGCCTAGGTCTAGCCAATAACCACGATCGACTACTCCAAGTACCATCGCGTTCGCCGCCAGTAGCCCGGGAAAGGTCTCGCGTTCCACCGACACCGGTCGGCCAGCGGGGATCTCATCGATGACGCTTCGGCGAAATACATAGCAGCCGGCATTTATTTGATCGGTCACAATTTCTTCCGGGGTTTGTGGTTTCTCTAGGAATTTGGTAACCCGGCCGTCAGTATCGGTAGGTACGAGCCCAAAGGCGCGCGGGTCCGCAACGGGGGTCAAATACAAAGTCGCATCGGCAGAGCCAGCAACATGGTGATTAACGAGCCCGCCGATATCTAAGCCGGACAAAACATCACCATTGAAGACTAGAACGGGTGCATCAGGTGCACTTTGTAGATACGGCAGCGCGTGCCGAATCGCGCCACCGGTACCCAAGGGTTCATCCTCGGTCGCAATAACGATTTCGATGCCGAGATCGGCGCCCTCGATGAACTCACGGAACACTTCAGCGCGGTAGGAAGTCGCCAACACGATTCGCGTTACCCCGGCAGCTCTGGCCCGGGTGATCTGGTGCACCGTAAATGGCACACCGGCCACCGGAAGCATGGGCTTGGGGGTGTTGATAGTCAACGGACGAAGTCGGGTGCCTTGCCCCCCGACCAACATCACGGCTTCGGTCACGGCGCTAGCGTGCCACAGACCCATGGGTAAGTTGGGCAGGTGGCTAATCCAGTCTGGGATCTACTAACCAAGCGGCGGCGCAATTTTGGAGCCGCACCGGCCCTGACCTATCTCGGCGCCGCTCGGACCGAGCTTTCATCAACATCCTTAGAAAACGCCGTGGCAAAACTCGCTGGCGCCCTGCGCGAGGAGTGGTCCCTTGAGCCCGGCGATCAAATCGCCGCCCATCTGCCCTGGCATTGGCAACGCAGTGTTTGGTCATTGGCCGCGTGGAGCCAAGGCGTAAGCCTTGCCGTCGAGGGCGCGCCGGCAACCGCGGCCTTAACGGTCTGCGGCCCAGCTGAAGTCGCCAAGGTGATCGAAGAAGGGTGCGACGCACCGGTCGTGGTGTCACTTCATCCATTCGGCCTGCCTATCGCTGATCTACCAGCTGGCTGCATCGATGCCGCGTCAATAATCCGACTGCAGCCAGATTCTTTCTACGCGGAACCTGTTTCGGATACCGAACAGGCGCTGCAGATCAACGGTCAGGAATACTGCATCCGTGAATTGCTGGCCCAAGCTCGTGAGCGCATAGCGCAATTGGGGCTGGGCCCGAGTGATCGCTTAATGATTTCAATGCCACCATCTGATGATCTTGATGGGTGGCTGCTCCCACCGTTTGTGCCACTTCTCGAAGTTGGCTCGGTGGTAGTCATCGATGGAAACATTGATCGATCATCGGTTATCGCCCAAGAGGGTGTCACTATTTCCTTGGCAGAACCGTGACCACACTTTCCGCGCTTTGCGCAACCACCTCACCATTTTGCAAAACCACAACCCGGTAGTTATAAACCGCACCCGCTGGTACCGACTTCTTAATCTTGAAGGAATACGAACCATTGGTCTTGGTTAGCTTCGTTGCAACAGTTTTCCACACCCCATCGACCAACATCTGGCGATCGACCTGTAGCCCCTTCGTTGCCGGCGCCACCTGACCGCGAAACTTAAGCGACGCCCCCTCTTTGGGCGTGGTAGTGGGCCCGATGTTCATGGATACGGTCATGGTCACCGGGGCACCCGGTGCCGCCACCGGTACCACCACCGGCACTCCAGCTTCACCATTTACGGTATTCACGTACGGTGATTTAAGTTTCAAGCGCGCGAGTAACTCGGTGCCGCTGATCTCTTTCGCCGTGCCATCGGATGCGGTAGCGCGAAACTTCTTGACGGCGCCCGAGATGTACCGCTCGGTAATGCTCAACGAACCAACATCAGGGAGTCCAAATACCTCGGCCATTCGCGCCTGCGGCACGTTAACCGTCCAAGAAGCATTGCTATTTTGCGGGATCAGTGACCAATGATCATCAACACTGACCGCAAAAGGCAAGGCGCCGCCCCAAGCATCTTTGCTGGCCTGGGTCATCCCACCGGTGGATGCCGTATAGAAGGCGCTGATAGGTACGCCCGCGTATAACACTGCAAGTGCAGTGGTTTCACTCACATGAGTTGCATTCACCGCGTCAACCCACATATTGCCCATTGCACTGCTGGCTTTACCCCAACCCGTGAAGAATTGATCGGAATATGGGCCATCGCCATCATCGAGATTACATGCGCAGGGTTTACGGATCCCGTGTTTCACCTTAGACAGTGCATAGGAGCGAGCCGCAATTACTTGCGCTTGCAGCGCCGCAGCCGGCCAAGAATTGGAAACCTCCGAGATGCCATAAAGATATTCATCATGCACGCGCAGGCTATTGACAACATTGAGGCGCGGACCACTTGAAGTTGCAACCGGTACCATGTCGAAATATCCATAGCGATAGCGATGCCCCGGCGTGTTGAAGCGAGCTTTTGGCCCGGTCACATTTAGCAACGTTGCGGAGCCGGTCGCTGTACCTGGGGTTCTGGTACCGGCCCACCGCACCGTTGCACTTGATGCACTGCCTAGGTCGGTCACCACCCCACCTATCGAGCGCTGCACGCTGACGAAACCCTCCCCCGGGGTGAAGCTGAAAACATCGGCCGGACCACCAACTACAACGTTCTGCCCCACCGTGACTTCAACGGCGCCGCCGCCGGCTTCAAGGACCTCACTGCGCACCTGCGCCCCCGGCACCTGAATCAGCACACCAACTCGAATATCCATGTCATCTTGGGTTGCAGCGACTTCGGTATTGGCAAAATAATGGGAGACGATCGCGGTGGCGTCCATTCCTTCCTTGGCCATGCCATAGGCCCCCCATTGGGATAGCCCGACCCCGTGCCCCCAGCCGCTGCCGACCAGAGCGAAATTTTGCGGTGGTTCGGCGGCCTGCGCCCCCGGGCTCATAGCTAGCGTGCCTACGAGCAGCGCGGCGGTGAGCCCGGCCAGTCGGCCGGAGGTCGGGGAAGCCAACATCCCACTATCCTCACATGCCTCAGGAGTAACAGCTACCAACCCGGCCCGGGAACGGCGCGCCGACTTGCTGCGTCCAAACGTTGCGCACTTGGGGGGTAGTGCCGGCTTACGATGAATAACCCCTAAGGAAGGCTTCCACCAAGATGTCGCAGGCTGCCCGCCCCGGCCGATGGACCCGCGTCCTGACAATGGTGTTGGCGATCGCCATTTTGGGGGCCACCTTGGTTGGCGCGGGGGTGAATCTGCTGCTGGGGCGCCTTGAAGGCAATATCACGGCGGTGGATATCTCCGAGGAAGTCGGGTCCCCCAGCCAGGCCCCGGCACCCATTGCAGCGGTCGACGAAGTCACGGGCACCTACGCACCCTTAAATGTGCTGCTCATGGGCAGCGACACCCGGGCGGGCAAGGACAATCGCGGGTACGGCAAAGCAAGTGAAATAACCGGGCAGCGATCTGACACCACCATCTTGTTGCATGTAAGTGCCGATCGAAAGTCGGCGATCGCCGTGAGCATTCCGCGCGATACCTTGATCACCTTGCCTAAATGCAAGAAGGACGGCCAAACCCGGGGCGGCTACCAAGGCCGCTTCAATGAAGCCATTCAATTGGGCGGCCCAGGCTGCACCATCAAAGCCGTCCAGGATTTAACCGGGCTTGCGTTAAACAATTTCATGCTTGTTGACTTTGGTGGCTTCAAGCGCATAGTCGATGCAGTGGGCGGTGTCGAGATTTGTGTCAGTGAAGCGGTCAACGATCCGCTGAGCGGACTGGTTCTAAGCAAGGGCAAGCACATCGTGCAGGGCGAAGAAGCCTTGGCCTTCGTGCGGGCGCGCAAAACCCTCGGCGATGGCTCCGATACCTCACGAATCCGCCGCCAACAGGCCTTCTTGTCGTCACTGGTGCGCTCGGTCCTATCAAGTGGCACATTGCTAAATCCGGCCACCATGCTCAGCATCCTTGATGCGGCAACCCAATCGCTCACGGCTGACCCGCAACTGGCCGATATTCAAAATTTACAGGACCTAGCACTAAGTATGAAGGACCTAAAACCCAACAGCATTACCTTCGTGACCATGCCTTGGTATCCAAGTGGCGATGGGGCGACCGTGCTGCCCAGCAAAAAGAAGGGCGCTCCCATCTGGGATGCCATAGCCAATGACACCGCGTGGCCACCAAGTGGTGGCTCCGGTGAAGTCATTCTTAAGGTGCGACCCGAGATGATCCGTGTCAATGTTCTAAACGGCACAGCAACCAAGGGCATGGCGAAGAAGGTTGCTAAGCAACTAAGTGCGCAAGGCTTCAGGATCGGCGAGGTCGCAAATGCCGGTTCAAGTGCCGTGACAACCACCACGGTGCAGTACGACCCACGCTGGGATGTATCCGCGAAAACTCTTATCGCTGCCGCTGAAGCAACGGGTGAATCCGTTAAGAAATCAGGTCAGACCATGACGTTGATTATCGGCAGCGAT
Source organism: Actinomycetes bacterium (assembly GCA_014190275.1). GTDB lineage: Bacteria > Actinomycetota > Actinomycetes > S36-B12 > S36-B12. The sequence continues at coordinate 11,607 of BJGE01000011.1, read as the reverse complement.
TTCACTGCGATCATGCCAGTTGAGGTATCAGATATCGCCGAGGATAGGACCGCTAATATCAATACAGCGGATGAATCCTTCTGCGCCCAGTAGCTGGGTGATTAAACCCCCCTAACTTAATCGGCGTGAGCCCTTCTGGGGTGCGGCTCCACCCTTGGAGACTGTGAAATCACGGTAGTCCGTGTTCACGGGGGTAGTCCGGCTGCTTGAGAAGTCTTGGCGTTTTCCCCTTGCCTTTTGTCCTAATAGGTGTTCAAATTCAAGGGTCGCTAAAGTTCGCGACGCCCACTAGACGGATGGAAGGAAGCCAAATGCCTGCAATTGATGTGACTGCCCCTGTTAGTTCCGCGCCGGCTGATCGGCTGGCACTGGGGTGCGGTTGGGTACGCCCGGGGGTGGCCGGTGTCGACAGCACCCTTAACCCCTCCGGCGGTAACCCGGGGCACCCCATCGTTGCTTGCTTTGAAGGGTCCTGAAAAGGAGCACTGTCTCCCACCACCAGGTGGGGTGTTTAAACCCTCCGGTTGCAGCGTGGGGGTAAGTGTTAAATCACCGGGGGGCGCCCGGCTTTGGTCATGGCCCAGACGGTGCGCCATTTCATCGGCCGGCGCCCGGCCGGCCTAACCCGAAGCCCTTCGCGTAAACCCCCGAACCAGGATTTAAGGGCAGCTCGGTCGTGGACTCGCGCTACCGTCAAACCCACCCAGGTGCCGATATAAAGCGGCTCGAGCACGACCGGCAGGTTGCGCCGCGCCAACCAAACGCGGTTGCGCGCATTCATTCGGTAATACACCTCGTGCCGTGCTGGATCAATGACCGGGTGATTAACGATTAAGTCCGCGGCGTACCACGGCACAAAGCCCTCATCCCAAACCCGCCATACCAGGTCAATGCCTTCATGGGCGTAGAAGAAATCGGCGGGCCAACCCCCTATTACCTCGAACAGTGATCGCCTAATAGCAACCGCACCCTCCCAAAGTGCGGTCGCTGGACTTGGCTCACCCGGATCACCGACCCGAAGTCGTGGCACCCACCGACGCGGGGCCGGTAACCCGTTTGGGTCTACCACCCGAGGCTGGATCAAGCCGAGGTTAACGTCAGCCGCAAAGCGATTGGCTACTACTTGCAAGAACATTTGGTCCGGAAGGGATGCGTCATCATCTAGGAAAAACAGTAACTGGCCGGACACCAAAGACACACCCGCATTGCGGCCGGCCGGGATACCCAAGTTTTCCCGAAGGTGGCAAGCCTTAACGCCGACAGGCAGATCAACCGGCTGCCAACCATTACCGACTACAACTACGTCGACACTTACGCCTCGCTGAGCAAGTACGGAGTCAATAGCACGGCGCAAGTCCGCTGGCCGCTGGCCCATCGTTAATATCACCACAGCGAAGTGCGGCGCCTCGACCGAATTGATGGGCACGTCTTACTTCAACTTGCTCGATGACAGAATCGAAAGCAGGTGGCCGACAATTGTCACTAGGCCCAAGACGACCAGCGCGGCCACCAGTACCCGGGTGGCTTCAAGTCCGCCCGCGAAGACATCGACAATTGCAGCGATTAAGGCCAAGATCGTCAACTCAACCGAGTGGTACGCGCGCTGAAACGGAAAGAACCGCGCGAATGATCTCAAGCTCCGCAGGCCACTACTTTGCGGGATGCCAACGGTCGCCTTGTCTTCGAGTCTAGGCATATTGTTATAGGCGCGCGAAACGTGCACCATGTCATTAAGTGCTTTGTTGTAGAGGATGATCACCGCTAGGAGTGCCCCCAATAGCGGCCAAATGCTGTCCAGCCAGCCCGGGTTCGGAAATCCAGCGGCACGTAGCCCCAACGCAATTGGGATAAGACCCTCGGTGGTGTAATGCCCAACTCGATCAAGGAACACTCCCTTGGGAGATGACGTCTGGCGCCAACGTGCGACTTCACCATCACAACAATCCCAGAGCATCTGCAACTGCCCCATAAACACGGCGAGCACGGCACCGGGTAACCCCGGTATCAAGAGCACAAATGCGGCGGACGCACCCGATGCGATCATCAGCCAGGTCACCTGGTTGGCGCTGATCGAGGTTCGAAGTAGCAATCTCGTCAGATGCGGTGAAATGGATCGCAAATAAACATCGGCAACCCAATGCTCGGAATTGGCTCGACCACGCACCGAGGGCGGTTGGCCAACTTCACGGACCTGAGCCACTGTCGGTCGTATTGGCCGCTCAATCACTTGGTTTCATCCTTTTCAGTGCCTGCGGCGGTGCTCGCCAGGCGAAGTTCGCGCAGGAGCGCCAGACCATCCTCCATTTTGCCATCAGCGACGACTCCGCCATTGTGCAAAACGATCGCGCGATCGAAGAACCCCTCGAATTTGCGGGGTACGTCGGTAGACACCAAGAAGGTGGTTCCGGCCGCCTTGAGTCTCTCCACCTGTGCCAGGCAGCGCTTTCGGGATTCCACATCGCCAACAACTAGCATCTCGTCAGCCGCGACCACCGGTGCCTTGGTTGCCATTGCGATGCTCCAAGCCAGCTTCTGCCGGGTCAAAGCCGAGGCACCGCGCAGGTACTTATCGATATTCGGTGCGAGCCTCGCGGTCTCGACGATTTCTGGCAAGGCAACTTCTACCTTGCCGGGGGTCATGCCCAAGAGCCCGCCGAGCAGGTAGATGTTCTGCCGCACCGTGAACCCGCGATCAAATGCGCGGCCCAGGTCGATCATGGGCAAGACTGGTGCACGTCGCCGCACCACACCCTCATCCGCAATCAAAGTGCCCGCCGCCAGCCGCAAGAACTCGGTACGACCGGAGTTCTTCAACCCCAACACCGCCACCGACTCACCCGCCGCAATTTGCGTAGTTACCCCGCGCAGCACCCATGACCCCGTCCGGCTTTGTTCCCCCACAAATCTGCGCAACCGGTGCCGCCGACCACCACCTTGTCGGCGCCTACCCTTTGCGATGTTGATGCCCACATCGGTGAAAAGCAGCATTGCGTCCAGACCCGGGTCCAACCGCTGACGGGCCATCTCAGCCCTCCTTCAAAATGCGGCCTTCGAGCCGCTGGAAGACCACCGAGCCCGAGATGAAGATAACGGCCGTCACGCCTAGGGAAATACCGTAATGCGGGAGCGAATCGATTTCGGTTGGCCAAAACCCGATTCGATACAGGCCCAAAATACCAACCAGTGGATTCACCGCGGCTATTACCTGCGCTCCCGCGGGGATGTTGGCGATCGAATACAAAACCGGCGATAGGTAGAAAGTCGCGCGCAGCACGATTCGCACAATGCGGGCCAGGTCAGGAATGACGGCGGAACCAGCGGCAATCAACATGGCAAGGCCGTACATCAAGAAGAATTGCACGATGATCGCGACCGGGAACAATGCGATTAGCGGCCCCGGTAACGTGCCGGTTGCGAGCATGGCGATCAAGATGACCGGAAGTGACAGCAGGTATTCGACCATCGCGACCAAAACCACGCGGACGACCCAAAGTTTCGTGGGCAGCACACTCATCCGCAGCAATACCGGGTTGCGACGAAATGTCCTTGCCGCCCCGGAGACCCCTCGGGCAAACCACCACCAGGGCAAGATCCCCACCGCGATGAACAGGAAGTACGGCTGCAGGCCCAGTTTTTTCCCGCCGAGTAATTGGGTAAAGACAAACCAGAGCACCAATGCCATGCCGAGCGGCTCGAGCAGGGTCCAAAGGTAGCCCAGCCGGAATTTGGTGTACTGCTTTTGCAGATCCCGCAGGACCAACATGCGGAGCACCTGACGGTGCTCCCAGATAATGCGCACCCCGTTACGATAGGCCAGTGCCGCGGAAATCCCCAGTCATGCTCCCGATCAGGGGCGTTTCAAGGTTCTTTCGCAGGTGCCCCGTGGCCGGGGGCACCGCATGACCGTACATGCGGTGATCTTGGCTGCCGGCATGGGCACCAGGCTTGGTAAGCCGTGGCCGAAGCCGCTGACTCCGCTCATCGACGGGCGCACCATCATGCGCCAGCAGCTTGACAACCTAACCAAGGTCTTCGGCGATGGGCTTCGAGTTACCACCGTGGTCGGCTTCAAGCTCGAACTGATCCTTGAGGCGTTTCCGGATGTCTCGTACATCTACAACGAGTCCTTTGACCAGACCAACACCAACCGCAGCCTGCTCAAGGCCCTGCGCTTGGCACCACCCGGTGGGGTGCTCTGGATGAATGGTGATGTGGTTTTCGACGCCGAGGTGCTCGTCCGGGCCCGCGAGCTCATCGAGGCTGACAAGTCGTTCATCTGCGTCAACACCGCGGTTGTAGGTGAAGAGGAGATCAAATACACCGTCGACCAGGACGGGTATGTGGCGCTGCTCTCCAAACAGGTAACCGAGGCCCTCGGCGAGGCCGTCGGAATCAATTACATCAGCGCTACTGACCGCGCAAACCTGATTCGCGGCCTGGCCGCGTGCGATGACATGGATTATTTCGAGCGGGGGATTGAGATAACCGTCGCCCAGGACGCCACCAGAGTCATCCCGCTCGATATCACCGACCTATTCGCTGTCGAGGTCGACTTCGAGGATGACTTATCGCGCGCTAACGCGCATCTGTGACTTCAGCGATCAACGACTCCCACTGATCCAAGACCCTCGGGACCTTGAGGTACTCAACGGAAGCTCGGGCCGCCGACCCGAGTACCTGGCGCAGCTGCGGTGAGTCCATCGCTAGCGTCAGCTTTGCGGCAAAATCACGGGCATCGCCACGGGCCGCCAACAAGCCATTTACCCCATCATGCACGAGGACTCGCACACCAGGTGAGCAGTCAGCGGCCACGACCGGCAGCCCACAGGCCATCGCCTCGGCCAAAACCAGCGGGAACCCCTCCGTCAGCGACGGCATGGCGAGCACATCCGAGCCGAGCAGCACCCGGTCCGGATCCGCAACCGGGGGCCGAAATGCAATGCGCCGGCCCGCGGGTCCGAGGGCGGCGGCTTGCGCCCGAAGTGCTCCCTCAAGTGGTCCCGCGCCAACGAACTGCAAGCTCCAATCGGCAAAGCGTGGATCCAGTTGGCTCCAGGCAGCCAGCAGGATGCCCGGGCCCTTCTCCTTGGACAGTCGCCCGAGGTAGGTAACAGTCCGACCGGCGAGGTCCGCTGCGTCAACCGGCCAGTAGGCAAGTGGGTTCGGGATCCAACGCGTGTTCTTCAACCCCGCATCGGCGAACAGGGCCGCATCCTGCGCGGTCAACAGTGCCACGGTACTGACGTCTCGATAATTCCTCAGAGCTCGGCGCAGATCGCGGCTGTTTGCAGCGGCTTCGAAGGAGGCGTGGTACTGACCGATCACCCGCCAGCCGTCAATCCCTGCGTCCTGCAATAACGGCATCGCCTTCAGCTGGGCGCAGATGATAACCCCGGGCGGCCCGGCCGATAGCAACTGACGCAGCTGGTCGACTGCTTCGGCGTGAAGGCGAAATCTAGTGTTGCGCCGCCTGCGAACTGCAGGGCGGTACTTGCCCAGGGGTCCCGATGGCGCGATGGCAGGTGGCCAGCAGGCACTCATCAAGGTGGTGGACCGGTATGCCGGTGCCGCGACATAAATGTGCTTTGGGGGGTGTGGCGCAACCCCAACCAACTGTGTCGGATACCCGCGTTCGGCTAGGCCCTGGCCTAGCACGTGAACGATACGCTGCGCCCCTCCGAGCTCCTCTATGTTATTGGCGATAATCACGACTCGGGGCTTAGACATGGCCGTCCGCACGTGCGACCGACCGCAGGGCTTGCGCCCGCTCAATTAGGACCCGGGCGCGCACATCAAAACTATGTGATTGCGCTACCTCTTTGGCTACCGCCAGCCGAGTTCGCCGGTCACCAAATACTTCGTCCCGGTCCCTATTTAACAATTCGCGCAACTGCGCCGGGCCTTGATAAATGCGCACCCCATTACCGAATATGCGCTCGAGCCCTTGTGCCGGATCTGAAATCACTCGTGCACCTGCAGCAACCGCATCAAAAAGTCGATTTGATAAAAATCCATCTGCAGCCATCTGCGGCCAGTGGTCATTGAGCACCACTCCGGCACTCGCATAGGCCGCCGGTAGTTCGATATTGGGCAAGAATCCCGCGCGGATTTGCTGGGGCTCCAAGTAGGCCTCCCAGCCGACTCCATAAATTGCGATATTCGCATCGACCGAAATGGCATCCTTGACGATGGGACGGAAGGAGCCGCGGGTGGATCCCACGAAGAGCACATCATCTCCGGTATCGGGCGCAGCGGCCTGCGGGGTGAAGCGCAGCGGATTGGTAGCCTGCAAAAGTGGGGTAACAACTTTTGGATCGCCCCACGATTGACTGGCAGCGAATACCGCGTCGTAATCGCCCAACTCGTCAGGCTCGATTAATTCAGGGTGCGAAATAATCCACATCATCCAAGTTGTTGGACTGCCAGCAGGTGCATTCGGCACCGGATGCACGCGACGAAGGCCGCGCAATACCAGCACCACGTCATCGCGTTCTCGCGCGGGAGATTGCGCACCCCCTCGAGGCACCACGGCAGCGATCTGGCCCTGTCGCTGCAGAGCAGCAACTAAATCGGTGGCAAACCAGGTATCACCCCAGAGCAGGCCAGGTTCCCCCTTCGGTGCCGCAGTGACGACCGACCAGCGCAACGGTGCGCCGGCTTGCCGGCCAAATAGCGACCTGAGTTTCATGGTTTACCCACCCCGCCGCGCAGAAATCCGAAGCCCCAGGATGCATGCATGGTCGCGTAAACCATCGGCAGTGCCAGCGCTGCCCCAATTGTCAACCGCGGTTTGGTGCCGGCGGCCACTAAACTTGCCAGCAGGTCAAGCACCAGATAGCCGGCCGGTGCAGCAAATCCGATTACCGCCAGCCAAGGCGCCCCAAGGAGTAACCCAAGGAGCCCAAGAACCGTGCCGACGATCACTGCGACAACGGCGATGGGAGCCGCGAGATAGCGCAGTGAGACGGTTTCGGGATGGCGCGTTGCGACTTCTCGGCGCCAACGCCCGTAATCGTGGTACTGCCTAGCCAATGCGCCAAGGGTTGGTCGGGGCCGATAGGTGACTTTCAAGTCCGGGTTGAACCAGACCGTGCCACCGGTTTGCCTGATGCGCAGATTCATTTCCCAATCCTGTGCCCGCTCCATCGTGATGTCGTAGCCGCCGACTCGATCAAGTGCCTCGCGGCGAAAACATCCCAGGTAAACGGTAAGTGCCGGACCAGCGCTACCACCGACATGAAATGCTGCTCCCCCAACGCCAAAGCGCGAGGTCATCGCGCGCGCCGCAGCTTGCTCAAAATCCGTGGTGCCCTCCGCATTCATCATGCCGCCGACATTGTCGGCACCACTAGTTTGCAAGGTTTCCACCGCGACCGTGATGTAGTCACTTGGGATCATCGCATGGCCATCCACCCGAACGATTACTTCCCCGCTCGCAATTTGAATCGCAGCATTTAAACCCGACGGTGTCTTGCCGGACGGATTTTCGACAACCTGCACCCGAGCATCACGGGCCGCGATATCCACGGCAACCTCAGCAGTGCGATCACGCGATGGACCTACCGCAACTATTACTTCAAGCCCTCCCGGATAGTCCTGCTGAAGAATTCGTTCAACCGAATGCTGCAGGTGTCGCTCCTCATTGATGACGGGCATAATCACCGACACCATCGGCAGGTGCAGAGAAGATGAGTTCACTCTGCGGTACCAAACACTTCATGTTCCAGCAACCCGATCCAGGTTTGCTGAGTTTTTGTAAGGAAGTGCTCATCGGCGACCACCGCGGTGTGGGTCGCCAAATGCCGAACATAAAGGTAACCCAGGCCGTGGGTGCGGTAGATCAAGCCGCCTGACTGTTTGATACTTTCCAGTAATCCCCTATCGATTGACTTCCCCACCGGGCGCCAGCCACCAACATCGGCAAGATCGGCACGGGAAATCAAGATAGTGCCGCCGGCCACGAAGAAGGAGTACTTTTCTGCGGCATAAGTAGGTCGAAATACCGTGGTGTCCTCGCCCTCAAGGTAAATCCAATCGAGCGCCTTGCCTACTACCTGGGCTCTGGAGTACAGGCGTGCAACCACCAAATCCCAAATATGGTCCGCACCGTAGTAGTCGTCATCGTCAATCTTGGTAATCAGCTCACCGTCGGCGCGCTGACTCATCAACTGCATCGCAGCACCGAAGGGCACCGACTTGGGCACCGAACTGAAATGTATCTCCCGCCCGGCCACGGCCGATAATTCAGCACTTTGGTTGGCGGCTAACTCAAATCCATGTAGCCCGACGGTCACCTGCAGGTTTGGGTAATCCAATCGCGCGATTTGCTTCATCGCCCGACCTAGATAGGTATCGCGATTGGTAAGGAGAACTGCACTCACCGAAGGCCAGCTCCCGAGTGCGGCTGCTGGGGTACTGGTTTGTAGAGCCGTGCGGCGAGCACTAACCGATGCTACCTGCGCTTCCAGCAGATCAACTTGTTCCGCATTAACAATAATTCCGCAAGCATGTAACTGATTCATCCACCTCGGGCCGAGATCGGAGTCGGTGCGCACGGCCGCTACCGACACTAGCGCGCTCACATCCTCCGATTTCAGGTCGCCGGTGATATCAAGTTTGAGTGAGGTGCCACGTAACTTAAGAATGCCGCCCGTGACGGTGGCTGAAATCACGTCGGTGACTCCCGATGACCTGCGACCGATCGGGTGGTGCACGCTGGGGTCGACCCACACCGGATGCGAGGTGCCAGCCACTTGCCAAGTGCCATCGGAAACCACCACGGTGGTTGCCCGCGGTATTTCCGGTAGTAGGTCAGGCCGTGGTACGACCAAGGTGTCGCATCTGCGCAAGTGCGCATGCACGGTGTCATCTGGTCGGACCACGTCGTGCACCTCGGCCGCGAGTGCGGCCGCCGCCGCGGGTAACCCCGGGGCAAGGGTGAGCTGGGGCCGGACCCCTAGGCCAAGTGTTGGTCGCAGGCATCGCACCGCGGCGGCAAGTGCCAGCGCGATGTCAATCGGCTCGCGCCAAGCCAACACCACCTGGGCACCCGCACCCCTCGGGTCGATCAAATACGCCACCAGTCCCGGGGTCGCCGGGGCGCCCACCCAACCCTTGGGCGGGGACCAGTGGCGAAGTCGGATCTCCAAATTGGTCACCCGCGCCGCGCCAACACTCGTGACACACAATTGCTGGAGCTGTTCGACGCCAGCCGCCTCGACCCGCCACCTGCTGGCGCGAGTGCGGATTCGGACCCCGGCAATGCCCACGAACGCCACCTTAGAGGGCAGATAGTCTTCACCGGTGACCTTGCGACTGTCTGTCATAGGAACCGGCTATTTAGGGGCCACCCACGCCGCCTGCATGGCCGAGTTGGGTTTTGAGGTCATCGGGGTCGATATCGATCCGGCCAAGGTCGAGATTTTGCAAAGTGGGCGGGTTCCGTTCTATGAGCCTGGCCTGCCCGAGGTACTTCACCGCAATATTGCCGCCGGCCGCCTGCGATTTACCACCTCGCTGGCCGAGGCCGCCACGGCCGCCGATATCCACTTCATCTGCGTCGGTACCCCGCAGCAGTCCGGTGCCAATGCCGCCGACCTCTCCCAGGTCTTCGGCTCCATCCAAGCTTTGGCACCGCATCTGCGCACCGGGGCTTTGGTGGTCGGTAAATCCACCGTGCCGGTTGGCACCGCGGCCCTGCTCGCGGAGCAGTTGGCCCTGACCGCACCCGCTGCCGAAGTGGCATGGAATCCGGAATTCCTCCGGGAGGGCTTCGCGGTCACCGACACCTTGCACCCGGATCGACTCGTGGTGGGAGTTCGAAGCCAGCACGCCGAAGAACTACTGCGTCAGGTCTATGCACCACTTATCGATCAAGGCGTGCCGTTCCTCGTAACCGACTTCCCAACGGCGGAGCTTGTCAAAGTCGCCGCCAATTCATTCCTCGCTACGAAGATCTCATTCATCAACGCGATGGCTGAAGTCTGCGAGGCCGCGGGCGCCGATATCACCCAACTTGCCGAGGCAATTGGCTACGACCCGCGCATCGGTAATCAATTCCTGGCGGCCGGTTTGGGATTTGGCGGCGGGTGCTTGCCAAAGGATATCCGCGCCTTCATGGCGCGGGCCGGTGAGCTCGGCGCCGAGGAAGCCCTCGCATTCCTCCGTGAGGTCGATCAGATCAATCTGCGCCAGCGCGCCCACACCGTGAGCCTGGCACTCGCCGCACTCGATGGTTCCTTTGCCGGTAGGAACGTCACCGTACTAGGCGCCGCATTTAAGCCCGATAGTGACGATGTCCGCGATTCACCGGCCCTCGCAGTTGCCGCTGCAATCCACAACGCCGGTGGCAATGTTGTAGTGCATGACCCGAAGGCGCTGGCCAATGCGGCTCGGGTGTACCCGACCTTGACCTATCTCGAAGATGTCACCGAAGCGCTGGCCGGTGCTGAGCTGGTACTGCATCTGACCGAGTGGCCCGAATACCGCGAATTGGACCCCGCGAAAATCACGTCGACCGCCAAGCCACGGCATCTAATTGATGCCCGCAATCGCCTTGACCCGCAGCTATGGCGGGCGGCCGGCTGGACCTACCGCGCCCTCGGGCGCCCAACCGCCTGACATGACCGATCTTTTCGGCAGCGCCGCCGATGTCGACCGGTTGCTCCGTGACAGCGAACTTTGGTTCGTGGTCGGCTTGGGCAATAACCCAGACCGTGCCGCGTTTGGCGTCGCTTCAGTACTGCAACAACGCGGTAAGCGAATGATTCCGATCCAGCCGAGGGCCGAAGTCGTGCACGGCGAGCAGGGCTACGCCACCATCGCCGAGGCTGCTGCCGCCGTCGGTATCCCCGATGTGGTTGATGTTTTTGTTCGGTCAGACCGGGCCGGCGAATTCGCCGACGCGGCGATCGCAGCCGGCGCCGGTGCCGTGTGGTTTCAGCTCGATGTCATCGACGAAGCGGCCGCCAAGCGGGTGGTTGATGCGGGCCTGACGATGATCATGAACAAGTGCCCGGCAATCGAATGGCACCGGCTACTCAAATAGAAGCGCAGCACTACTGAACGGGCGGTACAAGGTTTTCGCCCTTGGCTTTTGCTAACGCAGCCAGGTCGGCCTGGAACTTCACCATTGCTGCCTGCAACTTTGGGTTCGTCATAGCAAGCATGCGCACGGCGAGCAAACCCGCATTACGTGCATTACCGATGGCCACTGTCGCGACCGGCACTCCGGCTGGCATCTGCACAATCGACAGCAGGGCATCCATGCCTTCCAGCGCCGACGTTGAGATCGGGACCCCGATCACCGGCAACGGTGTTAGGGACGCGAGCATGCCCGGCAGGTGTGCCGCACCGCCGGCGCCAGCGATGATCACCTGTAAGCCGCGCGCCACCGCCGTGGTGCCGTACTCCACCATCTCGAGGGGCATGCGGTGCGCAGAAACCACCCGCACCTCATGGCTAACCCCGAACTCGTCTAATGCGGTCGCCGCCGCTTGCATCGTGGGCCAGTCGGAGTCACTGCCCATGCAGATGCCGACCATGGCGTCTTCGCCCAAGGGTTGCTCATTCATTTATTACTCCCGCAAAATAGTCAGCCGCATGTCG